>NZ_JAELUG010000173.1 GCF_016429255.1 Rhizobium sp. ASV8
GCAGATGCGGCGCAGCCTCACGCCCGAAACCAACGCTATCGCCACGGTCCTGTTCGTCATCTCCGTGGTGCTGGTCGTGGTGTTCTTTCTCATCAGCCGCGAGAACCATACCAAGACAAATCATTCCTGAAGCAAGAAGAGAGGGGAAACATGAAAAATCTCATCGCATCAGCTACCGCCGCAATGCTGTTCGCCGGCCCAGCCCTGGCTGGAGGCGAACTGAATATCTACAACTGGGGCAACTACACGCCTCCGGACATGATAAAGAAATTCGAACAAACCTATAATGTGAAGGTCACTGTCACGGATTACGACAGCAACGACACGGCATTGGCCAAGGTGGAGGCGGGAGGCCATGGCTTCGATATGGTCGTTCCGGCCGGCATCTACGTTCCGATCTGGGTTCAGAAGGGCCTGCTTCTGGAAGCGCGGCCAGACCAGATGGAGAATTTCAAGAATGTCGATCCCAAATGGAGCAATCCCGGTTTCGACCCGGGCCGGCACTACACGGTGCCCTGGCAATGGGGTACGGTCGGCATTTCGGTGAACCGGGACGTCTATAAAGGCAACATCAACACCTCCGCCATCCTGTTCGACCCACCGAAGGAATTGAAAGGCAAGATCAACATCGTTCCTGAAATGAACGACATCATGGCTCTGGCGGTCCACTATGTCGGCGGACAGACCTGCTCCAACGACATGACGGTCCTGAAGAAAGTCCGGGACCTGCTTGTCGCGTCCAAACCGAACTGGCTGTCGATCGATTACGGAACGGTCGAGCAATTGGCTCAGGGCGACATCGCCGCCGGTATGAACTGGAATGGTGCTTCCTTCAGAAGCCGTCTTATCAATCCGAAACTCGAATTCGGCTTCCCGCAAGAAGGCTTCCCTGTCTTCATGGACAATCTTGCCATCCTCTCGGATGCCAAGAACGTGGAAAACGCCAAGCTGTTCATGAACTTCGTCATGCAGCCCGAGAATGCCGCGATGATTTCGGCCTACGCCCGGTATGGCAATGGAATTATCGGCTCCGAGAAGTTCATGCCGGAAGATATGAAGACGGCGCCGGAGGTCAACATCCCGGCGGACCTGGCAAAGGCGGGCTTCCCGGCTGAAACCTGCTCACCCGAGGTGATGAAGATCTATACGAAGATCTGGACCGACCTGCAGAAGTAGGTGCAGAAACGCACTGGTTGCGGCTGCGACGGTTGATGGCAGGCGACGCCCGGCATTCAGGCTCCCTTGAGCATTATCCTCACAAGCGCGTTCACTGACTTGGAGCACTTCTGCTTTCTTTAAATCGCGGAAGTGCTCCATCCCATTATTTTTCGTGAATTTCAAATTGAAGATTCCTGGCGCATGTTTCCTGAAAATGCCCTGGCTTGAATCTACTCCCAGAATATCGTGTGGCGACGCATCCCGCAGCAGCCTTTGTAAATACGGCAGATATTCTATCTGGATGGGAGCGAATTCGGGCGCCGAAATGCGTCCGTTTTGTTATATATTTAACATGTAAAACAACTTGACAGACATGATTGCGCGATCAATTCTAATATTAGAACAACAGGTTCAAATATTGAACATTTGGCAACTCGCTTCATCGGCGAGTGCTGGACTCGTGACTTTTGGGAGATGTGCTCTTGGGGAGGAGAGCCATAACATCAGCCTAACTCAGGTGACTTCCAACACATATGTAGACGGTGCCAGTCTCAGCGACGAACACCGTATCAGGGCACATGCGCGACACCGCAATGCTAAAATCATGGCCAGATAAAGGGCCTGCTCATCAATAAAGAGCTTAAAAATACATCCGGCGCCACCAGAAGCATCGGGTAGAAAGAGGGAACAAAATGAAGAAATCATATGGCATCTTCGCCGGATCAGCCTTTGCGATGCTAGCTGCCGCTTACGGAGCATCGCCGGTACAAGCATCTCCCATTTGCAAGAATGGACCTATTCATATCGGTGCAATCTCAACGATTACTGGTCTGTCCGATTTTTCCGATGCACCCAATGCCACCAAGGCAACATTTGATCAGTTCAACGAAGCTGGCGGTATAAACGGGTGTAAGATTGACTATACTATCGCCGATGACAAGGGCGATCCACAGGTTGCATCCCAGGCAGCGCGAGACTTGATCGACAATCAAAATGTCGTCGCGCTTTCTGGCGGCGCAAGTCATCTCGATTGCTCCGTCAACGCAGGAATCTACAATAAAAATGGCGTTCTTTCGGTTCCGGCCGTTGGCATAGACCCTGTTTGCTTCAATGCTCCCAGCATATCCCCCGTCAATGTCGGACCATACACGCTTAGCACCGTGATGCTCGATTATGCGAGCAACACCCTCAAAGCCAAGAACCTATGTGCGTTCTTCATCATCATCGGAGGCACCAAGGAAGCCTATGCCGATGCGGTCTCCGCGTGGGAAAGGGCAAGAGGAAAGAAAATGGCGCTTGTCGATATGACACTGCCGCCGCAAGGGGATCTGACGCCTTATCTCATTCGCGCACGCGATGCAGGCTGCGACGCCGTATTGACCAATCATGTGGAGCCGGGAGCGGTCCAATGGGTAAAGACTGCCGATACGCAGAAGATTTCCGGCATCAGCTGGTTATTTCTCGCAGCGAGCTATACCGAAGGTGTGGCGACATCCCTCGCGAACAGCAAGCAACCTGTCTATGTCGGGACCGAGTGGGAGCCGTATACGGAGGATGGCGAGGCCAATGCCGCCTGGGCCAAGACCATGGAGAAGGCCGGCTTGAAAAAGACGGCATTCTCGCAAGGTGGCTATCTCGCCGCCAAGGTGATGATCGACACGATATCCGGGATCGACGGCGAGGTAACGCGGAGCTCCGTTACATCCGCCTTGAAGCAGGGTCAGAAGCTCAACTATCCGATGGCCGGCAGCAGCTATGTCTTTGGCGACGCGAAAGCCCATTCGCCCATGAAGGCCACGAAGGTCATGCAGCTGGTCGAAGGGAAATGGACCGTCAAGACAAGTGATTGGTATGCGCTGCCGCAGGCCGAATAGTCTCCGATTATAACGGCGCGGCCCCGGCTGGGCCATGCCAGCGTCATGCGCAACATCAAAGACCAGAGCGCAGGGAGACAGTGTCAGAATCGCGGCACGCTCTGGAACCATGGAGAGGCTATCTGATGGCGTCATTTGCCAAATTCACCGGCTCGGAACTCTCAGCGAAAGAGGCCCATGAAATCGTGAGGCTGTTGCGGCGCAAGGAAATCAGTCCGTCCGAACTTCTAAGCGCGGCTTACGATCGCATTGAAGCAGTCGAGCCAGCAGTCAACGCGATGCCAACCCTCTGTCGGCGTCGCGCGGAAGCAGCGGCCCACCAAATAGCAACCCGCACTGACACTGCGAACAATATGCTCTGTGGGCTGCCGATATCCATCAAGGACCTGACCAATGTTGCCGGCGTACGCACGACGATGGGGTCAAAGGGGCTCGCCGACCATGTTCCGCAGGAGAGCGATCCGCTCGTATTGCGCCTCGAGGCGCGCGGCGGCATCGTCACGGGCAAGACCAATACTCCGGAATTTGGCGCAGGCGCGAATACGTTCAACGCCGTGTTCGGCATGACCCGAAATCCATGGGATACCTCAAAAAATGCAGGCGGATCTTCCGGTGGTGCGGCGGCCTCACTTGCCACGGGCGAGGTATGGCTGGCGCACGGATCAGACCTTGCCGGATCGCTACGCACACCGGCGGCCTATTGTGGCGTGGTTGGCCTGAGGCCCAGCCCGGGGATTACAGGCGGAGGCCCCGGTCCGATCAAGTTTCACACCGAAGGCGTACAGGGTCCCATGGCGCGCAGCGTACGCGATTGCGCGCTGTTCCTCGACGCCATGGCGGGGTTCGACCCAAGGTCACCCATTTCCCATCCTCCTCCGCAGGATCCGTATGAAGATGCGGTCATTCGGGCGGAAGGCAAGCTTCGCATCGCCTACACTCCCGATATGAATGGGTTTGCCGTAACGTCCAAGGCAATGGATGAGCATTTGCGTGCTGCACTGCTCGTTATGGAGCGGGCTGGCTCGGTTGTCGAAGAGGTCTGCCCGCCGCTACCGGACTTGGATCGAACCTATCGTGTTCTTCGTTCAATGCTTTGGGCCGCGCTGCCGGGCCGAACGCCGGCCGAGGTGCAACGTCATTTCAAGGACACTCTTCGCGAAAATATCGAATTTGGAAAAGCCATTACCATCGAAGATGTCTACGATGCCCAATATGGCCGCACGCGAATTTTTGACAACATGGTCGGCTTCCTAGAGAATTTCGATGTTCTTGCATGTCCGGTGGTTGGTCTGATGCCTGGCCCGATAGAAGAGGAATATCCGACGCATGTCGATGACGTTCCGCTTGGCGACTATATCAGCTGGCTGCGGTTTTCATATTTGGCGACGGTCGCAGGTCTTCCGGCAATCTCCGTGCCCGTCGGCCTGAACAAGGACGGACTTCCTGTCGGTTTGCAGTTGATCGGGCACCCTCGGGGGGAGGCAGCGCTGCTGGCTGCGGGCCGTATCGTCGAAGCCAATCTGGGCGGTCCTCTCGGCCCGATAGACCCGATCGTAAAGCACCGTCCCTAGAGCACGTCCGGGAAAAATCCGCAGCGATCTTCCGCTCGCAATGCCAGGACAGCAGGAGATGGATCGTTTCCGCGACCAAGGTACAGCAGAAACGATCCAGCATTCGGATGCCCGGCGACGACATCTCCTGTGGTGGCCCTTGGCCGCAATTGAGCACGATGCGAGAAACCGTCACTCCCCGGTCGACTATCTCTATGAGGTAAAACAAAGCGAGATCGGCCGAGAAGCATTTGCCGACGGTGGCTGGGTCATTGCGACCGCGTCCCCTCGTAGGCTACTTATGATAAGTCAACGGGAATCCAGGATCCCCGATGTGAATGAAGCCGCAGCGCCAAAAGAAGCGTCTCAGGGGAAATACCGCTATGAACAACTATCTTTTCGATGCGATCCGCAATGCCGCAACACCACACGCATGCTTCATTGAAACGCCTGACGGCGGGCGATTGTCCTATGCGGACATGTTCGATCGCTCAGGGCGTCTCGCCGCGGCGATTGCCGAGCTGGGCGTGTTGCCGGGCGATCGAGTGGCGGTCCAGGTGGAGAAAAGCCCGGATGCGCTCATGCTCTACCTCGCCTGCCTTCGCGCCGGAGCGGTCTATCTCCCCCTCAACACGGCCTACACGCTGAAGGAACTCGATTATTTCGTTGGCGACGCCGAACCGAAGCTCATCGTCGTGTCATCGAAATCGCTCGAAGGTGCGCGGGCGATCGCCGGTGCCCATGGCGCCCATGTCGCAACGCTGGATGATACCGGCAGCGGCTCGTTGCTCGATCTTGCTCGCACCAAGAGCGCCGATTTCGCCGATGCAAGGCGCGAAGGCGATGACCTTGCGGCGATACTCTACACATCGGGAACGACTGGTCGCTCGAAGGGGGCCATGTTGACGCATGACAATCTCCTCTCGAACGCCGTCACCTTGCGCCGCGCCTGGCGCTTCACCCATGCCGATCGATTGATCCATGCGCTGCCGATTTTCCATACGCATGGCCTCTTCGTCGCCACCAACGTTACCTTGCTCGCCGGGGCGTCGATGTATCTTCTGCCAAAGTTCGACCCGCATGAAGTCCTGCAGTTGATGCCGACATCGAGCGTATTGATGGGCGTTCCGACATTCTATGTCCGTCTGCTTCAGCATCCCGGGCTGACACGGGAAGCGACCGCCGGCATGCGTCTGTTCGTCTCCGGTTCGGCGCCGCTGCTTACTGAGACGCATCGCGGCTTTTCCGAAAAGACCGGTCATACCATTCTCGAACGATACGGCATGACCGAGACGAACATGAACACCTCCAATCCTTGTGTCGGGGATCGGGTCGCCGGCACCGTCGGGTTCCCCCTGGAGGGCGTCGAGATACGCATCACAGATCCAGACTCCGGTCGCACGCTTGCTTGCGAAGAGACGGGCATGATCGAGGTAAAGGGTCCCAATGTCTTCAGGGGCTATTGGCGCATGCCCGAAAAGACCGCCGCCGAATTTCGCGCAGACGGGTTCTTCATCACCGGCGACCTCGGGAAAATAGACGAGCGCGGCTATGTTCACATCGTGGGCCGTGGAAAGGATCTCGTGATTTCAGGCGGATACAATATCTACCCGAAGGAGGTCGAGACCGAGATCGATAGTCTGCCAGGGGTCGTCGAGAGCGCCGTAATCGGGGTTCCGCATCCCGACTTTGGCGAAGGCGTTACGGCTATCGTCGTCGCGGACAAGGATATCGGGCTCGACGAGCAGACGGTCCTTGATGGATTGGAGGACCGCCTTGCTCGATACAAACAGCCAAAGCGCGTTATCTTCGTCGATGAACTCCCGCGCAATACCATGGGCAAAGTGCAGAAGAACCTTCTTCGCGAGGCATATGCGAAGCTTTACAGCAAGAGCTGAGGCCAAGATGCGAGACAGTGCGGCGTGACCTATGAGCGCGATAGAAGCATCTGCAGCGACTGCATGATCTGCATCGACCCCGCATGTGTTCCAATATTCGCGAATGGAGATGCTTTCCTGATTTAAGCCCACGGCCAGCACCCAGGCCTTACATGCCTGAAGCCGACATTTGTCATGCCCCTCCATACTCCGGCTGCTGCGGCTTATTTCGATACGCAGTACTGCGCTCACTTAGCAGGGCGTTAACTCAAGCCATGCGAGACTGATGGGCCCCCAACCAAGGAAAATCCATATGGTGTCTGCAATTTCCTCGCCTTCGACTGCGACAGCAACTGTCAATTCGTCATCCTCGAGCGCCACCGAGGCCCAGCTTAAAGTTACGATCAAGGAAAAGAACAGAGAGCTCGCCAAAGCGACGGACGAGAAGACAAAAGCCGCGCTGCAAAAGCAGATCACCAAGCTGCAGGCACAGCTTCAAAAGCTGCAGAATGCCGACAAGTCGAAATCCACAGCAGGTGCGGAAGAACAGAACCGCCCATCGAGTTCGACGCTTTCAGGCGAAAGCGATCGGATCGGCACCAAGAATTTCGATGCAACCGCCGAGTTCGGCCAGCGGGAAGCCTACGTCTAACGCATTTCCCTTTTGAGGAATGCTGGAAAACTGCCCTATCTCTTCGTTTGCATATAATTGCAGGCGCGAGACCATTGCCCAATTTGCTGGGATTGCGCGAGCCCGTCGGCGAATGCCGTTGCGGGTTTGCGCGACAGGGCTCGATTGGCCTCCCCCTTCTAGTGCGGCTTTTTCTTCCGTGTGGACCTTTCGAGAGGGAACCTGCATCGGCTGACGCTACGGTTCCGGCGGAAGACGCCGTATAGCCTGTATAAAAGTTTGAGTTGACCACTTTCGACGGCGAGGAGACACTTGGGGCTGCAACGGGGCAGGAGGAAAAAATGGACGAAGAGAACCGCTGGCGCCACATGGCAAGCGCACCGAGAGACGGCAGCCGGATCCTTGTAACGATCCGCCCGTCCGAGCAGGGACCGGCGGAAGTTGACCTCGCCTATTGGTCGCATGGTGATCAGTTCGGCACGGAAGGATGGCGCGCTTCGGATTCCGCGCCCGGCCGCATTGTCGAATATGCCGAGCCGGAGCTGAAATGCTGGATGCCGATGCCTCTGGCCAGCCTTAGTCGTGCCTCCATGCCCTCGCCATGGGAGGGCGACGACGCCCAGCAACTCGATGGGTCAGGCATCTGAGAACAGCACCCCCGGCAGACGCAGCTGATCGGGGCGGATGGCACAGTCCAGGGCACGCCTCACTCAAGCCCCGCCGCTGGACGAGATTTTGATATCAAATATCCGACATTGCCAGGTCACAGCCTGCATCACTGTTCCAAGCCCGGGCGGCGGTCGGGCGAGCCTTCGGGGCGCAAAACATTCACGAGCACCTGATCTACTCCAAATGGAGGATGCAACCGTCAAGTGTATAGACTAGTCTATTATTGGGGGAACTGGGGCGGGAAACCGTATGATTGGGGATGTCTGGCATCAATTTGGCGGCTCTGGGCCGCGCGCTTGACCGCTCTCTGGAAGCGGCCTTCGATACGTCACTCTGGAAGGACGTCATCACCGATATAGCCGCTGCCACCGGCTCATTCGGCGCAAACATCATTCCCGTCTCGAATCGCAATCCCGAGCTGGTGATCCATACGGATTCGATGGCCGCCCCTCTCCAAGATTACTTCAATGGCGGATGGCATCAGAATGAGTGGCGGCTTCGCGGCTTGCCCTTCCTGAAGCGCGACGGAATTGTCCGCGACCAGCAATATACCTCCCCGGAGGCCTTTGAAAAACACGCTTACTTCAAATTCCACGTCAAGCACGGTATGGGCAGTGCATGCCTGATCGCCTGGAGCGTCCACCCCGATGACCCACTGGCCCTCGCGCTGCATCGCGGACTTGATCCCGGCGGCTATAGCAACGAGGAAGTGGCCATTTTCATTCAAATGCGAGAGCGGCTGATGGCTTCTGCGAATATTATGCAGCGATTGTCGACGAGCAGGGTCGACGGCATGTCGGACGCTTTTGAGATGGCAGGGATTGCTGCCATTTTCTTCGATCGGTTCGGCAAGGTGACACGGGTCACAAGCGATGCCGAGCGGATGCTCGGCAAGGAGCTGATGGTCGCAAACAGGGAGCTGAAATCCCGAAAGCACGAGGAAACCGCGCGGATCCGGAGGAGGATGCAGGCCGTCATCGACGAGAAATGGCTCTTGGCCGACCCGGAGGCGCCCGCCCTGGTGGAGATCGAAAGGGAAGCCGCCCGCTCGCTCTATCTGCGGATTCAAAGGTTGGGCGGGAGTTTGCCGGATTTCTTTTCAGAATCCATCGGGGTGTGTCTTATCGAGGACGCGGAGGCGAAAAAAATCGCACGGCCGGAGAGGTTCCAAAGCCTGTTCAACCTGACTCCGAAGCAGGCGCTTATTCTCTCGAAGCTGTGCGAAGGTCTTTCCCTCCGGGAGATTTCCGAAACATACGAACTGTCATATGAAACCGCACGCACGCATCTAAGGGCTATTTTCGCTAAGACGAAGACGGGTCGCCAATCCGAACTTATCGCCCTCGCCAACAAGATCACGCTGGCAAAATAACTGCCCGAATACGAGGCAGTTCGTCGACAGCAACGGTTCAAAAGCGTGCATGGATACATTGAGCCGGAATTGTTTTGCCACCACCCAGTCTCCATTGAACAGGCGCATTGAGTCAAAGAGGGAAAACACAATCAATCCGGCGATAGAGGCTCAGCACGGGCCGCGCCCATCATATCGGGCAAGGTCCGCTCAAATATCAGCGGGGCTAGATAGTTGACACAATTTCCGACATGCTCGGCGACAACGTCGTCAGCATCGTCAAACGGAATTGCTACTCCGATTGAGGCTTGGCGCAGGGGTTCTGCAACCAAGACCGCGAGGATGGTACGTGCTTGGCGATCGGGATCGTCGCGCTTGACTTCTCCCGACGCCTGTCGGTGCTGAAGCCACGATGACAACGCCTTTACGCCCTTCTCGATGCCATTCCTGTTGTAGGTTTCGGCCAGCAGCGCGCGCGCTTTCTCTTCCCCCGATATGAGGCGAAACAACAGGACTGCGTCTCTTGAAAGAGCGATGCGGTAAATGCGGAAGAGCAATGCCTTTAGTGCGCCAACCGCTTCGCCACCGCCGGCGGCGCCTGCGCTGCCATAGGAGCTCGCATCCAATTGCTCGGTCCAAGATGCAACGATCTGACCGACCAGCTCCTCGCGACTATCCGCGAAGCTGTAGATCGTCTTCTTGGCAACACCCGCCGCCTGGGAAACCGCATCTATACTGAACTTGGAGAACCCCGCCTCCAGAAGGACGCGACCGGCGGCCTCAAGGACTTTGCGCCTAACTTCCTCCTTGTCTTGGGTCGGGCGCCCCCTGCCTCGTTTCTCCAACATGCTTCTCCTTGACCGATGTTCATTGCACCTATAGATCTCCATTTAGGAAACGATAATCGTTTCCTAAATGGAGATACCGAAAAATGCAAAACCAACATGATGCGAATACCCTCGCTGCAATGCTTGATCCGGGTCCGATGAGGCTTGAGATGGGGATTGAACGCCTGGCCTCAGGAGCGCTTGTTGTTGCCTGCAGGACGGCAATGCGTGGCTGCACCGGCGCAATGCTCGATTGGTGGTTCACGTATTTTGAAACCGACGAGCATCTGCGCTGGTGGCATCCCCTTGATCATCGGCAGCATCTGGGCTGGGACAGCAAGTGGGAAAAAGGGAAGAACCTCATCGGCGCAACAATACGCGCGACGGAATCGCTGGGGGATATTCCGCCCGTGACGGCAACCATCAAGTTTCTGGAACCCGCAGAATTCTTCGACGCAGAGGACTTACAACGCGCAACCGCAAACCATGCCGTCTCCGCAATCGTCTGCGCTGGCATAGGCTTCGGAGATGACGTCGTCCTCGACGACGCCGGCGTGCCGACCGGAGGCAGGATGATGCATGTCGCAAGAGACAACCATGAAGGCCTAGTTCTGCGGAGCAGGTTTGTCTTGGGCCTTGATGCTCATCCCGTGCCCGACGAGATTGGTCTTGGCCTGATGCGACATTGCCATTCAGAATTTACCTATCTGGCAAAGGCGCTTCCCTCCTTATTTTACGGAGACGCCACAAATCCGCGGCCGGCGGATATCTGGTGACAGAAGCTACGGCACGGCGATGATGCCTTAAAGAAGCCAAATGCAATTGAAAAAGCAAGCGGATGGAGCGCTTTCACGGTGCAAAGGAAGCGGGAGCGCTTTATCCTGCCGAGGACGGGCAAAGTCGGATAGTTCAATATTAAGCCGGCGCCAAGCCGACATTGCTCTTGGGACCACACCACCGCGCGAGACAGGCACATCGCGCGCAAAATCGGTACGTCAACCTTCGGTCACCATATATCCAGGAGCCATCCGGATTTGGCCACACCAGATCTCCGGTAGTTCATCGCCCATGGCCGGGATTTCAACGAGTTGCCGCAGCAAGGGGGCGCCAGTAACAACGGCATGGAGGAGCCGACAATCCGGCTGGTAGCGCCGATGTGGCTTGCCGTTCACGGAGCGATCCGAGCTGATAGCCTGGAGCTCGACCGCAGCGAACGAGGATCACTCCACCGCTCCGCCAATACCATTCCGCATGGCTGCCTCCGACTTATGATCGGCACCACCTCGCGGCCGGACATCTTGCAACCGGGCCCGTAGGCTCGCTTTGATGGCTCCGGAATGACTCCTTGGTGGAAGGGCTAATGACCCTATCGATGTTGCAACTATGCCGCAGCTCGAAAATTAGCCGAAAACATCGCGAAATTTGACTTGGCCTGCGCGCTTAACCAATCTAGGATTGATAATCTTTCAACACGGTTCCAGGGAGTTTCGATGGCTATTTTTTCAAACTCCCCAGCGGCTTGCGCGAATAACGCCTGAAGCCGGCGCGTCTCCAACGCGGCAGAACCCGATGAACTGGTGCTAACCTTCTCATCGATCGC
>NZ_JAELUG010001560.1 GCF_016429255.1 Rhizobium sp. ASV8
GTTGGCATGTCCGAGTTCGCGTTCGAAGATCAGGAGGTCGCCCTCCCAGTGACCAAACTGCGTCCGATCATCAATAAAATCAGGCCGTTGCGATATTCGGTGGCTGGCTGGAAACACGCTGTTTCGCCGCTTCCTCGATCCACGCGGGCGGCGTTTGCGGCGCGCCTCGGGCAGATATCGATAGAGGCCAAGCCCGTAATCTTCCTTGCTGTAGATGAAGCGGTAGATGGTCTCGGCGCAGATGCGAACCAGGCT
>NZ_JAELUG010001561.1 GCF_016429255.1 Rhizobium sp. ASV8
TCAGCTTGATCACATCATGGAACTTGCGCCGCACATGCGCCATGCAGGCGGCTTCGATGATCTGGTTGCCGTAGAGTTTCTTGTAGCCCCCATAGCCGTCGGCATGCATGACGCCGCTGAAGCTTGCCAGGTGGTCAGCCGGATGCGCGCCTTTGCGGTCAGGGCTGTAGTAATAGGCGATGGCTGCGGGAGTGGCGGATTGATAGCCACTGCCGTCGAAGACGTAGACCCAGACCCTGCCAGTTTTTGTTTTGC
>NZ_JAELUG010001562.1 GCF_016429255.1 Rhizobium sp. ASV8
GTTGGCATGTCCGAGTTCGCGTTCGAAGATCAGGAGGTCGCCCTCCCAGTGACCAAACTGCGTCCGATCATCAATAAAATCAGGCCGTTGCGATATTCGGTGGCTGGCTGGAAACACGCTGTTTCGCGGCTTCCTCGATCCACGCGGGCGGCGTTTGCGGCGCGCCTCGGGCAGATATCGATAGAGGCCAAGCCCGTAATCTTCCTTGCTGTAGATGAAGCGGTAGATGGTCTCGGCGCAGATGCGAACCAGGCT
>NZ_JAELUG010001563.1 GCF_016429255.1 Rhizobium sp. ASV8
GAGGATCAAGGTTCGCGGCATTTTTGAAATCAGAAACGAAACGTTTCGACTGCTATGATCGGACAAAGGGCTGTCTCTTATACACATCTCCGAGCCCACGAGACGGTCTATTAAATCTCGTATGCCGGCGTCTGCTTGAAAAAAGGGGGGGGGGGGGGGGGGGGGGGGGGGGGGGGGGGGGGGGGGGGGGGGGGGGGGGGGGGGGGGGGGGGGGGGGGGGGGGGGGGGGGGGGGGGGGGGGGGGGGGGGGGGGGG
>NZ_JAELUG010001564.1 GCF_016429255.1 Rhizobium sp. ASV8
CCCCCCCCCCCCCCCCCCCCCCCCCCCCCCCCCCCCCCCCCCCCCCCCCCCCCCTTTTTCACGCAGAAGACGGCATACGAGATTTAATAGACCGTCTCGTGGGCTCGGAGATGTGTATAAGAGACAGGGGCACGGGCGCTGAGCTGCGCATCCCGCTTGGCATCACCATCATCGGCGGCCTCGTGCTGTCGCAACTCCTGACGCTCTACACGACGCCGGTGATCTATCTGGCCTTCGAGCGCCTGCGCGCTCGC
>NZ_JAELUG010001565.1 GCF_016429255.1 Rhizobium sp. ASV8
GGGGGGGGGGGGGGGGGGGGGGGGGGGGGGGGGGGGGGGGGGGGGGGGGGGGGGGGGGGGGGGGGGGGGGGGGGGGGGGGGGGGGGGGGGGGGGGGGGGGGGGGGGGGGGGGGGGGGGGGGGGGGGGCGGGGGGGGGGGGGGGGGGGGGGGGGGGGGGGGGGGGGGGGGGGGGGGGGGGGGGGGGGGGGGGGGGGGGGGGGGGGGGGGGGGGGGGGGGGGGGGGGGGGGGGGGGGGGGGGGGGGGGGGGGGGG
>NZ_JAELUG010001566.1 GCF_016429255.1 Rhizobium sp. ASV8
TCATCAGCTTCCGCAAGTATCCTCAGCTTCGCCTCGTCCGACCAACGCCGTCTGCGCTCGGTACCGGACATGATCTCTATGCGAGCCATGAAACCTCTTTGTTCTGGTACTAATGTCAGCACTAATGTATGCGGCGTCCACGCCCCATCGATTTTTCAGTTGCAGCGATCTGAGGTTGATCTACCGCCGTCAAATGAGCTCACCGAAGAGTACCTGACGAGCTCATTGTGAGACCTTGATGCGGGCGGCGTAG
>NZ_JAELUG010000174.1 GCF_016429255.1 Rhizobium sp. ASV8
GCACACTGTTGCGCAGCGACCGATCGAGGCCGGTGACCCCCTTGGCGGCCGCGTCGTTGGATGCGCGCAGGCCGATGATCTTCTCTCCCACGGGATTGATCGCGACGACGTTTCCGTTCGACATCGTCAGAAAACCGAAGCCGCTTTGGGCGACTTTCACGTTCTCGACGATCTCGGCGAGCTGGGTGAGGGTGATATCGGCGCCGGCGGCGCCCGCGACCCCATGCCGATCCGGCGTCCACAGCGGGTGGAAGAAGCTGACGATCAGCTTTCCGGTGATCGCATCCGTGTAAGGCGCAGTCTGGGTGATGTAGTCGGCAACCGGCCGTGACGACGGGCTCGATGCCCATTGCTGCCAGGACTCATAAAGACCCGGAAAGAAGAATGTCCAGAAATCCGCGCTGTTGTGGCCCGGGTAGAGCCGGTCGAAGGTTTGTGCCTGCGTCGTATAGGGCGCTGTTCGGAAGATCGGGCGTTCCCGCGGTCCGATGTAGTACATCTGCAGTTTCGATGCGCCGTTATGCAGCAACGATGGCGCAACGAGATTGAGCACGGCGCTCCATTCGATGTCGGCCTGGACCTGGGGCATCGGACGATGATCCTTGTCCAGCAGATAGCCCCAGACACTGACGACCGATGGCGTTCCAGGAGCGTTTTGTGCCCATTGGCCAACCGGATCATAGGTCACGGTGACAGCACCGGGTGAGGCCTTGTCCATGGCGGAGCCAATAGCCCCGCTCCTGGTCGGATTGTCGATCTGTCCCTGCAAAACGCCGGCAAGGGCCTTCACATCAGAATGGACCTGATCGATGAGGAGACCGACTTGCGTGGCGGTGGAATCCGTATAGGAGCGGATGTAATCCTGACTTGCTTTCTCAAGGCCTTGACCGACCTCGGTTGTCGCATTGCGCGAAAGACGCTGAACGTTCCAGAGCGCAAGGCCACCACTGACCATCAGGTCGAAGAGAACGGCGCCGCCGACAACGATCAGAAACTTGGCGCGAAAGGAGCGCAATCCGAGCTTTTTCTTGGCCAATGAGGTTTCCATCATAGCGGTTTCTGTCCCGAGGTGGCCCATATCGGCCAGCCCGCGTAGCCTCTGGGGTGCAGGGCGGCAAAGATGTGGTCGGCAAAACCTTGCTTGAATTTCTCTATGAATTCCGGAGAATCGCCACGTCGGACCGCCATCTCGTCGGCGTAGACGTTCTGCCACGCCGTGATGATATCGGCGAAATCCTGCGGATCGCCGTCGAGATTGGTGACCATGAAGCTTTCCATCCTGACGTCCGCGAAGCCTGCATCCAGCAGCATGCGACGACCTTTCGGACCCATCTCGACATCCATGTCGAAGTGAGCGAAGAGCTTGGCGACCTCAGTATATGTCCACTGAATGCTCTCGGCTCTCGGCTCTCCGAGGCAATGGGAGTTCTTCTCGTTGGTGATGTAGACGCGGCCCCCGGGTTTGCATATCCGATAGAGCTCTCGCAGCAGGACATCCGGGCGATCGAAGATCTGCAGCGAATGCCTGCAGGTCACGAAATCGAACTGGTCGCTTTCGAACAGCATCTGCGATGCGTCGCCATAGGTATATTCGATATCCTGTACATCGAAATCCTCCGCGACCTTGCGGGCATAGTCCAGGCTCGGGATCGAGTGATCGAGGGCGACAATCCGCGTCGGCTTGAAGTCCTTTCGCACCAGCATGGCGAAATCGCCGATGCCGCAACAGATATCGGCGATGTTCATGCCCTCGCGAAGTCCGTGGCGCGGCAAGATCTCTCGCTCGTGCCGCCACGTCATTTTCGTCTGTGTTCTGAGGATCGGTATGAAGCTCTGGTTTTCAACGAAAGTCTGGCCCGGATAAAAAGCGGAATCGTAGATATCCACGGTGATATTCGGCGAAAGATCGCTCAAGTGACGGAAGAGCCGCGACGCCCATGCAACGACGCTGGACGCTACGACCGTCAGCTTGAGATCCGGCCTTGAGCGCGTTGCATCAAGCAGGACATGAGTCAGCGCGCGGAACGCGGTGTTGTTCATGTGCGTGACGCGCTTCAGATTGATGTAACAGATGCCGTTTACCGTCTCGATGCCGGTGCGCAGAAGGGCCAGATCATCGGCAAGTTCGGAGACCGAATGCGGCCTGAACACCCCGGATAGGGAAAATTCCTGGTTGTTGGGGTCGAATTGTGCGGTGAAACGGTTGGGGAGATGGTTGCTCAATTGAGGAGCCTTTCAAGCGCTAGGTCCACCACAAGGGTGAGCATGCCCGTATCCTGCTTTTGCAGTCTGATGTTGGCATCGTAGTTGACCAGCAATCCGAAAAGGATTGCTTGCTCGGCGCGTGCGGCATCATCGGTAATGACATCGAGATAATGGGCGAGTGCCTGACCGATCCTCGCATGTTCGATGATGGTCTCGTAGGAGGCGCGTTGTTCGTCCGAACAGGGAAACGTCAATTCGATCCGTTCGATCGAGCCGTTCCGATAGAAACGGCAGGTTAACGCGCCGTTGCAAGCGCGCGTATGGAACGACATTTCGAAGAGCTCGTTCAAAGCGGCAGAAAGCAGGTTGGCGTGGCGGGTGGGGTCTTGACGATCGTGGCTGACCATGTGGGCGACATAGGCAGCGCATTGATCGCAATGCCGCCAGTCCGCCGCGAAGGACGCCATGTCCATTTCCAGCTCGAGCAATGGTTGAGACGCGTTATCCGCTTGCATTTCTGTCGTGTCCACTTGAGAAGCTCCTGGATGAAAAGCGTTTCGAGGATCACGGTCTGACGTGAAGCTCATCGAACGTCGTCGCCATCGACTGCGCGCGTCCGCCTTGTCTTATGAATTCTTCAAGTCGTTCGGCCCGCATCGGCGGGCTGATGCAATAGCCCTGGAGCCGATCACAGCCCTCCTGCAGCAGCCATCCAGCCTGTTGCGGCGTTTCGACGCCCTCTGCCGTCACCCGCATGTCAAGGCCGTGCGCCAGGCCGATGACAGAGCGAACAATGGTTTGGCTCTTCGTGTCCTGCATAAGATCCTTGATGAAATAGCGATCGATCTTGATCGTATCGAAGGGGAAATTCTTCAGGTAGCTGAGAGACGAATACTCGGTGCCGAAATCATCGAGGGAAATCTGTATGCCGAGCACGTTCAGCGTGTTCAGCGTGTCGAGATTGTTGATGGTTCTCTCCAGCAGTACGCCCTCCGTGATCTCCAGCTCCAGGCGCTCGGCGGGAAACCCGACGACATCGAGCGTCTGCGATACGCGATCGGTAAGCCCGGGCGTCAGGAACTCGGCAGGCGATAGGTTGACGGCAAGCGTATAGTGCCCCGGCCATGAAAGCGCCTCGCGGCAGGCTTCTTCGAGCATCCACTGGCCGATTTCGCGCATAAGGCCATCGGCTTCCGCCATGGGAATGAATGCCGCCGGAGGTATGATCCCAAGGGTGGGATGCCGCCAGCGCAACAGCGCCTCGAAACCGACGACCGTGGATGGAGGTTCCACCAGCGGCTGATACTCGATGAAGAACTCATCACGCTGGAGCGCCACGCGCAGGCTGCGCCGTAGCAATTCCCTTTGTTCCACGACGATCAACATGGTTGGATCGAAGGTTCGCGCTCGCCGCCGCCCCTCTTTCTTGGCGGCATAGAGGGCAACATCGGCCGCCTTCATCAATTGCTCGTCCTCATTGCCGTCGCGCGGCGCGATCGCCACCCCGACGCTGACGCCGACGAACAGGGAGATGCCGTTGACGATGAATGGCTTCTTGAACGCCGTGACCAGCGCGTCGGCCAATTCTTCCGCTTCGAATGCTTGCTGCGGCCTGACCTGGATGATGGCAAATTCATCGCCGGCGAGACGATATACCGTGCCGCCTTGACCAAGGGTTTCCTTGATTCTCTCGGCGGCGAGTTTCAAAACGATATCGCCGGCGCCATGGCCAAGCGTGTCGTTGACCGGCTTGAAGTCGTCGAGATCGAGCTGCATGAGCGCGGGCCCGATCTTGCCGCTCGCCGGAAGCAATTGCGCGAGCTCCGCACTGAATTGCCGACGGTTCGGCAAGCCGGTCAGGGCGTCATGCGTTGCCTGATGGATGAGTTGCGCTTTTTCGCTGTCGTCGGATGGCTGGCCGATTCCGATGCCCGCCGCCTTGGTTTCGATAATCAGGAGCCCCGTATGTATAGGGGAAATGAGGAAGCTGCATTTCCCCTTTTTCGGCGTGTCGATCTGGATCGTGCAGGGTTCGCCGGTATCGATCGCCTGCCTGATCCGTGCGGCAAGAACCGGCTTGGCAAGTGCGGGATAGGCTTCCCACAATGTCAGCTCTTTTTTGGATGCGAGGGCGATATGATCTCTAAACGCTCTGGAGGAGTCGAGCAGCTTGAGATCGAGATCCCAAAGTGAAACCGCCGCCTCCAGGCGGTTGGTAGATTCGGACTCGTGTGGAATTCGCTGCGACCGGTCCACTCGGTTTTCCGGCATATGGCCTCGCCCTCCCAAGCCGGCCGAACAACAATACGGCCGCTGTCCCATTTGAACCGGTCCATTCGCATCGGAGCTTGCGCATCGACAGCGCAGCCTCATCCGGCGCACGGGCGCGGGTCGCAAATTACCAGAACGTGGCAACCGCTTTAAACGAATATATTACGAGGCGTTCAATTAGCAATGATTGTTGAAGTGCAAGTGAGTTAAAGGGATGGAAAATCTTGCGATTTGTCTCATTCTTGCACGCTGGAAGGTGTGCCCGCCGCCGGCGAATGGCGTGGAGGTTGTAGTTTTTGCATTTGCCGGAAGGAAAGTGAAACTTCCTGGGCCTGAAGCCAACCCGGTTGCAGTTTTGAAGGGCGAGCTGAAAGGCTGATGCTTCACCTAGCTGGTCAGCCGGCGGCAACGCTCGGTGAGCGCGAAAATTTCATCCTCCCTATTGTAATAATGGGGTGAGGCCCGGATCAGCGTCGGCAAGGCGCGAGCCGTCGCATCAAGGAGTGTGCTTGATGCCCTTGATATGCTGACATGAATGCCCGCTTCTGCAAGAATACTCCTGACGGTTTCCGCCGGGTGACCGTCTATCGAGAAAGATACGATTGCCGCCGGTTTCGGTCCGAGATCATACACGTGACCCCCCGGTAATTGCTGCAATTCCGCACGCAAGAGCATGCCGAGTGATTGGCAGCGCGCCTCTATGTGTTCGAGCCCCAGGGCAAGTGCATAGTCGATCGCAACGCCAAGGCCCAAGCGCGCCGCATAGTTATTTTCCCAGCTCTCGAAACGCCTTGCGTCGGTGCGCAACTCATATCGGTCGGGCTCGACCCAGGGTGCTGCAAAGTGGTCAATGACGGGCGGATGCAAATGTGCGAGCAATGATTGCCTTACGTAGAGGAAGCCGGTGCCACGAGGCCCACGAAGAAATTTGCGGCCCGGAGCCGTCAACATGTCACAGCCGAGATGATCGACATCAATGGGCATTTGCCCGGCCGCCTGGCAGGCATCGAGCAGATAGGGCACGCCATGGCGACGGGCGATCCGGCCGACTTCTGCGGCTGGATTGACCAGCCCGCCATTCGTCGGAACCCAAGTGATCGCGATGAGACGAACACGATCGTCGATCATGCTTTCTAACGCCTCGGGATCGAGGACGCCGTTGTCGTCGTTTGGCACGACATCGATCTCAACGCCATGCGTCTTCGCGGCATGCAGGAAGGCCACGTAGTTGGCCGCATATTCCGCGCTCGCCGTGAGGATCCGATCTCCCGGCTTGAAGGTGAAGGAGTAGAACGCCATCTGCCACGCGACAGTGGCATTTTCCGTCAGCGCGATCTCCTCCGGGCGAGCACCCAGCAAATTCGCAACGCTGGTATAGACCGCATCCAATCTCCGATGTGCTTCCTCGGCCGCCTCATATCCGCCGATTTCGGCTTCGCGCCTCAGATAGCCAGTCATGGCATCCAGGACGGGCCGCGGCATCAAGGCGGCGCCCGCGTTGTTCAAGTGGATGCAATGTTCGACACCGGGGGTATCAGCCCGAACATTCAAGAGATCGATCATTTGGTCGTGCCTTCTCCGGGAAAAACGGCCGACTTTCGCTCGTCGCGCAGCGCTCGCCTTGTCGTCGTGCTGTTGAAACATATAGCGGTGCGGTGGCGGTGCAACTGGTCGCAGCGATGCACCTTGGACTTATCAGGATGGTCTTCGTCGCTGGACTTGACGGCACTCCTTAGACGAGGCGCCATAAGCAGTGGATATTCCTGTCTCTTTTGTCCACTTAACGTTGAGAGCACTTCACAATTCGCGCGGGCTTACTCATGATTTCGGGATAAGTAGCGAGGGGGGTGGAATGAAAAAAATAATGATTCTGGCGGCCATGGCTGTGATGGCCCTTCCGTTGGCGGCGAAAGCTCAATCGGTGGTGGCCAACAAGAGTAGTTATGGTTATGGCAGAAACATCTTGAGCGATCCGGATACCCTCAATTGGAACATAGAGGAGTGCAGCCACGGCGCTATCAAGCCCGATGTGCAGGAGAAGCTGGCAAAGCTCTTGAACGTGTCGGAAGCGAACGTTCGTCGCGAGTTTTGCCGCCGAATGCTGACCGGAATTGCGCGCGGCACCATTTCCTATGATGACTATACGCGGTTTATGACCGGGGGTGGGATGACGCCAAGCATTTCGCGCGCTTTGCGAACTGCCGGCTCCGGTCCAAAGAGGCCGCAAGATGAGAGACGTGGCGACATTGTTCTTCCCGCTGGTGCCCGAATGGATTCAGGAGAAATTTTCAAGGGCACCACTGTCGCATCCGGCAGCAAGGGGCGTTTTTCCGTCCAGTCGTCACGGCGTTCCGTGAAATGCTCAGGCACCTATGATCTCCGTGACCGACGCCCAACGATCACCCTTCCGGTCAAATGTTCGGACGGTCGCACGGGGCGGGTCGAAGTCACAAGGGCGCCGGATCTCATGTCGGCATGGGGAAAGGTGAAGCTGTCCGATGGCAGCAGCGGCCGACTGACCGTAGGCAAAGCCAGCAACTAATCATGACGGAGGCGAGGGGAGCCTGCCCATCAGGGCAGGCTCGACGGTTTGGTGAGCCTTGATTTGGCCATCTCATTTGACGAAGGGCTAGCGCCTATCGTCAGATCAGCCCTTCTGCCTTCAACGCCGCTTGCACCGCGGGCCGGCCGGCGACTGTCTTGATGAAGCGATTGACATTCGCATAGGCGGAGAGGTCTACGCCAACACGGCCTGACCAGCCCAGGATCGTCCACAAATAGGCGTCGGCGGCGGTGAAACGATCGCCGAGCAGATAAGATTTTCCTTCAAGGCTGGAATCGACATAGGCGAGACGCTTGGCGATATGCGCGCGGTTTGCGTCCTTCGTCGCTTCCGGCGTATCCGGTCGAAAGAGCGGGCCATACGTCTTGTGAAGTTCGCTGGAAATGAAGGCCAGCCAACGCTGAGCCTGGTAGCGGTCCATCTCGCCGGCTTTCGGCATCAGGCCGCTCTCCGGTTTCAGATCGGCAAGATACTGAACGAGTACCTGCGATTCCGTCAGCAGCTCGCCGCCTTCCAGCACAAGAGCCGGTACGTAACCATTCGGATTGGTGGCGAGATAGTCTTCACCATGCTCCGTCTTCTTGGTGGCCAAATCGACCTGAATAACGTCGAGATCGATAGCGGCTTCCCGCGCCACGATGTGCGGCGCAAGCGAGCAGGCGCCGGCTTTGTAGAACAATTTCATAAACTAGACACTCCTGGGTTTTGCCGCCGCTCACTGCCACGGAGACGCTTTCATGCTCAAGACAAATTTGCTTGATCCGGAGTTCTTTCATCGAGGGCTTGCTGATCCCTTGCATGATCATCCCGTCGCGCGACATTCCATTGCAGATGGCTTGATAGTTGGCGCCATCCGACATCTGCCGGCAGGTCCGAGCTGCGGCTTGCATTATAATATTTTTTACTAATTTTGCGGTGCAATACCCGGCATTCCAGCTTCTATCCAATCGAAACATGAATTCTCTGCAAATAATTGCCAGAATTTCTTGGGGACCAGAAGTTATGGTGAGGTACGTCGCTTGAGAGATATTTCGATACACATATTTTTAATCAAGAACATCTAGCTTTCTCCGTGGGTGAGCGGCCCTGATTGTTGTCAGCCGCTTGCGGAATATTATTACTTTCAAAGGCACGTGGGGGCGCGCCGAGTGATCGCAACGCCACCCGACAAGGTGGTGATATGATTTTGAAATCTGCTACTAGTCGCAATATTTTTTCAGTCGCAGCATGCGGCGTCGTCGCAACGGTGGCAGCTTCGGCGATCTTGATTGATTCCGCCTACACCAATATTCGTCAGTCCAGCCTGAGCGAGATGCAGCAGATCGCCAGCACGACCGCAGCGGGATCGGAAAAGACCCTCGGAGCGGCAATCGCCGTCGTCAACTCACTTGAGACGGTGCTGTCCACCATGCGGATCGCCAATGACGCGAGCCGGACGACTGCCGATGCGGTCTTGAAGAACTTGCTTGACGGCAATCCGGGCGCGCTGGGCGTCTGGACGGGTTGGGAACCGAATGCCTTCGACGGCAAGGACAAGGATTTTGCGGGTAAGGAAGGCAATGATGCCACGGGCCGCTATATTCCCTATTGGGTCCGCAGCGGCGGCAAAGTTACCAACGTCCCGCTCGTCGACTACACTGTTGCGGGCGCCGGCGACTATTACCAGCTTCCGTTCAATCAGCGGAAGACCGTGATCATCGAGCCTTATTCCTATGCGATCGACGGTAAGCAAGTGCTGATGACCTCGATTGCCAAGCCGATCATGATCGATGGGAAGCCGGTGGGTGTCACGGGGCTGGATATGGCTCTGGACGATGCCCAGAAGGCAATTTCCGCCATTCGACCGATGGGAACGGGCTTCATGAGCCTTGTTACAGGCGCCGGCGGAATGATCAGCCATCCTGACGTTGCTCTTATCGGAAAGAACATCAAGGATGGCGGTGCCGAGACCGCGGGTTGGGATCAGCTGATTGCCAATCCCGGCACTGAGCGCGAAATCACCGGCGCTGACGGCGGGACTTATTTCGCCATCGCCGAACCGGTAAAACTAACCGACACCACGTCATGGTACGCGATCGTGGTCGTTCCGAAAGCCACCGTCTTCGCCCAGGTCAACAGCGTCGTGAGGAATGCGATCGCAGTCACCTCGATCGCGGCCATTCTTCTGGGACTTGCCGGCTGGCTGATCGCCCGCAAGTTCATTCGCAGGATAGAAAACGTCATCGGCGAAACCGATCGTATCGCCAATGGAGATCTCGGCGTCGCACTCAAGGACCGTGAGAGACGCGACGAAATCGGGGACTTGTCGCGCTCGTTGCACATCCTTTTGGAAAGCAACCGCGACAAGGTCCGCCTGCAAGCCGAGGCGGAGGCAAGCCGTGCAACACAGGAGGCCGAGCGCGCCGAGCGCGCACGCATCAACAATGCTCAGGAAGCGGAAGTGAAGTTCGCCGTCAGCGAGCTCGCTGCAGGGCTGGTCCAGCTTTCAGATGGAAATATGACGGTGCGGCTCGACCGGCCATTCACGTCGGCTCTCGACGAAATACGGGGCAATTTCAATACCTCAGTTGAAAAACTTCAAGCTGCGCTGGTCTCGTTCTCGGAGAATGCCTCCGTGATCCAATCCGGGTCGGAGGAAATCCGAACCGGCGCCGACGACCTTGCTAGGCGTACGGAGCAGCAGGCTGCCTCTGTCGAGGAAACGGCGGCAGCACTTGAGCAGATCACCACCTCCATCAAGGATTCGACCACACGCGCCGAAGAGGCAGCAGCCTTGGTCGGCCGCACCAAGGGCAATGCCGAGCGGTCCGGCGAGATTGTTCACAGTGCGGTCGAAGCCATGAACGGCATCGAACAGTCTTCCCAGTCGATTTCCAACATCATCGGCGTCATCGACGATATCGCGTTTCAGACGAACCTGCTGGCTCTCAATGCTGGTGTCGAGGCTGCCCGCGCCGGAGAGGCGGGCAAGGGTTTTGCCGTCGTCGCCCAGGAGGTCCGGGAGTTGGCGCAGCGCTCCGCAACGGCTGCCAAGGAAATCAAGGCTCTTATTCACTCGTCGGGAGATCAGGTCAAAAGAGGCGTCAGCCTCGTTGGCCAGACCGGAGAGGCGTTACGGGCGATGGTTCAGGAGGTTCAGCTGATCGATCGCAATGTACAGGCGATCGTGCAGTCTGCCCGGGAACAGTCAACCGGTCTTCAGGAGATCAATACGGCGGTCAACCAGATGGATCAGGCGACGCAGAAGAATGCCGCCATGGTCGAGGAATCCAATGCGGCAACGCATACGCTCGCCAGCGAGGTTTCCTCGCTTTCGGCCAGGCTTGGGCAATTCAAGCTGGATGCGGGAAGGGTGGTTTCGCTAAGCGCCTCGCCGCGCAGAGCAACCGATGCAGCCTCCGGCACCGCTCGACCAGCCGCAATCCCCCATTCAGGGTCCGAGCTTTCCGGCCAAAGAGCCTTGGGCGAAAGACTTCGCTCTGCCTTCGGAAAAACTTCGGCAGCAGCAAGCCCGGCCTGGGAGGACTTTTGATAGCTGAGGTGCTGCTGGCCAACAGAGCACGGTTTCGCGACTAGCGGCAAAGCTGTCGTTGCTGACCAAATCGGTTGGAAATTGGACCACTTCAACTGCATCGAGTCCCAGCTTATATGGCGCTCGATGCAACATTGTCCGCAGATAGGTCGTCACGGATGTGGTCCCATCGGGTTCCAGCCCAGCCGTTATTTCCTTCTCCCCCCATGCTGCCTTGTCCGGTAGGCGCAGTCAGATGATCGGCAAGGTAGATGCCGTGCTGTCTTGCTCTGTATGGTTGCGATAAGGTCAGCACCGGTGTATGGTGCCAGACCCTATCGCTTGATGCCGTTACGCTGCTCGCGGTAGTAGCGACTTGAGGTTTGTGCCTCCAGCCAGAGCTTCGGCGGGCAAGACGAGGCGTCTGGCAATCAGCATCTCGCTCAGCTTGATATCCTTGGCGACCCTGTTGCCCGGCCCGACACCGCTTGCTGCGACCAGCCGTTGCTCGCCGTCGAGATGGAACAGGATGAAGGCGCCCTCGCCAAGATCTCTGCGAATAACGGAGCTGCCCTCATCGGCTAGGCCGGCGATCTGGAGCGTATGATCGAACTGGTCCGACCAGAAATAGGGGACGGCATCGTGGCTGCGGTTTGCGCCTAACAGGTTAGCGGCGGCAAGAATGCCTTGATCCTGCGCATTGCGCCACGCCTCCAGACGCAGTCGGCGGCCGCCATAAAGCGGATGTGGGAAGGAGCAGCAGTCGCCAGCGGCATAGATATCAGCAACCGAGGTCTCCAGACGTTCGTTGACGGCAATGCCGTTATCGACGGCAATCCCTGCCTGAGCCGCGAGCTCGGTGCGGGGC
>NZ_JAELUG010001567.1 GCF_016429255.1 Rhizobium sp. ASV8
GGTATAGGGGCGCTTCTGTCTACCCTTTTTCGCCTACGGGCAATATTTATAAGAGAACACCCAGATATCATTCATGCGATCGCGCTGAAATCGGTCATTCTAGGCGGCATTGCTAACTTGTTAAGTATTGGAAGTGCTGGAGTCTTTTCCCTAACAGGCCTAGGTTATCTTTGGAGTGGAAATAGACCAGTCTTGCGACTATCGCGTGCGGCCGTCCGACTTATTCTACGTCTTCTGCGTTTGCGCTCCCC
>NZ_JAELUG010001568.1 GCF_016429255.1 Rhizobium sp. ASV8
GCCGCCGGAGCGGGTCACCATCTTCGTGCGCAAACAGGCAGAGCCATTCACCCTTGGGGATCGCATTCAGGTCAGAGCCCGACTGACGCCACCGGCTGGGCCAGCTCTGCCGCGCCTCAACGATTTCGCGTTCAGTTCCTACTTCAATGGCATCGGCGCGAATGGCTTTGCCTATGGCACTCCGACACTATTGTCTCCGCCCGGTGATGAAGCCGAAAACTCGTTGCTGGACAAAGCCGACATCTGGC
>NZ_JAELUG010001569.1 GCF_016429255.1 Rhizobium sp. ASV8
CGGCCGGTGGACTTCCGCTGTGGGCATCAGGCGCTGGCTCTGATGGTGCAGACCGAGTTGAAGCTCGACCCGCATTCCGGGGTGACGGTGATCTTCCGGTCGAAGCGCGGGGATCGCCTGAAGATCCTGGTGTGGGATGGCACCGGAATGGTGCTAACCTACAAAATTCTTGAACATGGAAACTTTGCCTGGCCCAAGGTACAGGATGGGACGATGCGTCTTTCCAGGGGTCAATATGAGGCTTTG
>NZ_JAELUG010001570.1 GCF_016429255.1 Rhizobium sp. ASV8
CCCCCCCCCCCCCCCCCCCCCCCCCCCCCCCCCCCCCCCCCCCCCCCCCCCCCCCCCCCCCCCCCCCCCCCCCCCCCCCCCCCCCCCCCCCCCCCCCCCCCTTTTTTCAAGCCGAAGACGGCATACGAGATTTAATAGACCGTCTCGTGGGCTCGGAGATGTGTATAAGAGACAGCGTGGGCTCGGAGATGTGTATAAGAGACAGGGTGAAGAAGTATTCGGCGAGCGCGCCGGTGATAC
>NZ_JAELUG010001571.1 GCF_016429255.1 Rhizobium sp. ASV8
CGAAGGAGAACAAGCCGCAGGCGGAAGCTCAGCTTCTGGATCTGGTCGAGCAGACCGGCACCGAGCTGATCGTGCTCGCCCGCTACATGCAGGTTCTGTCGGATGCGATGTGCCGGAAGATGTCGGGTCGCATCATCAACATCCACCACTCCTTCCTGCCGTCCTTCAAGGGGGCGAACCCCTACAAGCAGGCCTATGAGCGCGGGGTGAAGCTGATCGGGGCGACGGCGCATTACG
>NZ_JAELUG010001572.1 GCF_016429255.1 Rhizobium sp. ASV8
GGGGGGGGGGGGGGGGGGGGGGGGGGGGGGGGGGGGGGGGGGGGGGGGGGGGGGGGGGGGGGGGGGGGGGGGGGGGGGGGGGGGGGGGGGGGGGGGGGGGGGGGGGGGGGGGGGGGGGGGGGGGGGGAGGGGGGGGGGGGGGGGGGGGGGGGGGGGGGGGGGGGGGGGGGGGGGGGGGGGGGGGGGGGGGGGGGGGGGGGGGGGGGGGGGGGGGGGGGGGGGGGGGGGGGGGG
>NZ_JAELUG010000175.1 GCF_016429255.1 Rhizobium sp. ASV8
GTTACGAGGCGGGTGTCGAATAAACTTTCCGCAGATACCCGATTGCGGCGGTATTGCCTCGGTATTGGCATCGGATATCCGCCCGCCACGATTGCTGAGGGATCAATCGCTCCCTATCGAGGTGCTTGACAGGCATGCCGATATCGAGCTCAGCTTCGCTGGCAAGAAGGGGCATATCAACGGGCTACCCCTCCCCTGTGAAATGGGATCGACCGCGCGATATCTCGACGCGGAACGCTCATTTTCGGCTTGTTGGCCCACCGAACCTATAGAACAGCGCCCTTTTCAACAAGCTTGACGGCATTCTTGCCATCTTGAAGCGCCTATCCAGCATGGCCATTGCTTCTGGCCCCTGGGTTGATAGCTTTGGGCATGGCCCAGGTTCATCGCATCCCGCAGCAGTTCCAGATCACCGAGACCGAAGGATGGTTGGTGAACCACCGCATCAACTCAGCCCTGCCAGGCTATCTCATGGTTAGCTCGAAAATTTTCACCAACGATCTGAGCGCGCTTTCGTCTAACGCCCTTTGTGAACTTGGCCCACTTCTCGCGAGGCTTCAAAGTGTCTTGAAATCCGTCCTCGGTAGCGAGAGGGTTTATATGGGGCGCTATGGCCATACGCCGGGCTATCCGATTCATTTTCATGTCATTCCGATATATGGGTGGGTCGAGGACCTGTTCTGGAGCGACGCCCGGTATCGGCTTCTTGATACTTTTGCGGCCGGGCCGGGAGAGACTGCGACGGACGGGGCGGAGATGACTCTGTTTGTGTGGCGTGAATTTTGCGAGCGGGCAGATCCGCCGCCAATCGTCGGTCCTTCCGTCTCCGAGGTCATAGCGCTTCTACGCGAGAAGCTTCCGGCGGCCGGATGATGGTAAAGCAACAGCGATCGCGCTTGAGACGCGTGCATGGAAGGTTCTTTGAAATTTCGCGTGCGACCACTCTTCGATCTTCACTCCTTCAGACCATGCGCCTCTCTCCTCGCTTGCCGTCGGCCATCAACAGGTTGCCTCGCACACGGACGTCGACGCAACACCCGCATGTAGATATAGTCTTTCCAACGGCTTAGCACGTTGTCAGCTGACAACAATGAGGCGTCCCTTCGCCGGCGATCTGCCGTGTTGCCTCGCGCTGGCGGATCAAATCGGAATTCGCATGATGTCAAAGCCTATGACGTTTGCGGCTCGGCGATTGGCTTCGACTGCATTTCCCTTTTGCGCGTTCGCAGCAGGGCGGTGATCATTGGTACCAGCGAAAACTCACCCCTGCCGGCTCTGGCAGTCAAGTCGTGCAAATAGGCGCCCGGCGAGTTTATCTGCTCGCTTCGCTCCAGTATGCACGCAATCATCGTCGCAGCATTTTCCGCACCCACAATATCGCACGCGGATTGATAGGCGGATGTGGTGATGCCGAGCATGGATCGGACAATGATGCTGGCGTTCACGAGTTCTCGCCAACTCTTCACCCCTTGCCTTGGGCCATACCCGATGATCTGAGGGCAGGCCCGTAGAACGAGTTCCAATGGGAGTGCTTTCAGAGGCGGCGTGGCCCGGAAGCATGTATGGTCGGGCCGTCGGTTCATCGCGACCTGCCCAACTTGTTCAGATTCATTTGGATATTCTGGTTTTGAATCCTGTAAGTGGCGCTCATTGTGAGCATCACTGGTGCCCGCATTTCCGGTATTGTCCAATTGTTGCAAGCGGTTGAGGAGTTCCTCCTGGAGAAGAGCGAGGTCGTGCAGAGTTGTCAGGACCTCATCCATGCGGGGAGATCGTGTCATCCGGCTCAGGATGGAGGTATAGGCCTCCTCGAAAGCAAGCCAATCTCCGGGTATTCCCTCGCAGATTGCTGCGGAGATCAATTTCCGCAGGTTCCGCCTGCAGATGGTAAGATCTTCCTTGGCACGGCGAAACGCCGTGCGATCGCTTGCGACCTGCTGTGCGAGCAGGGCCAGTTCGTCTGATCGCGCAAGCAGCGGCGAAAGATCGAAGCCGAATGCGGTTCCGATCTCTCCGACCCTGTCTCTGCGTGCATAGCGCTTGCCGTTTGCACTGTCCTTGCGGATGATCAACCCCGTCTCGACCAGCAGTGCGAGGTGGCGGCGCAAGGTCGCTCCCGCCATGCCGTGTGCTCGCCGCGCCAGGAGCGCATTGGAAGGAAAGACGATCAGCCGGCTGCCTTGGCGAAGTTCATTTTCCGGGTGGAAGCTCAGCAAGGCATGAAGCACGGCGAGCGTGCGGTCCTGCAGGCCCAGGCGCTCGTGAGCTTCTGACGCGTCGCGAAACACCTTCCATTTATCGACAGACCTTCCCGGCTCGATGCGCCCGGCTGCGGCTTGACGCGTCAGCGAGGCAAGCGTCATCGCCCGCCGCCCGAATGGCGTCGTTACATGTTCACTTTCCATTGTCTTTCACCTTTTGATCGGCAAAAGAAATCCGTTCACCAAAGCGGCGCCAAAGACTCTTGACTGCGATTCATGGAAATGCGATTCTCGGGCTGCTTAGACCAATGAGAGAGGCTTCCAGGACGGCGACGTTTAGGGGGCCTTTTTCTTTTGCACGGTTTCCTTTTCTATTCTTCCAACGACGATTTATCTTTGTTGAAGTTCTCATAGAGAGCGGGCAGTTGGCTCATCAGGAATGCGGCGAAGGCTTCGTCACGCTCCCTGCTGATCTGGATATTGCAATGCTTTGCGGACAGCGACAGTTTTGCGATCTCCCGGCCCGTAGGGGCTCTGGCGATGAGCGGTGCGACTGTCGCCACTTTCGACGCTTTGTCCGAGGCCTTCAGTGTCCGGATAACAGCCGCAAATCGATCATCGGAACCTTTATGTGCAAAGGTCCTATCGGTCGTGGCTTTGCGAACCTTCGCCTCTGATTGCCCCTCCTTAAGCAAATCGGCCAATTCCTGCCATCGTCCGCGGCCGACCTTCGGAGCTCGCCCGATTGCCACGACGATCCATTCCGGTACGCCCTCTGCAACAGCAATGAGCTTGGACACCTCGGCCCTGTCCACGGAGAGGGCGGATTGGATCAGGGGGCGCTGGAAACCGGCCGTTTCGAGCTTGCGGGCGAAGGCTGCGCGCTCGATAAAGCTGAGATCTTCACGTGCAGAGTTTTCTATGCCCTGAGCAACCACGAGCCGATCGTTATCCAGCTCACGAACGTGGGCCTTGACAGCGATGCCGAGCTCGGACGCTGCACGGAGTCGCCGTTGACCATAGGCGATTTGGTATCGTCCAGGTTCAGTCGGATGTGGCCGCACCAGGATCGGCATCTCCTGTCCGTGCTCAGCCATGGAAGCCTTGAGTGCGTCGATGGCCGTCGTATCGCGGTCTGCGAAACGATCGGCAAAGGGAGACGGATCGATCAAGAGCGGGTTCAGTTCTACGGGGAGGGCGCCTTCGGCAATCGTTTGCTTCAACGCTTCATATTCGCGCTCGACCTCGGAAAACGTGTCCTGCAACGAGCGGACGGCTCCGGAGGTTACGCGCTGCACAGCGGCGCGGCTTTCGCTCTGTTGGCTTTCCTCGGCCCCAGCTGCAAAGAGAGAGCGGATCGATTGTGTGCGCTTGCTCATGGCTGGGTCCCTTTCATCTGCGTGCCAATAAAGCCAGCCGCCTTGGGCATGTTGTCTGCAGACAACGTGTTAAGTCGTTGTTTTTCATGGATATGTATCATTGCTACCTACCCCACACGCCATTGATCAGACCGATGGCTTCGCGATTGACCGCACTGATCGATTCCATGGCTCGATCGTAGGTCGACCGACCGACAGCACCTCGCGACAGCTCGTAGAGCGACTGCTTGGTCAGTCCGGCATTGGCGATCGCGGTCGATTTCCAGGCCGCCGCGGCCATGACATCGGTTGAGAACACGTCACGCAACAATGCGACGATCTCCTGTTCGGGGACATCGCGCGGATCATGCCGGGTGACGAGAAACCGCAGAAAATCATAATCGAGCCGGCCACCTGCCTCTTCGATGACGGACACCAGGTCGGATGTCATCAACAGAAACTGGCTCATGGAGGCAACATCAACCATCTGCGGGTGAACGGTGACGATCATGCCGGTTGCGGCATTCAGCGCGCCCATCGTCAGGAAGCCAAGCTGCGGCGGACAATCCACGACGACGACGTCAAAGTCGTCGGCAACCTGTTCGATGGCGCCTGCGACGCGCCGGAAGAAGAGATCGCCCGGCCGCCCCCGGTTTTGCAGCATGTAACGCGGTGTCTGATGCTCGAATTCCATCAGCTCCAGGTTCCCCGGAACGATGCTGATGCCCGTAAAATAGGTTGGCTGCACGATGTCCTTCATCGCCACACGATCGTCGTCGTAGCGCAGTGCGCCGTAGAGCGTCGCGTTTTCAGCCACATCGAATTCGGGTTGATAGCCAAACATGGCGGAAAGCGAAGCCTGAGGATCGAGATCGATCGCCAGAACGCGATACCCCTGCAGGGCCAGGCCTTGGGCCAGATATACCGAGGTCGTCGTCTTTGCCGAGCCGCCCTTGAAATTGGCGACGGTTATGATTTGCAGTTTTTCGCCATCGCGGCGCCGGGGCCAGAAGCGCACGGCGTCCTTTGGTCTGGTGTTTGCGAGATATTGGCGCAGCTCATTGATCTGCTTAAGCGTATAAGATCGCCGGCCACCGGTTCCGAGAGCGGGCGAGGGGCCAAGTCCGTCGAGGGAGAGTTGGCGAAGATAGCCGTCCGATACGCCGACAATCTCCGCGACTTCGCCCGACGTGAATGATCTGAGCGATTTTTGCGCCACCGGAGGGAAGGCCCGCTCTCCGACCGCGCGCAATCGCGTGGATAGCGCTTCCGCGCGCTGGGTAATATGCGCGGAGGTCGATGCCCGATTGAGGTTTGCATCAATCACGTTCAAGGTAGCCTCTGCTTTCAGACGGTTTATTGGCGTCAGACGCGCTCTTTCCGTCTCAAGCTAAGCCATGATTCTAGAGTCGCCGCAAGGAAAATAGGGTTAATGCGCCCTAAACGCGGCGGTTCGGGTGAGAATATGGCCAATCGCGGCAGGGCGCCGTCTCAAATCTCGATTGCCGAGGTTTACGCAAGCGCCTCCGCCCGGTAGAGGCTTGGCGACATGATCCGTCGCTGGTGACGCCAGGCGGCCGCGCGGATTGCGGACCATAAGAACGCGAGAAATGATGATATGAGCGACGACGATTACATCTATGACGAAGCAACCGGCGAATGGCGTCCCGCATCGGAGATGGCTCTGGAACGGGCAAAGGCCGCTGAGGTTCGGGATGCTTCAGGCAATGTTCTCGCCGACGGCGATTCCGTCGTGCTGGTCAAGGACCTCAAGGTCAAGGGCGCGGGCCAGACGCTGAAGCAGGGGACGGTCATCCGTTCGATCCGGCTCACCGAAAATCCGGAGGAGATCGACTGCCGTCACGATGCGATCAAGGGGCTGGTCTTGCGCACCGAATTCGTACGCAAGCGCTGATCCGCACCTCGGCTCACGAGGAATTCTGGCGTTGTGTCAGTGCGAGCCCGCAGGATATTGTTCGCCGGCAAATGAACGGTTTCGATGGAATGAGCAAGCGGAACCGGTCAGCTTTGCTCCGCTCGCTAAACCCGAGTGAGCCTTCCAACCATAGGGCATTGCGAGCAGCTGAAGATCGGGGTGCTTAAAGGACGAAGCGCCACGCGGTCACCGAGGCAGATCGCCGGTCGAATGAGGCTGGCGCCTCATCCGATCTCGGTGGAGACGATCGATATGTTCACAGTCGGCCTGCGGCCATGCTCTGAAGCTCTGGCGCCATCCGAGCACAACGATGCCGTTAAACGCCCGTGATCATCGAAACAATTTCGTTCTTGTCCGTTTCGGACGTTTTGCGAATGCCGATCTGCTTTCCCCGACGAAGCACGCAGATGCGATCCGACAGCTTGAAGACCTGATCGAGACTGTGGCTGATGATCAGGACGCCGATATTGCGAGATTTTAGCGATTGCACGATCGCTTCGACTTTGGCGGTTTCGGCAACGCCAAGCGCCGCCGTCGGCTCATCAAGCAAGATGAGCTTCTTTGCCCAGCGCGTCGCACGGGCGATCGCGACGCCTTGGCGCTGGCCACCGGAAAGATCCTTGATCGTCGCATGTGCCGAGGGGATGCGGACATCGAGTTCCTGCACCAGTTTCTCGGTTTCGGCGATCATGGTTTTGCGATCGAGCAATCCGAGGCCATTGGTCAGCTCACGTCCGAGAAACATGTTCATATAGACGGTCTGCTGATCGGCCAGTGCCAGATCCTGGTAGACGACCTCGATACCGTGCGACCGCGCCATGGTCGCACTCGACATGGTGACGGTATCGCCCTCGATGGTGATCGTCCCCGAAGAGGGCGCATAGACGCCGGAAATGATCTTGATCAGCGTCGACTTGCCGGCGCCATTGTCGCCGACAAGCGCGACGATCTCTCCGGGATGGATATCGAGTGAAAAATTCTCGATAGCCACCACGGCGTCGAAATTCTTCTTGATGTCCTTGAGCTCGAGGACGGGTGCCGAAGCGTTCATCTTGGATACTCCTATACCGGCCACGATTCGGCTTCGCCGAAGCTATTCTCGATGGTTTCGACCTTGGGCTGGCCCTTGGAAATCCCCGAGACACCGACAACATAGGCGCGGGTGACGAAGGCCTGGCCACGGAAGCCGAACACGGCTGTATCGCCTGGCTTGGGCGCGCCGGGGCCGGTGGCATCGATCATCGCGTAATAATCGATCATCGACGGTGGCGGGATCTCCACGCTCCGGAGCGCTGTCGCCGCAACCGTCGGCTCGTCTGCGACAATGGCCTTGACGTCATAATCCGAAAAGATCGGATCGATGTAGAAGCCGCCGCCGAGGCAATAGGCCTTGCCGCCGGACAGATGCGACACTTCGGTGAGATAGCAGACAGCAGGCAATTCCGGCAGGTCCTCGACGACATGCAACGCCGTCGTCCCATGCAGGCCGTTGCCCGGCTCGCACTGGGTTGCGCCGGCATCGGCAAGCGCCTGCAGCAAGACCGAGGACGTCGTCCCCGGCGCATTGACCTCGATATCTCGCCGGCCAGCCCGTGCCAGTTCCTCGGCCGCCTTGGTCAGCGTCGCGAGATTGTGGGTCGGAATGACCCTGCGTGTCTCGTGATCGAAAAGCAGCGCCGGGAAGGTGGTGATGCCAGCAAAGCGACCGCCGTCCAGGCGATCGAAGCTGTCAGCGACCTTGGCGATATCGGCAGCGTCAAAACCGCCTTCATGACCGCGGTAGAAAGTATCGCCTTCGGCTCTGATACGGGCAAGCAGATCTTGCGTATAGCCTGCCTCCTTGGCGCCGGCGGCAGCTTCGGCCGCCTTTTCGTCGTTGAAGACGGTCCAATAATCGGGACGGAAGCGCGCGGCTGCCGCTTTCGCCTCGTGGCGAGCCACCTGCTGCAGATGACCGAGATGACCGACCTTGAGACCGGCACGATGCGTCGCCCGGGCGCAAGCCATGTCGACCGCGACGGAGCGATCGATCCCACCGCGCATCACGGCATGCGCAAAGGAGCTCGCACGGCCGACCTGCTTGGTCATCGCGAAGATCTTCAGCCCCAATCGGTCGGCTTCCGTCTTCAGGACACGCGCATTGGCCTCAACCGTATCGAGATCGAGCACGTAGGAATTGGCGGGGATCCGGCCCTCGCGATGCAGCGCGATTGCTGCCTCGATGAATTTCGGATTGCGGCGGCGAAGCACATCAAGAAACATTGGAAAACCCCTCTTCAGCGCTGCTTTTCGCGCAGCGACACGGCGACCGCCGCAAGAATAATGAAACCGCGGACGATCATCTGGTCGGACACCGAAAGTCCCATGAGGATCAGGCCGTTATTGAGCATTCCCATCATCAGCGAGCCGACGAGTGCGCCGACGATCGAGCCCTTGCCGCCGTTCAGCAGCGTGCCGCCAACGATGACGGCGGCAATGACCGTCATCAGGTCGGTTTCGCCGAGCGTGTATTTGGCCGCCTGCAGGCGGCCGGCGTAGAGCAGCCCGGCAAGAGCGGCGAGACCGCCGCTCAACATCATGACCGTCAGGCGAATGCGTGCCACCTTGATACCGGAAACGCTGGCCGCACGGGCATTGTCACCCACCGCAAGCACATGCGCCCCGAAGCGGGTTTCACGATAGATGACATGGCCGACGATGATCGCAAGGACAGTCCACCAGATCAGCGAGGGAATGCCGAATAGCGCTCCTGAGCCGAAGAAGCCGGTGAACATCTCATCGGTGACGGGTACCGAGCGGAGATTGGTCAGCGACCGGGCAACACCTGCAAAGAGCCCCATGGTCGCGAGCGTGACGAGGAAGGACGGCAGTCGCACATAGGCAACCAGGATGCCATTGGCAAAGCCGATCGCCAGGCCGGCGCCCAATCCGGCGAGAATTCCGGGCACCATGCCATAGTTTCCGATGACGACGGCAGCCGTCAATGCCGATACAGCAACGATCGAGCCAATGGAAAGGTCGATCTCGCCCGCCGACAACACGAACACCAGTCCGATCGCCATGATCGTCACAGGTGCGGTCTGCAGGACGATATTGGAAAGGTTCCGGGCCGTCAGAAAGCCACTGTCCTTCAGCACGATGGCGAAGAACAGGAAGATTGCGACGAAGCCGAAATAGACGACATACTGTTGAAGATTGATGCGGCTTTTCATGGGCATGGCCGTTGCGCCTGTTTTACTAGCGATAGACAAATCGGTTCTTCCGAGCGGGATGAAACGGCAGGACAAGCCTGCCGCCATGCGTTAGTTCAAAGCGGCCGCAATGCTTGCCGGCACATCCTTGTGAAGCGATTTCTGCCAGCCTTCCTTGACGCCATCCTTGGTAACGGCGAGTGAATCGACCACCAGGAACGGAGCTGCCTGCTTGCCGACCAGCGATCCGGCGGTCGCCCGCGCTGCCGTCACGCCGATATTGTAGGCCTCGTCGGCAACCAGCGCCGCAACATTGCCGCCCTTGACCATGTCGAGGGCTGCCGGTTCGTTGAGGTCGAGCGCAACGATCTTCGTATGGGTGTTGCCCGCGGCGCGCAGCGTCGAAAGCACGCTAAGCGCAGGCTCCGCCCAGGTGACATAGATGCCGTCGAGGTCCGGATGCTGCGTCATGAGCGCCTGGGCGATCTCCTCGGCACGCGCCGGATCGGCCATGCCCTGCTCCGCGACGATCTTCATGTCAGGATAGTCCTGCTCGATGGTCTTCTTGAAGGCCTGGTCGCGCTGGTTGGTCACATAGAAATCGGCATCGTGGAAGATGTAGCCGACCTTGCCCTTCTTCCCCAGGGCTGTCGCCATCGCGACGCCGGCCTTCTGCCCCATCTGGAAAAGATCATCGGAGACGATGGTCACGTAATCCTTGCCCTGCACATAGCCGGCAGGCGAATTGTCGACGAAACCGAGCTTGACGCCGGCCTTGAGTGCCGGATCATAAATATTGGCCGCTGTCGCGGGATCGACAGGCAGCGACAGGATGATCGATGGTTTCTTGGCAAGCACGGTCTCGATGTCGGATTTCTGCCGCGCAGCGTCGAAGCCGGCATTGGTCTCGGCGATCACCTCGATGCCCAGACGCTTGAATTCGTCTCGAGCACCGGCACTGACGGCCGTCGTATATTCGCTCATCTCGTGCCAGACGAGGGCTGCGGAGAAATGACCGTCTTTTATCTTCTGTTCTTCAGCAGGCGTTAGGCTGTAGCTGGCAGCCGGTGCAGGCTTTTCACCGTGCGGACCGGATGTCTGGCCGTCGGCCGCAAAGGCAGGGCTGGAGACGAAGGCTGCTGCAAGGCTGAGTGCAGCAATGGAAAACATGCGCATCGGGTTACTCCGAAAAAAATGTGCCGAGGAGCCGGCGACGACGGTGCCGCCGGCCGATGCAATCACTTTGCAGCGTCGAGAACCGACTGCGGCGCATCGCGATTGAGTGAGTCCTTCCAACCCTCGGCGACATTGGCCTTGGTTACGGTCAGGGCAGGCGCCACGATGAATGGGGGCGTCTTTTCGCCGATCAGCGACTTCATTCCGGCTGCAGCCATAACGCGGCCAAGCTCATAGGCCTTGTCGGCGACGATGGCGGTGACATTGCCCCCCTTGACCATGTCGAGGCCGACTGGCTCCGAAAGGTCGAGCGTGACGATCTTGGTGTGCTTATTACCGGCGCCGCGCAGGGCGGCCAGAACGCCGTCGGCCGGCTCCGCCCAGGTCACGTAGATGCCATCGAGATCGGGATGCTGCAGGAGCATGGCGTTCGCAAGTTCTTCCGCGCGAGCCGGATCGGAAATCCCCTGCTCGGCGACGATCTTGATATCGGGATAATCCTTCTCGATCGTCGATTTGAAAGCCTGGTCACGCTGGTTGGTCACATAATAGGTCGCGTCGTGGAAGATGTAACCGACCTTGCCCTTCTTGCCGATGGCCGCCGCAAGAGCGTCCGCTGCCTGCTTGCCCATCTGGAAGAGGTCGTCGGTCGCGATCGCGGCATAATCGACGTCGTACTTGTAGCCTGCCGGCACATTGGAGAGGAAGACGAGCTTGGTGCCATCCTTCACCGCCTGCCGGAACGCTTCCGCTGAGGTGGTGGGATCGAGTGGCAATGCCAAAATGACGTTCGGCTTGGCGGCGAGTGCGGTTTCGATGTCGCTACGCTGCTTGGCCGCGTCAAAGCCGGCATCCGTGGTGACGGCTATGTCTACGCCAGCCTTGGCAAATTCGTCCTTGGCACCGGCTGAAACGGCGTTGGTGAAATCCGACGACGTGTGCCAGAGCAAGGCCGCCTTGTAGCCCTTGCCCTTGAGCTTGGCGAGATCCGCATCGGAGAGCTTGACTTCGGCGCTCTTCGTGGCGGTTTCGCCTGACGGCCCGACAGTCTCGGCCTGTGCAAGCATGGGTGCGGCAATCAAGGCGCTGGCTAGAAGCGCTGCACTTAACATTTTCCTCATTAGCATCGTCACGTTCCCTTTTTACTTTGTTGATTCTACTCTCTTTATTCCGCCACGCCGCAATAGCGCGCCATGAAGCTGGCGAAGGCGACTATTCCAGCGAGGTATTCGTCAATCTCGACATGTTCTTCGAATGTGTGGCAGTTGCGGATGTCGCCCGGCGCGCAATAGACGGCCGGAATGGCAAGCCGGTTGACGAAGAACGGTGTTTCCGACCAGAACGGTGCGCCTTGAAGCTCGCCGCGACCAGCCATTGCCTGGGCGACAGAGGCGCAGAGCATCGACACCGCAGGCATATCC
>NZ_JAELUG010000176.1 GCF_016429255.1 Rhizobium sp. ASV8
CCTTCATACTGTGACAGCAGCTCCTCAAGCAGTTTCGACAGCTCAAATTAGGAGGAAAGCATGACCAGGCCAGCAAACGACAACCGCCAAGCCCAATTTCTGGCGGCCGACGTAGCCAACCTTGCCAGCGAGATCGATGCGCTTTTCGTCGCATATCCGGAGCTTGCCGAAGACGAGAAACTCCGCGCCGACATGCTGGAAGGCGAAACCAACCTTCATGCCGTTCTAGAGCGCCTGCTCGGCGTCGAGCGCGAGGCGAACAGTATGGCCGATGCAGTGAAATCGCGCATCAGCGATCTGCAGGAGCGCAAGGCGCGTGCGGAGTGCCGAAAGGATGCCATGCGTGGGCTGATGCTCAAACTGCTGCAAGCTGCCAATCTGCAGAGGGCGCCGCTCACGGAAGCCACTATATCCGTGACGAAGGGGCGCGACTCCGTGGATATTGTGGATGAAAAGGCTGTTCCAAAGCGGTTCATGAAGGTGACGACGACACCGGACAAGACCGCGATCAAGGCTGTTCTCGACTCCGGCAAGAAGGTGAAGGGCGCTGCGCTCAAGACTGGCGAGCCGACGCTCTCGGTGAGGGCGGCATAGCCCTACTGATTAAAAGTCAGTAAGTCCCCAGTTCCGCGCGCCACCAACGCGCGGGACGCCACCATAGTCTGAGGAGACATCAATGCAGCCGTTACCAGAGGGGCGTTTCGGCGCCATCCTTGCAGATCCGCCGTGGGCGTTCAGAACATACGCGAAGAAGCAAGTCGCTCCGGCTCGAGGAGAGCAGCCGTACCCGGTCATGTCGCTCGACGATATCAAGGCGATCCCCATTCATGATGTGGCGGCGCGCGACTCGTTGCTTTTCATGTGGACCGTCAGCCACCTACAGCAACAAGCCTTTGAGGTTGCTGCTGCTTGGGGATTCCGCTCTGTGTCGATCGCTTTTGTGTGGGACAAGGGCCGCATGGGCATGGGCTACTGGACGCGTCAGGAAGTCGAGATCTGCCACCTGTTCAAGCGTGGCAAGCCGCCACGTCTCAGCAAGGGCGTTCGTTCCGTCATCCGCGCTCCTCGGCGCGAGCATAGCCGCAAACCTGACGAACAATATGGTCGGATCGAGAAGCTCGTCGACGGCCCGTATCTTGAACTATTCGCCCGCCAGGCTTGGCCCGGCTGGTCGGTTTGGGGCAATCAGGTCGGCAAGTTCGAAGCGGCGAATGACAATCAGTCGGCTCGGGAGGCAGCCTAATGGCGAAGCTCACCAAGTCCGAACTTAGAGCACACAAGCAAGCGCTTGATATTCTCGCAAAAATTACATTGACCGAGGACGACAAGGAATTCGTCTATCGAAACTGGCATGAAGGTGCAAATCACATAAACAGCGCGGCCGGCGCGTTCTTCACGCCGTTTGATATGGCGTTTGATTTTGCGATCGACGCCGGTGGTGGGCGCGTCATAGACCTCTGTGCCGGCATCGGCATGCTTTCTTATGCCATATGGCAACGAAGCCGATACTATGACGCACGTCCCAAGATCACCTGTATCGAGCGGAACCCAGATTATTTGGCCGTGGGTCAAAAACTATTGCCTGAGGCTGAGTGGATCTGCGCCGACGTTTTCGATGTTCTGGATATGAACCTCGGGCGCTTTGATTCCGCCGTCAGCAATCCGCCTTTTGGCAATATCAGACGCGATCGCAACAGCCCAAGATACACCGGCAAAGACTTTGAGTTTCATGTGATCGACATTGCAGCTCACCTAGCCGATTACGGCACATTCATCGTGCCGCAGGGATCGGCGGGCTTCAACTATAGCGGTCGTCAGAATTATGAACGCCAGAAGGATGGTAAGGCGGTAAAATTTCAGGAATTGACCGGCCTGCACTTTGATTCCGGCTGCGGCATCGACACAAACTTCTACATTAACGATTGGAAAGGCGTGTCTCCAATGTGTGAGATCGTGTGCGTCGAATTTTCCAAGGGGTTTGCCGATCAGTCGATTCCTACAGTCTCGTTGCCTACGGCTGCAAACGACAACCGGCCTTTTCAGGCAGATCTGTTTGGAGACGCAGCATGACTACGCTTGAGCTGATAGGTGCTGCCGCACTCTATGTCGCTACGGTGGGCATCGCTGGATACGCAGGCGGCGTTATTTCGATCCTCTGTGCAAGGGATCAAGGACTTGCTTCCATCATCCCTGCAATTGTTATCGCAGGCGTGATCTGGGTGCTCGGAGCCATCGTTGGCCTTGTATTGTTGGGGGCGCATCTATGACCTTCACACCCACCCACGTCGACAACACGCCGGCGGTTTGCCGGTGTTGTGGCCGGCACGCAACCGGCATTGGCATCGGGATCAACAAGGATCCTGGCTATCTGTGTGGTGAATGCATCTTGCTCGTCGAGGAGATCAAGCGCGTTCGTCGTATGGATCCGTATGAGCTCGCGGCCCGCGCTGGCGGCATGGATGCGGCTGCTGGATTGGTTGAAGAATTCGGCTCCGATCTCAGCGAATGGACAGAAGAGCAGGTGCTCATGTTCTGCGGAGCAGTCTGGCAAGGCTGCGCCGACCGGCTGCGCGAGCTGATTAGGAAAGGGGATATTCCCTTCTAGCGGCGAAGCTACCAGATCATCAGTATAAATGAAAGAATGCCAGCGATCTCGTTGGCCATCTGTAGATACACACTAATCGTCATCATCCGCCGCCTTGGCGTTTATTCGATTCGGCATCTACAAAACCACAAGTAGGAATCGCGCCTCACCCGCGCAAGACCAAACACCACAAAAATGAGGAGAAAACCTTGGCTCGCAAAATGCTTGTGGCTGACCTTCTTTGCGGCGCCGGCGGATCATCGACCGGCGCGCAGCGTGCGCTTGCGGAGCTTGGGCTCGAAATGGAGCTCGTATGCGTCAATCACTGGGATGTCGCCATAGACACGCATCAAAGAAATCACAGAGACGCTAGGCACTATGTTCAAGATATAGCGACCGTTCGACCGCACATTCTCGTGCCCGAGGGCTACCTCGATCTTCTCATGGCTTCTCCGACTTGCACGCATCATTCAGTGGCGCGTGGTGGTAAGCCCACCAGTGACCAACAGCGCTCCGATCCTTGGCACATCATCACCTGGCTTACTGAGCTTCGGGTGAAGCGCATCATCATCGAAAATGTATGGGAGTTTATCGGCTGGGGACCTGTCAATGCCAAAACCGGAAAGCCAATTGCATCACGAAAGGGCGAATACTTCCATGCCTGGACAGAGACTCTTCGTCGCCTTGGGTTTGAATTGGAATGGCGAAAGCTCAATGCCGCCGATTTTGGTGATGCCACGACACGACAGCGATTCATTCTCATGGGTCGCTCTGACGGGCGCAAAATCCACTGGCCCATGCCAACCCACAAGAAGCGCAACGATATGAATGCCGACCTTTTCTCCGGCACAAAACCGTGGCGTTCCGCTAGTGAGATTATCGACTGGGACATCAAGGGAAAGTCGATCTTCAATCGAAAGAAAGCTCTCGCACCAAAGACGCTCACGAGGATCTGGGCCGGCGCAGTCAAGCATGGCTGGCCTAATCCATATCTCGTCATTCTTCGCAATCATATGGTGAGCCAAGGCATGCAAGATCCGCTTCCAACGATTGCAGCAGGCGGGATGCATATCGGCATCGCGCAGCCTGTCATCGTGAACATGAAGGGGCAATCGACGGCTTCCAGCTCCGCCGAGCCCTTGCCCACGCAGACGGCGCACGCGGCACATCTCTATTCTGCCGAGCCGATCATCATGAACGGTAGGAAGGGCAACAAGGCAGAAGGTGTCTGCGAAGGACTTATCCCCACGCTCGATACTAAGGGCGGCGTCTGGCTTGCTGAACCCATGGTTCTTTCACAACACAATAGCGGCGCCGCTCGCTCGACAATCGATCCACTGCCGACAATAACGACTGGTGGCGCCGCAAATGACGATCGTCCAGGCTGCGCGCGGCCAATGCTAATCGAGCCGTTTGTACTGTCGCAGGCTTCTGGCGGATCACCTCGTGCCGTCAGCAATCCTATTCCCACTGCGCCCACGGGTGGCGCTCACGCTTTGATCTCGCCTTACTATGGTTCAGGGTCTGGTGAGACGTGCGTCGACGCGGAAAAGGAACCGCTGCCAACTGCCACGGCCAAGGCGCGGTTTGGCATGGTGGTTCCAGTAACGCAATCTGGTGGTGGCGCCATGCCGCGCGATGCGGAAAGCGAGCCAGTCCCCACAATGACAACTGCCAAAGGCGGAGAATTCGCCATTGCTGAGGGTGCCGATGGCTATGACATCCTCTTCCGGATGCTGGAACCGCACGAACTAGCTGCCGCCATGGGCTTCACCACAGACGAGTTTACTTACGAGTTTGCCGGCACCAAGACACAGCAGATCAAGCAGATCGGCAATGCCGTATCCGTCGCCAAGATGAAAGCCTGCGTTGGTGCCATCATGGCAGATGCTGCGCCGAAAGCTCGCCGGGCCGCCAACGACAACCAGGAGCCTCGCGTTGCAGCCGCTTGACTTAGCATTGCAGTATGTCGATGACGGCTGGAAAGTATTTCCGTGCCGATCTGCGGCCGAAGAATACATTGATCAGCACACCGGAGAGATTACCACTCTCGGCGAGAAAACGCCCTTGACGTCGAATGGCTTCAAGGGCGCGACGCGTTACAAGCGGATCCTCGAGCGGTGGTGGTCGGACTGGCCGGCCGCGGCTGTCGGGCTGCCAACGGGGTCGGCGACCGGCTTCTTCGCGCTCGATATCGACAACAAACCGGGCGGCGCGAACGGCTTTGAGTGGCTTGCCGAGATGGAAGCGGAGCACGGTCCGCTGCCACAGACGGCGCGCGTCACGAGCCCGAACGGCGGCCTGCATATCTACTTCAAATACGTTGTGGGCACGCGGAACCGTGGCGCGCTCGGTGCTGGCGTCGATATTCGCTCAGAGGGCGGGTATGTGTTGGCGGCCGGCAGCGCCATGCATGATGGTCGCTCTTACAAGTGGGTCGACGACACGCGCGAAATTGCTGACGCGCCGGCTTGGCTATTAGACCTGTTGTTGCCGAAGAGCGCTGCGGCTCACACCGCCTATATCGCGTCCGCGAACACAAACAACGCCTATGTCGACGCGGCTGTTGACCAAGAGCTACGCGACCTTGCCTCGGTGCCAATGGGCGGCCGAAACAACGCCCTAAACGATGCTGCGTTTTCGCTGGGAACGTTTGTCGGCGCGGGCGCATTGCCGGAGAGCGAGGCGCGCGCGCTGCTGCAGGATGTGGCGCGCGGATGGGGTAGGGACTGGAATCGTTGCTGCAAGACGATCGAGAGCGGCCTAAAGGCTGGTATTTTACAACCGCGGCACATTCCGGAAGCTCAACAGGATAATACCCGGCTGGTCGATATCAGCCGTATGATTCAGCGCGGTCTGGAAAAGGCGCATGTTTCGCCGATGCAGGATCATGAATATGAGGTCGCTCAGGATGAGCAGCGTGAACAGGAACTTTACGGCTACCCTGGCGATCCGGACGACCGTGCTGTCACCGTGCCTGCCAACGACAACGAACTGCCGGAAAGTCCTATCGTTGCCACGGCGTTCAGGTGGATAGACCCCAAGACATTGCCACGGCGCGAGTTCGCTTACGGTACGCATCTGATTCGCAAGTTTGTGTCCGTCACGGTAGCGCCCGGCGGAATCGGCAAGACCAACCTGAGCATTGGCGAAAGCCTGGCCATGGCATCGGGCCGCGACCTGCTCGGCACGAAGCCGCCGCAGCGCCTAAAGGTGTGGCTGTTCAATGCCGAGGATCCGCGCGACGAGCTTGACCGGCGCATCATGGCGACTTGCTTACACTACAATCTGACGCCCGACGACATTGAGGGCTATCTGTTCGTCGACACCGGCCGCGAGCAAGAGCTCGTCGTTGCCGTCGAAGACAAGAAGACCGGCCTTAAATATCAGGAGCCGATCATAGAGGCGGTCGTCAGCCAGATCGAGCGGCACGGTATCGATGTCATGATCGTTGACCCTTTTGTGTCCACCCACAGCGTCAACGAGAACGACAATGGCGCGATTGACAAGGTGGCGAAGCTGTGGGCGCAGATTGCGGACCACACCAACTGCGCAATCGACATCGTGCATCATCTGCGCAAGATTGCCGATCGCGAGGCCACGGTCGAAGACGCCCGCGGCGCTGTGTCCTTGATCGGCGCCGCGCGCTCGGTGCGCGTGCTCAATCGCATGTCGGAAGAGCAGGCATCGGAAGCTGGCGTTTCGCCGGCTGAGCGCACCGGTTATTTCAGTGTCAGTTACGGCAAGTCGAACCTGACGCCGATGTCCTCAAAGATGGATTGGCGCCAGCTGGTCAGTGTGCCGCTCGGCAACGGACAAGGACTGCAGCGGCCGCAGGACCACGCGCCGGCTGTCGTGGCATGGTCGTGGCCAAGCTCAGAGGCGCTGATTGACGGCATCACTGAGGATCAGCGGGCCATGATCTGTGCAGCCGTGAACTCATCAGACTATAAGGCGTCCAGCAAGGCCAAGAACTGGGTTGGGCAGGCGATCGCCTATGCCGTGGGCCTGGACCTTGAAGATGATGCGTCGCGCAAACGAGCGGGCAGCATTGCCAAGGCGTTGCTCAAGGAAGGCGTACTCGTCGAGCGCGAGGGCCGCGACCCAGTCCGACGAGAGACGGCTATGTTTGTGAGAGCGGCGTAACTGCGGGCGGCCTAGTGGCCGCCTTTTTTTATTCCTTAATTACAGTCCCCCAGTCATCGCTTTCATTGTCTTCGACTACGATGTTTATGGCGCAGGACTCGCTATTGAAGTAACGGAATAACCGTGATTTGACCCGTCCAGAATAGCGTGGTGCATCTGGGGCACCCATAGGCTCAAGCTGAACGTAGTCACCGACGTTGGGCAACATGCCCAGACCTTCAGTTGCAAAATCTGAGGCACTGCGATGGTCAATCGGGCGACCTATATTTTTGTTGAATTCCTGAAAGCTGACGTAATATTTCATATAGTTTTGCTCCGCTTTAGATACCTATTAATTGGGGATCAGTCACGGGAATTGCAACCATTTTTCTTTTATTATTGCAACTTTTAATACTGCACGGTTGCACGTTTGATTATCCGTGCATTATTCGTGCACATACGTGCGGTGACACCTGCACAGCGCTGCCCGGTTAGTGCACGTTTAATATACCCCCCTTTAGGGGGGATATAACCGTGCAACCGTGCAGGGCGGTGTGCTGCGCGGGAGTGCCCGCCCAGATGATTTTTTAAAGAACCGTGCACCGTGCAGCTAGATTTGGACTGATGCAACCTACAACCTGATAGCCAATGACTATCTTGACAAATTTGTCAAGCTGTATTATGGTTGCTTCATCTACCCAAATCATCACCACAGAGGAGACGGTATGGCCACCACTCGTCGAGTGCAGACTGCGCGCATGAATGGAAAGCGCGTGCGTATCGTCACCAGCGTTTCCGATAAGGGTACTCATGTTCGCGTCACAGCTGCAACGCCGCAAGAGTGGGAAATGCAGGCCGCGCAAGTGCGTGCCCTGCGTGCAATGCCTGAATATGCCAAGTGCGAAGCTGACGTGCTCCGTGGGCGCGGCAAGTTTACGCTCGCCGCCGACCAGAATGCCGCCAAGCGCGGCCCGAAGGCGCGGACACAGGCAATCGCAACTGGTATGGCTGCCGGTGAGCATGATGTTCGCATCTACATGATCGGCGAAAATCTTGGCCTGATCGAAAATAAGGTTGGCAATGCACCTTTTGAGCCAAGCCAAAAGGTTCGTCATCCGTTGTTGGCGTCTCTTGGCTTCAGACGTCAGGTCACTATTCGATCCACCTCAACGGATGATGCTGCTGCCCAAGCTGTTGCCATCGTTCGCGGCTGGCTTGATGAGATCGTCGCCCACCAAAGCCGAGCAGCCTAACCACCATCACGAGGAGAACGCATGACCAGACACGGAACACTTGCAGACCAACTGAAAGGCCTGCGCCTATATGCTTCGACGCCAAGCCATGCACCAGAACCGCTTCAAACGAATTGGTCTCTTGTCGCCGCAAACGACAACAATCCGGAAGACACAGAAGGCATGACCGTTGAGCGCCGGTGGCGCATGAAGCCCTCGATCGAGGAAATCATGCGTCAAGTTGAGGAAGGCGACATTGAGCGCAGTGACTCCACGACTGAATTGGTGACCTATAACGGGGTTCAGCATAAAACCCATACTGTTCGTGGTCCAATTGTTCGCATTGGCCGACTACGCTTCAGTGACGGAACCCAGACTGAACGCGGCCACAAGCTCACGATGGATGGCAAGGTCGTTGCTGCGCAGATCCGAATGCCAGTCGGCGCTATGCTTGGAACCAAGGACGCAGCCGAAAGCCAACTCGGCGCCGAAGAGGACAGCCAACATGTGACGGCCAGTAATCGATATTTCGCCGATCTCATGAAAACACTACCTCATCGCTATCGTCCCGGCGGAAAGCGTCGGCCAGGTCAAAACTACACCCGAGCCGAATCTATCGCCATGCTTGCTGATGCCAAGGCAAACACGGACATGTCGAAGGTCCACTTCACACGGTATCCCGATGGGTTGCCGTGCGGCTCGCAAAAGATGGCCGATGTGTTTCCTGGCATGGTGAAGACGCAGCAGGGCGAAAGCGGTTCGCTTGCATGGCAGGATATTGTTATCGCCAAGGCCGACCGCGATGTGTGGGCTGCGACAGTGGCGGCTCTATCGGTAAAGGACAGACAGGTGTTGGACAGGGCCACGACGGCTCGAAACTTTGAGGAGCTTGGTGGCTCAGCTCCAAAGCGCACTGCGATCCGAAAAGGGCGGCGCGCACTGATGGCAGCAAACGACAATCTCATGAGCGCCATCAAAGCCTACGCTGCCTAGTTGGCACTTTCTGCTATCTCATAGGGTGTATCTATGAAGGGGTAAGCAAGACGATTGCTGCCCCACACCCTTCCGTGCGCAGAAAATAGATTGCGACGGACGCTCGGCGAGTGATCAGCCGGGCGTAACTATCTGCGAGACTGGCATTGTAACCCAGTCGTCGTCGTGCAGGACCAGCGGCGTTTTGCATAAGCCTGGATATGGAAAGGCCCACCGTATGGGAGCCGCCTGCTAATTTGTACGCTGTGGTCACGCCTCTGCAATAGCATGCGCCCACGGCACTGCATCACCTGGCGCTTTCTCCTCGGCGACGGGCGATCCTGCGGCAGCTGAAGGACCGGACGATAAACCGGTATCCTCGCTGCCGCTTTCGGTTTTTCTGGGTGTAGCGCAGACTGGTAGCGCGCGTGACTTGGGCTCACGAGGTCGCACGTTCGAACCGTGCCATCCAGACCAATTTCAGCAGAGTAGAGCAGCATGGTAGCTCGTCAGGCTCATAACCTGAAGGTCGTCGGTTCAAGTCCGACCTCTGCAACCAACTTTTCATGGATGCCCCGTCGATGGCAGCTCTTGTGCGCTTTGATGTGTCTGCTTTTGAGAGAGCTGCCAAACGCCTCGATGCATCACCAAAGCAGATGGCTTTCGCCGTCAGCAAGTCGCTGAACGCAGCCGCGCACGATACGCGCCGCACGCTGATTGCCCAGACGTGGCCGCAGCACATGACGCAGCGCAATAAGGGCTTCATTGCTTTCGCCCTTGGCGTCGAGAATTCCACTCGATCAAACCTCACGGTCAAGATCACCGACGCTCGCGCCAATGGCCGTGGCAATCTTAAGCTCCATGCTGATGGTGGCACCAAACGCACCGAGCATCACCGCGTCGCTGTGCCAATTGCAGGCCAGCGTCTTGGCCCGACTGGTCTAGCCAAGTCACAACGACCCGCTGCAATTGCTGGCGCATTCGAACGCAATGGTGCGATCTTCAAGCCATATGGCAAGAAGTATCCTGTTTACGTTTACAAGCGTGGTAAGAAGAAAGGCCAGGTCAGCAAGGCCGGTGGATCGTGGGGCGGAGCAGGACGTGGCATCAAGCGCATGTTCGTGCTCAAGCCGAGCGTGACCATCAAGCCAGACGTGCCGTTTCGCCGCGACTTCCGTGTGAGCATGGAAGCACATATGCGCGTTGCTGCAACGGCCGCGATGTCCAATGTAATGAAGGTGGCTATGCGTTAAACGCATAGCATGAAACCTCATAGCATTGCAATAGGCGCACGGCTTTCCAATCACCTATGCATAAAATTTCCGAAGGTACTTAGATTTCAATAGTTTCTCGCTGATCGCGCCACCGCGTGCTTTCGCTAGGTACAGATATTTTATTGGAGGGGGGCCATCATGTTTCGGCTCCGACGTGTCGGAGCGCTGAAACGATGGCCACCATTGCGGAAGTTGCAGAGCATATCGACGTGAACACGCGCACCGCGGCCGATCTGGTCGCTCGTGGCGTCATCACGAAGTCGTCGCGCAGTTCCTACGATCTCGACGTCGTGCGGATCGAATACATTCGCCATATCCGTGAAGTCGCCGCCGGGCGCGAGGCCGCGCAGGCCGTGCCGCCCGGCAAGATCGACGGCGAGCAGGAACGCGCTCGTAAGGACAAGGAAGCGGCCGATCGGCTTGAGCTTCAGAACGCCGTGACGCGCGGCGAACTAGCGCCGCTCTCCGAAATGGTTTCGGCCGTCACGTCGGCGTTTGCACGCGTTAGGGCGAAGATCCTGACCATTCCTTCAAAGGTCGCACCACTAGTTGTGGGGGAGACGTCAACGGTCGTTGTTCGCGACGTGGTGAAGAATGAAATCCACAACGCTCTTGAAGAGCTCGCAGGCACACGCCTCCGAGAATGGACATTCAGCCCACCAATCGATTCAGAAGAGCTGCTGGAAGGTGCTGACGCCTCCGCCGGATCTGACGATAAGCGAGTGGGCCGACAAGGAAAGACGCCTAAGTCCGGAAGCGTCAGCCGAACCCGGAAGATGGCTAACCGCAAGAGCTGAGTATCAGCGCGGCATCATGGATGCCATGGCCGACCCACAGGTCACTAAGGTTGTCATATCCAAGGGCAGCCAAGTCGGCTACACCGAGATTCTGAACAATACGATCGGCTACTATATCGATCAGGATCCTTCGACGGTCCTGATTATGCAGCCGACACTCGAGATGGCGCAGGCGTGGTCGAAGGACCGTCTGGCGCCCATGGTTCGCGACACGCCTGCGCTGACTGCCAAGGTGTCCGACAGCAAGGCGCGCGACAGCGGCAATACAATGC
>NZ_JAELUG010000177.1 GCF_016429255.1 Rhizobium sp. ASV8
CCCCCCCCCCCCCCCCCCCCCCCCCCCCCCCCCCCCCCCCCCCCCCCCCCCCCCCCCCCCCCCCCCCCCCCCCCCCCCCCCCCCCCCCCCCCCCCCCCCCCCCCCCCCCCCCCCCCTTTTTTACTGACCCGGCCACCCCCGACATCTACCCCCACGACACGTCGTCGGCAGCGTCAGATGTGTATAAGAGACAGGATCGTGGGTGGCGCTCTCGGCGGATTCGTCTGGAAACTGGTCGACGACAGCGAGTGAAATCAAAGTCATCTTAAGGCTTTAGGGCCCGCATCGGATCCTCCGATGCGGGCCTCTTTGTTCGAAAAATCTAAATGTAGCGATTTCAAAAGTAGCAACTCTCTGATTCTAATGGCAGAATTCTCCAGGTTGATTTGATTCGAACCATTGGATCATCGGCGGAGCGACGGGAAAGTTAACGAAAGTAAACGCTTCATTAACCTTAATGTCGTTCTAATCAATCCATTGAAAGCGGGGCGAGAATCGCTGTTAAGCGAGGCCCGGCGAAGAGCAGAGCAGAGACCGTGAGGTCGGGGGTATTAATGGGTGCCAAGCATGTGGCTGTCCTTCTGGGCGGATTTTCCTCGGAAAGGCCTGTCAGCCTTTCCTCGGGAGAGGCATGCGCTGATGCCCTTGAAGCCGAAGGGTTTCGGGTGACTCGTGTCGACGTCGATCACGATGTCGCCAGCCGCCTGACGGAACTGAAGCCGGATGTTGTCTTCAACGCTCTGCACGGGCCATTCGGCGAAGATGGCACTATCCAGGGCATCCTCGAATATATGCAGATTCCCTACACCCATTCCGGCGTGCTCGCCTCGGCTCTTGCGATGGATAAAGCGCGAGCCAAGACGGTTGCGGCGGCCGCAGGCATTCCGGTCGCAGCGTCGCTTGTCATGGATCGTTTCCGCATCGTCGGCGAGCATCCGATGAAGCCGCCTTATGTCGTTAAGCCCGTGCGCGAGGGGTCGAGCTTCGGTGTCGTGATCGTCAAGGAAGATCAGGCGCATCCACCGCAGATCGTGACCTCGGCGGAGTGGCGGTATGGAGATGAGGTTCTGGTCGAGCGCTATATCCATGGCCGCGAGCTGACCTGCGGCGTTATGGGCGGCAAGGTTCTTGGGGTTACCGAGATCGTCCCGCTCGGCCACAGTTTCTACGACTATGATGCCAAGTATGCCAAAGGTGGATCAAAACACGTCCTGCCGGCGGAAATTTCACCGAATCTTTACCAAAAGATACAAACATTATCGTTAAGGGCGCATGAAGCTATCGGCTGCCGCGGCGTCAGTCGATCTGACTTCCGTTTCGATGATCGCTTTTCCGAAGAAGGTGAACTTGTCTGGCTTGAGGTTAACACTCAGCCCGGCATGACCCCTACCTCGCTGGTGCCCGAAATGGCCGCTCATGCTGGCTACTCGTTTGGTGGATTTCTCCGGTGGATGGTGGAGGACGCGTCTTGTTTGCGCTGACGCTCAAAAATATGAGACGGTCCCGTCATCGCGTCCCGCTCGCCATTGACGATGTGGAGGATGCGTTCGTTCTGCCGCGTCCCCTGCGCCGCGTTGTGCGCTTCCTGGTGAGTCTCGGTTCGGGTCGCATCAATATTCCCGCCCATACGGGTACGGTTTCGACATTTCTTCTGTTCGGTGCGACCGCGCTTTACGGCATGTCGGTTGGTGGTCACAGCCAGGCGGTTGCTGAGGCGACGACCTCGGCTGCCGGGTTTGCCATCGAAGACGTGAAAGTCTCCGGCAACGACGAAACGTCCGAAATCGAGATCCTGCAGCTGCTCGGTCTTGATGGGACGACCTCGCTCGTTGCGCTCAACGCAGACGCCGCCCGCCAGAAGATTGCCAATCTGCCCTGGGTCCAGAATGTCGAGGTTCGCAAGGTCTATCCGAAGACCGTCGAAGTGAAGCTGAAGGAACGCAAGGCCTATGCCATCTGGCAGCACGGCGCCGAGCTTTCGCTGATTCAGAAAGACGGCAGCGTGATTGCGCCGCTGCGTGACAACAAGTTTGCAAAGCTGCCGCTGTTCGTTGGCCGCGATGCCGAGACGGCCGCTGCTTCTATCGATGATGCCTTTGCCAAGTGGCCCGACGTTCGCGCTCATGTGAAGGCATTTGTTCGTGTCGCCGGCCGTCGCTGGGATCTCTATCTCGACAACGGCGTGATCGTCCGGCTGCCGGAAGACAATATCGATGGTGCGCTGGCTCGGCTGACCAGCTTGGACAAAGACCAGAATCTTCTGCAGCGCGATATCGCTGCGGTGGATCTTCGTCTCGCAGATCGTACCGCAATAGAATTGACCCCGGACGCAACGCTTCGCCGCCAGGCCGCGGTGGATGCAAGAAACAAGGCTTTGAAGAAAGCAGGGCAGGATACATGAGCTTATTCGGTTCGTCTCATTTCGGCCTGCCGCGGTTGAAGCCGCTTTCTTCCAAGCGGTCGCACATCGTGTCGGTTCTCGATATCGGCTCGACGAAGGTCGTTTGCATGATCGGCCGGCTGACGCCGCGCGAGGAAAGCCAGGTTCTTCCGAACCGCACGCATAACATTGAAATCATCGGCATCGGCCATCAACGTTCTCGCGGTATCAAGACCGGCGTGATTGCCGATCTCGACGCGCTGGAAGGCGTCGTCCGGCTTTCCGTCGATGCGGCCGAGCGCATGGCTGGCCTCACCGTCGACAGCCTGATCGTCAACGTATCAGCCGGAAGGCTGGGCAGCGACATCTATACCGCAACTATCGATCTCGGCGGACAGGAAGTCGAATCCAACGACCTCAAGAAGGTACTGGCCGCCGCTTGCCAGCAATCGGTTCGCCAGGAGCGCGCCGTGCTGCATTCGCTGGCGACGGGTTACTCGCTCGACGGCGAGCGCGGTATTCGCGATCCGCTGGCGATGTTCGGCGATGCGCTTGGTGTCGACATGCATGTGGTGACGGCCGAGCGCGCGGCGCTTCGCAACCTCGAACTCTGCATCAATCGCGCGCATCTTTCCGTCGAAGGCATGGTGGCAACGCCTTACGCCAGCGGCCTTGCGGCTCTTGTCGACGACGAAGTCGAGCTTGGCTGTGCAGCGATCGACATGGGGGGTGGCACGACGACGATCTCGGTCTTCGCCGAGGGCAAGCTGGTGCATACCGATGCAGTCAGCCTTGGCGGTCATCACGTCACCACCGACCTTGCACGCGGCCTTTCCACTCGCATCGAGGATGCGGAACGTCTGAAGGTCGTTCATGCCTCCGCACTCGCAAATTCTTCGGAAGAGCGCGAATTGATTTCCATCCCGCCGATCGGCGAAGACGAGCGTGACCAGCCGACACAGGTGCCGAAGGCGCTGGTGTCGCGCATCGTCAAGGCTCGCATTGAGGAAACCCTCGAGCTTATTCGCGATCGCATCCAGCGTTCGGGCTTCAGCCCGATCGTCGGCAAGCGCGTCGTCCTGACGGGCGGTGCCAGCCAGCTGACCGGCCTGCCTGACGTGGCGCGTCGCGTCCTTGCCCGAAACGTCCGCATCGGTCGCCCAATGGGCGTATCCGGCCTGCCGACGGCGGCCAAGGGGCCGGCTTTCTCGACCGCGGTTGGTCTGATGATCTATCCGCAGGTCGCGGACATGGAGACACATGCGCCGAGCAGCGGCCTGCTCTCGTCGCTTGGGGGTAACAACAGCCGGATCGGTCGTGTCGGCCAATGGCTGAAAGAGAGTTTTTGAGTGCCTGATCCCGGAAAGCTCTTCCGGGGTAAGCGTCAGGCAAGTGAAATCAGTGAATTGGCCGGCGTGGCGATGCGGCCATAAAGAGAAGGAACGGGTACAATGACTATCAAGCTGCATAAGCCAGATATCACCGAGCTTAAGCCGCGAATCACCGTGTTCGGTGTTGGTGGCGGTGGCGGCAATGCCGTCAACAACATGATCACGGCAGGCTTGCAGGGCGTCGATTTCGTCGTCGCCAACACCGACGCACAGGCGCTGACCATGACGAAGGCGGAGCGGATCATCCAGCTCGGCGTCAACGTCACGGAAGGTCTTGGTGCCGGTTCGCAGCCGGAAGTCGGCCGTGCAGCTGCCGAAGAATGCATCGATGAAATCATCGATCATCTCAATGGCACGCATATGTGCTTCGTCACCGCCGGCATGGGCGGCGGTACGGGCACGGGTGCTGCTCCGGTCGTTGCACAGGCTGCGCGCAACAAGGGCATTCTGACCGTCGGCGTTGTCACCAAGCCGTTCCACTTCGAAGGCGGTCGCCGCATGCGTCTCGCCGAGCAGGGCATCCAGGAACTGCAGAAGTCGGTCGACACTCTGATCGTCATTCCGAACCAGAACCTCTTCCGTATCGCCAACGACAAGACGACTTTCGCCGACGCGTTCTCGATGGCCGACCAGGTTCTCTATTCGGGCGTTGCCTGCATCACCGACCTGATGGTGAAGGAAGGTCTCATCAACCTCGACTTCGCCGACGTCCGTTCGGTCATGCGCGAAATGGGCCGCGCGATGATGGGCACCGGCGAAGCATCCGGCCAGGGCCGCGCAATGCAGGCAGCCGAAGCTGCTATCGCCAACCCGCTGCTCGACGAAACCTCGATGAAGGGCGCACAGGGCCTGCTGATCTCGATCACCGGCGGTCGTGACCTCACCCTGTTCGAAGTCGACGAAGCTGCGACCCGCATTCGTGAAGAAGTCGATCCGGACGCCAACATCATCCTCGGCGCCACTTTCGACGAATCGCTCGAAGGCATTATCCGCGTCTCCGTCGTCGCGACCGGTATCGACCGCGCGATGAACGAAGCAGCCGACCGTGGCATGGATTTCCGCCCGGTCGCGAAGCCGGCTATCCGTCCGTCCGCGGCCGCCGCTCCGGTAGCGGCCGCAGCTCAGCCTGTCCATGTCGCGCAGGCCCACACCGCACAGGCCGCCGCTCCGGCTCCTCGCACTGTCGATCCGGTCGCTCAGACCATTCGTGCAGCAGAAGCCGATCTGGAACGTGAACTCGAAATCCAGATGGCCCGTCAGGCTCATGTTCAGCAGCAGCAGCCCGTAGCGCAGGAAGAAAGCTTCCGTCCGCAGAGCCGCATCTTCGCCTCTGCACCGGAAGCCCAGCCGGTCCGTCAGGCTCCGGTTCAGCCGCAGCCGGCACCGGTCATGCATCAGCAGCCGATCATTCGTCAGGCTCCTGAGCAGGTCCGCATGCCGAAGGTGGAAGACTTCCCGCCAGTGGTTAAGGCAGAGATGGAACATCGTGCACAGCCAGCTGCTCCGCATGCCGCTGAAGAGCGCGGTCCGATGGGCTTGCTGAAGCGCATCACCAACTCGCTCGGCCGCCGCGAAGAAGATCCGGCTTTCGACGATATGATGGCTCCGACGCAAGCCGCTGCTCCGCAGCAGCGCCGCGCACCGTCGCCGGAAGCAAGCCTCTACGCTCCGCGTCGCGGCAACCTCGACGATCAGGGCCGGCAGGTTCCGCAGGCCCGCATGGCAAGCCATGAAGACGATCAGCTCGAGATTCCGGCCTTCCTGCGCCGCCAGTCGAACTGACCTGCTATAAGGCAGCCTTTTAATAGGTTGCTAACCATCCTCATGAAATCCGGGGCTGAAAAGCTCCGGATTTCCTTATTTTAGACTTGTTGTCGTATCTGGAATTATCCAACAAATTCAATCGTCTACTTTCGTAACAATGCGAAAGAAACAGTGATTTGGAATGCAGTGCCTCGGCGCGTATGTAGATACCAAGCAAGCCTGCGGAATCACATCCGACAATGAACGTATGTGGCATGCGCGGCGTAGTTAACAGACTGAACCGGCAATATGGGTAAGTGTTCGAAGATGACCGCCCTGCATGGATCAGATAGACGAAGGCAGAATTATATGGCGATCGGATTGCTGGGTTTTCAGACCACTATCGCAAACCCTGTGACACTTTCGGGTATCGGCGTTCATTCGGGCGCCAATGTGTCGATTACTCTATATCCGGCAGAGGCCGGCACCGGCGTGGTTTTCCAGCGCATGCACGGCAATGGCGACGTGACGGAGCTTCGCGCCGTTTCCTCGCAAGTCGGCAACACGGATCTGTGCACCGTTCTCGGCTTCTCGCCGATGCGCTCTGTCGCCACGGTAGAGCACGTGATGGCCGCGATCTATGCGATCGGCCTCGATAATGTTGTTGTCGAAGTGATGGGCGCAGAGATGCCGATCATGGACGGCAGCTCCTATCCGTTCATCGAGGCGATCGAGCAGGCCGGTATCGTGTCGCTCGGCGTCAAGCGTCGCTATATTCGTGTCACCAAGCCGGTTCGCATCGAAGCCGGCGGCTCCTGGTCCGAGTTCCGTCCTTATGACGGTACGCGCTTCGAAGTCGAGATCGACTTTGCCTGCCCGCTGATCGGCCGCCAGAAGTGGGAAGGCGATCTGACCGCCGAGACCTTCAAGACCGAATTGTCGCGTGCTCGTACCTTCGGCTTCATGCGCGATGTCGAGCCGCTCTGGGCTTCGGGTCATGCGCTGGGTTCCTCGCTTGAGAATTCCGTCGTCATCTCCGACGACAACACGGTTATCAATGTCGAAGGCCTGCGTTATCCCAAGGACGAGTTCGTTCGTCACAAGACGCTGGATGCCGTTGGCGATCTCGCGCTCGCTGGCGCGCAGTTCATCGGCCATTACCGCTCGTATCGCGGCGGCCATCGCATGAATGCAAATGCCTTGAAGGCGCTGTTGAGCGATCCGAGCGCTTATGACGTGGTGGAGACTCCGGCGCAGCGCCAGCGTGCTCATGGTCGCGAGTTTGTTCCGGTGAACGCTCCGGAATTCGCACCCTGGTCGGCGTGATCAGTCGGAATCGAGATGACTTTGAGTGCCGCTCCGATGAGGAGCGGCTCTTTTTTTGACTGGCGACTCACCGCTGTGTCTTCGGTTGCGGCAAGACGTGAAGATCCGACGATCCGCAAAAGAATTCCCTGTCAAAACAGTGATTAAGCCTGTCGAAATCAGGTCTTTGCCACAAAAATGCGTTAATGCATCATCAATGCGTTGCCCTGATGGTGTTTTTGCGGCTAGAAACGCCAGCGAGAGAACGCCGTCTTCGCAACGACGGCTAGTGGGACAGTGATCCGATGAGTTTTGCAAGGTCTGAAAGCATGAATGTCGCAGCACGGGTTTTGCTCGTATCGCTCCTTCTGGCCGGCACCAGTGCTGTGGTGACGGGTTGTAATACGAAGAAGGACATCGACATCACCAAGCTCGGTGTCGATACGGATCCGCCGGAATTGCTCTACAATCAGGGCCTTGCCAACATCAAGGCCGGCAACATGACCGAAGCCGGCAAGAAGTTCGACGCCATCAACCAGCAGCAGCCGTTCTCCGAATGGGCGCGCAAGGCGATGGTCATGAGCACCTTCGTCAAATACCGCACCGGCCGCTACGATGATGCCGTGCAGACGGGTAACAGCTATCTGAAGCAGTATCCGGGCTCCGAGGATGCCGATTACGTCCAGTATCTGGTCGGTTCATCCTTCGCCAAACAGATCGTCGACGTCACCCAGGATCAGCGCGCCGCACAGCAGACGATCGAGGCGATGACCAAGGTCGTCAACAACTATCCGAAGTCGCAATATGTCAGCGACGCACAGGAAAAGATCCGATTTGCCAAGGATCAGCTCGCTGGCAAGGAAATGCAGGTCGGACGTTATTATCTTGAGCGCAAGGACTATCTTGCTGCCATCTCCCGCTTCCGCATCGTCGTGGAGCAGTATCCGACCACCAACCAGATCGAAGAGGCGCTGGCGCGTCTGGTCGAGGCCTACTACGCAATGGGCATCGTACCGGAGGCGCAGACGGCAGCTGCCGTTCTCGGCCACAACTATCCGGATAGCCGCTGGTATAAAGATTCCTATCAGCTGCTGAAGAAGGGCGGCGTGGATCCGAGCGAAAACTCCGGCTCGTGGATTTCCAGGGCGGGCAAGAAACTTCTTCTTGGGACGTGAGATTGAGCGCAGATGCTGATCCAGCTTTCGATCCGCGATATCGTTCTGATCGAGCGGCTGGATCTTGCCTTCGAATCCGGGCTCTCGGTGCTGACCGGCGAGACGGGCGCAGGCAAATCCATCCTGCTTGACAGCTTGTCGCTGGCCCTCGGCGGGCGCGGCGATGGCGGTCTCGTGCGCCATGGTGAGGATCGCGGTCAGGTGACGGCGGTTTTCGATGTCGGCACGCAGCATCCAGCCCGCAAGCTTCTGCGCGAAAATGGTCTAGATGACGATGGCGATCTGATCTTCCGGCGCGTTCAATCGGCTGACGGCCGCACCAAGGCTTTCGTCAACGATCAGGCACTCAGCGTTCAGCTCATGCGCCAGATTGGCCAACAGCTTGTCGAAATTCACGGACAGCATGACGACCGTGCGCTTGTCGATACGGATGCGCATCGCATGTTGCTCGATGCCTTTGCCGGTCTCGCCGAAGAGGCGCAAGGGGTCGGCAGGCTACACAGGGTCTGGCGCGACAGCGAGCGCACTCTCAAGAAGCACAGGGAGCAGGTCGAGAAGGCTGCACGCGAGGCAGACTACCTTCGTGCATCCGTCGAAGAATTGCAGAAACTCTCGCCGCAGGACGGCGAGGAAGACGAGCTTGCGGAAAAGCGCGCGCGGATGATGAAGGCCGAGCGTATCGCCGGCGATATCGCCGAGGCTTCCGAGTTCCTCAACGGCAACGCTTCACCCGTGCCGCATATCGCTTCGCTGGTGCGCCGTCTGGAGCGCAAGAGCCATGAGGCGCCAGGCCTCTTGGAGGACACCGTGGCGTTGCTCGACGCGGCACTCGACCAGCTCTCCAATGCGCAGATGGAAGTCGAGACCGCGCTGCGCAAGACGGAATATGACCCGCGCGAATTGGAGCGCGTCGAGGAGCGGTTGTTCGCGCTCCGCGGAGCCTCGCGCAAATATTCGGTGCCGGTGACAGAGCTGCCGGCGCTGGCCGCACGCATGATCTCAGATCTTGCCGATGTTGACGCCGGTGAGGAAAAATTGGCTCGGCTGGATGCCGAATTGGCGGCTGCGAAGGCAGAGTATGATGTTGCCGCGCGCAACCTGTCGGAGAAGCGTCGTCATGCAGGCGAGGCGCTCGGTGGAGCCGTCATGGCGGAGTTGCCGGCGCTGAAGCTGGAGCGCGCGCGTTTCATGGTGGAGATCACCAGCGATCCCGAAGCCGGAACGGCTGATGGTATCGACGTTGTCGAGTTCCACGTTCAGACCAATCCGGGCACGCGTCCCGGTCCGATCACCAAGGTTGCCTCAGGCGGCGAACTCTCGCGTTTTCTGTTGGCGCTGAAAGTGGCGCTTGCCGATCGTGGATCGGCACCGACCCTGGTCTTCGACGAAATCGACACCGGCGTCGGCGGTGCGGTGGCGGATGCCATCGGCCAGCGGCTGAAGCGTCTCTCCGATCGCGTTCAGGTCCTTTCCGTGACCCACGCACCGCAGGTGGCGGCGCGCGCTGCAACGCATCTGCTGATCTCCAAGGGCCCGGTTGCGGACGGCTCCGAAAAGATTTCAACGCGCGTTGCGACGATGGAACCGAAAGACCGCACCGAGGAAATCGCCCGCATGCTTGCTGGCGCTTCGGTGACGGAAGAGGCGAGGGCCGCCGCCAAGCGCTTGCTTTCCGGCAACGGCTGATCGCCGAACGATGCTGATCTTATGTAAGAAAGATAATGCGTTCCTTTGTCTTAACGGCGTCATAAGTGACGAGATGCCGTGCCGACTTTATGGAGCTGCGCTGTGACACTCTTCGATTGAGGGTTAGCTTTGTTGCCCAAAAAAATTTCAACCCTTACCGTTCTGAGCATTTTATTTCCCACCGCAATTTATGGATTCTATGCCTGCTTTATCTACGGAGACCTTTGTACTACAGGCGATTCCCCCTGCGTAATGGCCTACGGCATCTTGTGGATAGTCGCATCATTCGTACTCGCGTGCTTGGCAGCTATTAGTTGGGTGCTTTTACTTGCGCAGCTTTTCTTTCGTCTCGTCCGATGATTGATGATCACGGAATGGGAGTCTTTAGATAAAGATCGATTTTCCCGCTTCCATATCGTCGTAATCGCTCACATACGCCCTGCGACTCTGAGTTTTTCCCTTTGTATTTAAGACATCTTGGCTGAAAACCGCTTCGCACTTTTTCTCGAAGTGCTCTAAAACATCTTCGAAATCGGGGAGTGTCGATTCATGAGCACCGAGCAGAAGTCCGTCGAGGATTTGAACGAAGAGGAAGCGGCTGCGGCGCTTGCCTATCTGGCTGCCGAGATCGCGCGTAATGATGCGCTTTATCATGGCAAGGACGCGCCGGAGATTTCGGACGCGGAATATGATGCGCTGAAACGGCGCAACGACGCGATCGAGGCACGGTTTCCCACTCTCACCCGAGCCGATAGCCCATCGCGGCGCGTGGGTGCGGCACCTTCCGAGACGTTTACCCCTGTCGTGCATGCAAGGCCGATGCTGTCGCTCGACAACACATTTTCTCAGGAGGATGTCGAGGATTTCGTCGCGAGCGTCTATCGCTTCCTCGGTCGTCTACCGGACAATTCCATCGCTTTCACGGCCGAGCCGAAGATTGATGGCCTCTCCATGTCGATCCGTTACGAGAACGGCCGCATGGTGAGTGCGGCCACACGCGGCGACGGCACGACGGGCGAGAATGTCACCGCCAATATCAGGACCATCAAGGAGATCCCTCAGACGTTGCCGGCGGGCGCTCCTGCGATCGTCGAGGTGCGCGGCGAGGTCTATATGGCCAAGAGCGACTTCCTGGCACTCAACGCGCAGATGGAGGCGGAGGGGAAGCAGACCTACGTCAACCCGCGCAATACGGCGGCAGGGTCCTTGCGCCAGCTCGATGCGAAGGTGACGGCCAGCCGCAAGTTGAAGTTTTTTGCCTATGCCTGGGGTGAGATGTCGGACATGCCCGCCGATACGCAATACGGCATGGTGCAGGT
>NZ_JAELUG010000178.1 GCF_016429255.1 Rhizobium sp. ASV8
ACATCACCGAGAGCGAGATGCTTGAGGATGTCTACACGATGAATGATTTCATCCTCGGCAATGAGGAATTGCCCGGTGCCAACCGACCGCGCACGCCGCTGAGGCCGCAACAGGAAAATACCGGTCTCGCCAAGGATGTGCCCTATCTGATCACCGAATTCGGCGGTCATATGTATCCGACGAAAATATACGATCAGGAGCAGCGTCAGGCCGAGCACGTGCGCCGGCATCTGGAGGTGCTGAATGCAGCCTATGGCGACCCGTCGATTTCGGGTGCCATCGGCTGGTGCATGTTCGACTATAATACCCACAGCGATTTCGGCTCGGGCGACCGCATCTGCTATCACGGCGTGATGGATATGTTCCGCGAGCCGAAGTTTGCAGCCTATGTCTATGCCAGCCAGTGCGAGCCATCCGAAGAGATCATCATGAAGCCGGTGACGATCTGGGCGCGCGGCGAGCGCAACATCGGCGGCGCTCTGCCGCTGATCGTTCTGACGAATTGCGACGAGGTCGAACTGCGTTATGGTTCGCTTACCAAGCGGCTGGGGCCAGACCGGGAGACGTTCCCGCATTTGCCGCATGCACCCGTTGTCTTCGATCACCGGTCCTTTACGCCAGACGAGCTTGGCGTTTGGGGAATGGAGTGGGAGGATGTACATTTCACTGGCTATATCGGCGGCAAGCCGGTGGTCGAGCAGCATATGGTCGCCAATCCGCTGCCGACCTCGCTTCAAGTCGAAGCCGATGCTGACACCTTGCGCGCAGGCGAACGCGATACGGTGCGCGTCATCGTGCGCGCGGTCGATCAGGCCGGCTCGCGCCTGGCTTTTCTCCATGAAGCCATCACCATCAAGGTCAATGGTCCGGCGAAAGTCATCGGGCCGGCAACCGTGGCGTTCCAAGGAGGAACCACAGGTTTCTGGCTACAGGCAACAGGCGAGGTCGGCGCCGTCGAGCTCGAGGTCTCATCTCCGCGTTTTGCCAGCCAACGCGTGCATCTGATCGCTGAGTGAACCGTCAGCCGGCTCCGCCCGTCAAGCGGCTGAGCCGGCAGTATCCGCCGTGCTTTGCGGAATGGATTGCAGCAGCGTCTGCCTTGCCGAGGCAAGATGCGTGCGGCAGGCGGCGTCGATCCGTTGCGGGTCGCGCGATTGCAGCGCCGCGATATAATCGAGATGCTCGGCGACAGCGCGGGCATTGCGCTCGCGAGCGAAGGCCTTGTTCCATTGGAAGTGATAATGGAACACGATGGCAATGACATCGTAGAAATCGGCAATGAAGCGATTGCTTGAGGCGCGGTGGATGAGCAGGTGGAACTTCTCGTCGAGGCGTGAGAAGTCGCGGTAATGCGCATCGAAATCCTTCAACAGCGCGTGATGTTCGCGCTCGATTGCCTTCAAATCCTCCCAAGCGCGATGGCTCGGAGGCAGACGGCCGAATTCTGCGGCGGAATGCAGCTCGAACATCTCGCGCACGTCGGCCAGCTCAAGCGCGAATTCGCTGGTGAAGCCCTTGAGGATCCAATGGCTGTTCGGCCGTTTCTCGATCAGGCCGAAGCGGCTGAAGCGAATGAGGAATTCGCGCACGACGGATGTGCCGGTGCCGATTTCGCGCGCCAGTTCCAATTCGTTGATCTGCATGCCAGGCTGAGCTTCATCGGACATGATCCGCATCATGAAGCTGCGCTCGATGATGTCGTGCAGGGAATCGGTCTCTTCCTTCGGAAACAAATCAGCCTCGTTTGGTGGGCGCAGTACGGTCTTCTGCCGCTTGTTCCAGAGGATGATCCCGGCGTCGTTGAGACGCATCAGGATCGCGCGCGCCGTGCTGCGGCTGACCCCGAGTTCTGCCGCAATCTCGGGTTCGCTCGGCAGCTCCGTATCGGGCTTAAGGCGCGCCGCATAGCGGTTATACGCCTCCTTGAAGAGCGTGTTTTGTCTAGCCATTTCCCCCTCGCGTAGCGTCGCCGCGCTTTGCTGGCGGCGCTGTCTGAACCATGTTCGAATGGCAGTCAATTGCAGGAGTCTTGATCGGGCCTTCTTTGCCGCCTTCCACCTCGGCGGGCGGTGATTTCCTCGTTGACTCCAAATTGTTTATTGTAGATAAAAAACAAAATCAATTGGCGACGATTGTTGAGAACCGTTCGATAGCGCCGATGAATAGGGAGGAGACGGGATGTCATTGCAATCCAGGGCCGTTTCCTTATCGTATCGTGCTACCGGCGGACGTTTTTTGAAATGACGATGGCGGTTTCCTTGAGCCGTTTGTGACGGGAATTGAAATACCGCTCATCGTGAAGGAATAGCGATGCAGACTAGGACAATAGGCAGGACCGATCTTAAGGTTACGGAGATCAGCTTCGGCGCTGCGGCGCTGGGAGGGCTCTATCGTGCTTGCCCTCGCGATCAGGCGATGGAGACCCTGCAGGCCGCCTGGGATAGCGGCATTCGCTACTTCGATGTCGCACCCTGGTATGGCTTCGGCCTCGGCGAGCGCCGTGTCGGCGATTTTCTCCGCGAGCAGCCGGACGACAGCTATGTTCTGTCGACCAAGGTCGGACGCCTGATGCATCCGGTGCCAACCGACAAGGTGCCGAACTACGGTTATATCGATCCACTGCCATTCGATGCCACTTATGACTATTCCTATGATGGCATCATGCGTTCGGTCGAGTTCAGCTATGCCCGCCTTGGCCTCAATCGCATCGATATTCTCTATGTGCACGATATCGGCAGCTATACTCACGGTAGGGCGTTGAACGAGCATTATCTCGGGCAGCTCCTGGGCTCCGGTCTGAAGGCACTGGAGGAGCTGAAGTCGTCGGGTGCGATCAAGGCCTATGGCCTTGGCGTCAACGAAGTGCCCGTTTGTCTCGATGTCATGCACGCCGCTGATATTGACTGCATTCTCATGGCGGGGCGCTATACTCTGCTGGATCGTTCCGCTGTCGCCGAGCTGTTGCCGCTCTGCGAGAAGAAGGGAACGTCGCTGGTCGTGGGTGGCGTTTTCAACTCCGGCATTCTGGCGACGGGTCCGGTGCCTGGTGCGCATTTCGACTATTTGCCGGCAACGCCGGAGATTTTGGCCAAGGTTGGGGCGATGGAGGAGATCGCCCGCAAGCATGGCGCACCGCTCGCTCAACCGGCAATTCAGTTCCCGCTGCGCAATCAAAGCGTGGCTTCGGTGCTGATCGGTACGGCGAAGCCGGAAAGTCTTGTCCGCAATATGCAACTCGTAGAGCCAAGGCTCCCGGACGGCCTCTATGCGGAATTCGAGGGATTGACTGTGGTTGCGCCTCCGTTGGGAGACGAGGCGGTCCGCGTCTAGAGCAATTCCAGGAAAAGCCCGCAGCGGTTTTTCGTCCGGAATTGCGCGAGACAGCAGAGGGAGCGGTTTTGCATTCCTAAACCGCTCCAGCAGATTGGGAGCTATCGAGCCGTCGGGAGAGGCGGCTTCGAAGAGGAGGAAAGCCTGTTTTGGCGTCGGTGGCCTTTCCGCCGCGCGATGCGTGACGCCGCGAGGTGTTGCGATACCGAGCCGTAAGCGTTCAGCGGCGGGTGTGCAGGAGAGCAGAGCGCGTTGAGAGGAGAAGCAGATGAAAATTGCCAAGTCACTTCTGTCCCGCCGCAGCTTTGCCGGTCTTGCCGGTGCTGCCATCATCGCGATGGCGATGCCGGTGCAGTCCTTCGCGGCTGACGTGACCATTCCGATCATCGTCAAGGATACGACATCCTTCTACTGGCAGATCGTTCTTGCCGGTGCCCGTCAGGCGGGCAAGGATCTCGGCGTCAAGGTGCCGGAACTTGGTGCACAGTCGGAATCCGACATCAACGGCCAGATCAGCATTCTCGAGAACGCCGTCGCCGGCAAGCCGGCTGCCGTCGTCATTTCGCCGACCGAGTTCAAGGCGCTCGGCAAGCCCGTTGACGAAGCTGCCAAGTCCGTGCCGGTCGTCGGCATCGATTCTGCCGCGGATTCCAAATCCTTCGTGTCGTTCCTGACCACCGACAACGTCCAGGGCGGCCGTATCGCCGCTGATGGCCTTGCCGCCGCGATCAAGGGCATGACCGGCAAGGAAGAGGGTGAGATCGCCATCATCACCAGCCTGCCGGGCGTCGGCTCACTCGACCAGCGCCGCCAGGGCTTCCTGGAAGAGGTCAAAAGCAAGTATCCGGGCCTCAAGGTCGTTGCTGATAAATATGCAGACGGACAGGCAACCACCGGCCTCAACATGATGACGGACCTGATCACTGCCAACCCGAAATTGGTCGGCGTTTTCGCTTCCAACCTGATCATGGCGCAAGGTGTGGGCCAGGCGATTGCCGAAAACAAGCTCGGCGACAAGATCAAGGTCATCGGCTTCGACAATGACGACAAGACCGTTGGCTTCCTGAAGTCGGGCGTTCTTGCCGGCCTCGTGGTCCAGGATCCGTATCGCATGGGTTATGACGGCATCAAGACCGCGCTCGCCGCCTCCAAGAAGGAGAAGGTAGAGGCCAACGTCGACACCGGCGCCAACCTCGTCACCAAGGCGAACATGAGCGATCCGAAGATCGACGCTCTGCTGAACCCGAAGGTAAAGTGAGGCTCCTAGGCCGTACCCGATCCGTCGGGCGCGGCCTTTTCGTCTGGAGCCGGATGATTTTAGGTCTGCTTGACCCAAGATCTGAAGCCGCTCTGGAATCACGAAGGTGGAGCGTGATGTCGTCCGAAAACCGCTTGCGCTTTTCGGCATCACGCTCTGTCCGCCTGGTGGCGGCCGCGCGGTGATGCGAGAGGGAGGAGACCTCATGACGAGCCTTGAAGAGATCAGCCATCGGCACGACGATAGCATCAAGACGGAGGCAAGCCGCGTTCCTGCCGGCTCTCCCATCCTTGAATTGAAGGGGTTGCAGAAGCGCTACGGATACGTCGAAGCGCTGAAGCCGGCGACGATCACGTTTTTGGCGGGAGAGATTCATGCGATCGTCGGCGAAAACGGTGCCGGCAAATCGACACTCATCAAGCTTCTGACGGGCGTTATCACCCGTACCGCGGGTGAAATCTTCTGGTGCGGACATTCCGTGGCACTTGCGACGCCCAATGAGGCGATCGCTCGCGGCATCAATGCCGTGCATCAGGAGGTGGTCCTCTGCCCGCATCTGACGGTCGCTGCCAATCTCTTTCTCGGCGACGAGGTCAATCGCTTCGGCCTGATGCGGAAGAAGCAGATGGTGGCCATGGCGCAAACCGTGCTTGACGATCTGGGCTTCGGATTGCCGGCGGCTGAGCTTCTGAGTTCGCTGACAATCGGCCAGCAGCAACTGGTTGCAACGGCAAGAGCGGCGATGCGCGGCACGCAGTTTCTCATCTTCGACGAGCCGACCGCCTATTTGACGCGAAAGGAATCGGCGCAACTGTTCAAGCTGATCCGCCGTCTGCAGAGCGAAGGCGTAACGATTGTCTATATCAGCCATCGCATGGAAGAGGTCTTTGAGCTGGCAGATCGCGTTTCCGTGCTGCGCGACGGGACGCATGTCGGCACGCGCACCATCGGCGAAACCAACGAGGACGAACTGATCAAGTTGATGATCAATCGCTCGATCGAGCAGATTTATCACAAAGAAGAGATCCCGATCGGCGAAACCATCCTGGAAACGCACGGGCTTTCGGGCCCAGGCTTCGAGAATGTCTCGCTCAGCGTTCGTGCCGGCGAGATTGTCGGGCTTTACGGGTTGATCGGCGCTGGTCGCAGCGAATTCGCTCTGGGCCTCTATGGTCGTCAGCCGATTTCGGCTGGGGAGATTCACTGGCAGGGGCGCAAGGTCGATATTCGCAGCGAGCGAGACGCGATGGAGCTCGGCATCGCTCTTGCGCCTGAAAGCCGCCGCGATCAGGGGCTCTGCCTCAATCTGCCAATTGGCCTCAACATCAATCTGCCGGTTTTCCGTCGGTTGAGCCGCGGCCCAATCATCAACAACAAGAGCGAGGCTGTTAACGCCGACAAGCAGATCCGCGATCTCAGCATCAAGACGCCGAGCCGGCGGGTGCTGGTTTCCGCCATGTCCGGCGGCAATCAGCAGAAGGTGGTCATCGGCAAATGGCTGAGCCATGGTGCCAAGCTATTCATCTTCGATGAGCCGACTGTCGGCGTCGATGTCGGCACCAAAGCCGAGATCTACCGGCTGTTCGCCAAGCTGCTTCGCGATGGCGCCGGTATCATCGTCATCTCGTCATATCTGCCCGAGGTCTATGAGCTTGCGGACCGGCTGCATGTCTTCCGCCACGGCCAGCTGGTCGCCAGCCATGATTTTCACGCTGCCACGCATGAGGAAGTCCTTGGCGAGGCGATCGGTGTCTAAAGCAATTCCCGCAAAGATGCGAAGCGGTTTTGCGTCCGGAATTGCAAGAAAGCAGAGCGAAAGAACATTTCCATCACGCCGTCTCAGACGGAAATGCTCCAAGCGATAAGAATAGTCGAAAGAGGGAGAACGAGAATGGCCGCGAATACAACAGATGGCCCCACCGTTGCGCCGCGGCGCAAGATGAACATCCTCTTCAGCCTGACGCTGATCCTGCTCTTGTTGGCGCTGTGGGTCCTGCTCGGATTCTGGACGGACAAGTTCTGGACGCCGCTCAACATTACCAATCTCGCCCGTCAGGGATCGATGACCGCCATTCTTGCGCTCGGCCAGACCTTCGTCATCATCACGGCGGGCATCGACCTGTCGGTTGGGGCGATCGTCGGCTTCTGCACCGTCATCATCGCCTGGCTTCTGCAGGCGGGCTTTCCGGTCTGGGCCGCCATTCTCATCACCTTGCTGTTCGGGGTGCTGATCGGCGCGTTCCACGGCTTCGGCATCGTGCGCATGGGCCTGCCGCCGTTCATCATCACGCTGGCGACACTGACTTCGCTGCGCGGCATCGGCCTGCTGATTACCAATGGTTCCACGATCAACATCGTCAATGACGATTTCACCAACTTCGCCGTCGCCGATTTTCTCGGCATTCCAAGCCTGTTCTGGATGGTGATCCTGGTTGCGATCCCGGCGGTAATATTTCTGCACCTCAGCCGATGGGGACGCTATCTCTTCGCCGTCGGCTCCAACCGAGAGGCTGCGCGCCTCTCCGGCGTCAATGTCAACGGCATGATCTATCTTGCCTATATCCTGTCGGGAACCTGCGCTGCCTTTGTCGGTGTTCTGCTTGCCTCGCGCATCGCCATCGGCAATGCCACCCAGGCTGACGGCTGGGAGCTGCAGGCAATCGCCTCGTCGGTCATTGGCGGCACCAGCCTGTTCGGCGCGGTCGGCTCCGTCTATGGTCCGCTCATCGGCGCCTTTATCCTGGCCACCATCAACAACGGCGCAAACCTGCTCAATCTGAACTCCTTCTGGCAGCGCATCATCACTGGCGCTCTGATCATCGTCATCGTTTACTTCGATCAGTTGCGGCGGCGGCGCATGTGAGGCTCCATCTGCATTCACGCTGGCGAGGGGCGTGCCCTTCGCCAGCTGAAATTTCGCAGTCGATTGCGCAAAGGTTTCTCCACCGCTTCATAGGCGCAAACGCCAAGCAATGTTCCGGATATCGCACCGACGAAGGCAACGGCATCCGATGGGATTGGCGTGGAAGCAACCAGCTTTACGACGACTGAAATTGCCAGCGTGTGCCAGAGATAGATCGAATAGGAGGCGTTGCCGAGATAGGTGAGCGGCGTGATCTGCGGCAGGCGTCCGCCGCCCTCCAAGGAAACCATTCCCAGCACCAGCGCTATCGCGAGCGGGCCGCAGATCGTCTCGTCAAATTGCAGCCCAAGAATCTCGATTGCCGCGAAGCCGCAGATCGATGCAATGACAAGGGCAAGCCCGAGGCCCGCGCCGGCAATGTTTCCTTTCAACCACAGCTGACCAAGAATGGCGCCGGCCACAAATTCGAGGATGATCGGCCTCGTATAGGTGGCAAGCAACGGAGATTGCGGATGGAAGAGCGCGCCAGCAGCAACGAAGGCGGCAAAGACCACGATCATGCCGGCAAGTTGCAATCGGCGCGGCAGAAGCAGGCTTGCCGCGAAAAGGACGTAGAAGAACATCTCGAAATTCAGCGTCCACCCTTGTACCAGCACCGGCCAGATCTCGCCGTTGCTGGGCGAACGGACAGGGATGAACAGCAATGATCCAAGAATATGGCTTGCCGTCAGTTTCATGCTCGGAAACAGCCCGACGATCGCACCGGCGATCATGATGGCCGTAACGATCCAGTAGGATGGTGCGATACGCTGCAGACGGTCTATCAGAAAGCGCATCGGCGTCACGGGTCTGCGCACGCTCATCGTCCACATGATGAAGCCGCTGATGACGAAAAAGACGTCGACGCCAGCGGCTCCGATGCGAAAGTGGCCGCCGCTGCGCTCGGCTGCATGAAACAACACCACCGCCAATGCGGCAAAGGCTCGAAGATATTGTATGCCGTAAAGTGTCTTCATCGACTGGCTCGCGGCTCCCAATTTGCCGGTGACGCAAAGTCCGTCCGATCATAAGACGCGACGGGATTGGCCTTTGTCGCGCTTGCCCGTAACGATAGCTTGCCTGCGGTGAAGTAGAAGAGGAACGACCCGACGTGATAGGGGTTCAAAATGTCGATCTCGACGAAGGAGCGGATGAGAAGCAGTGCCGCAACCCCAAGCAGGACGTAGGATTCGTCATTCCTCTTGTCGCTGAGGAAACGACCGATATGGCCGCTCACGGCAGTCACCAGTATCGATGCCAGTAGAAGGACGCCGACCAACCCAGTTTCAACTGCTGTTTCGATATAGGTATTGTGAAAGTGGAAGCCCGCACGGGAGCCAATGTAGAATTCCTCCCATAGCCGCTCCGGTTCGGAAAAGCCCTGAACCCAATAGGCTTGATAGCCAACGCCGAAGAACGGATTGAGCTGTGCCGTAGCAATGCCCTGCTGCCAGAGATAAGTGCGGCCCGTGAGCGTCGAATCCTTGCCGAAGGCCCCGAGTATGAGATCGACTGCGCCGAGATAGACGCCTGCAACGGCAAGGACGACGCCGGAAATGGCGACCGCGGCAAACAGTCTCTTTCGCTGCTTCGGCGAGAGAAAAAGAATGACGCGCAGGCTGATGCAAAGCATGACGATCAAGGCGGTTGTCAGCACCGATGTCGCCGATTGCGAGGCGAGCAGGCAGTAGGCCGACAACAGGCCGGCAACACCGCCGCCGATCAGCCAGATCCGCCGTTCGCCGAGGACGAAAACGGCGGCAAAGGCGAAGTAGATGCCGAGCGAGGCGTAGAAGCCAAGTTGGTTCTTGGAATCGAACGCACCCACGAAACTATATGTGCCATCTATCGGGTCGTAGGCATAATAGCCGAACAGAATGGAATACATGAGCACAATGGCCGTTCCGGCGATGGCGCCGCGCGCCAGCGTGCGGATATCGAGCGTGCGAACCGCGACCAGGGCGCAGAAGATATGCGTCATATACTGGATCGAGGCGCGTGCTGTGACCGCAGGCACCGCCGACCAGAAAATCGACAGACACGTCAAAACGCCGAAGGCATAGAGCCAGAGCTGTTTCCGGTAGCTGCCGAGCGCGCTGCGATAATCGATCAGGACCAGCGGGAACCACAGAGCATAATAGAGCAGGATCGAGGGCTGCCCGAAACGGGACGAATAGGCGAAGACGAAGAAGGACAGCGCAACAGCCACCGTGCCATAGGTGGCGTTGCTGCCCGGACGAACGAAAACCGATTTGGCAATCCGCATCGATATTCCTTATCGCATGGCAAGGCCGGTGCTGACCTTGATGAGGTCACCGGGCAGAACCTGGGTGTTTTCCTGGGCCGGAATTTCCTTGGTCTGGCCATTGTCGCCGCGAATGATCGTATAGATGATGTTCACGCCCTGCCCATTGGCATCGAGGTTGCTGACGTCAGCGGATTGGGCGACCGCTTCCTGCATGAGGGACTGGCTGGTGGAAAGCTTCAGCTGCAGCGTTTCCAGCTGTTTGTCGGTATCCTGCATGTCCTGCGCCAACGAGCCCTGCCAGTCATTCCGCAGGGTAATCTCGTCCTGATTGGCCTTGTTGATATCCTGTTTGGCCTTCAGCGACGCCGTCTCGGTATCGAGGAGAGTGGCTTCCAGGTCTGAGGCTCGCTGCTCGGCCGAAATGCGACGGGAGGCAAGCTCAAGTCCCCTCTCAGCAAGGCTTTCGACCTTGTCGCGGTCGGCCTTGGCCAGGTCGAGCTGACGGCTCTGGGTGTCGTTCTTCTTTCCCAGTGCCTCCACTTCATTTTGCAGGAGTGTTTTCAGATCCTCCAGCGACTGCAGCTGCGTTTTCATTCGCTGGCTGCGCGTCTGCATCAGAGCCTTCTCGCTGGCGAGCAAATTTGCCGTCTGCGGCAATTGCTTGAGTTCCGCCGGGACGTCGATATCGTCCCGGCCGGTCACTTCGGCCAGCAGACGCGCCTTGCGCATGAGTAGCCGTCCACGCTCTGCCATATAGACGACGGCGTCGCCCTTGGCGTTGATGAAGTCGCGCGCGAAACGCTGCCCCGCATCGGCGCGACGCATGCCGCCGCCAAGGCTCACGGCCTTGAGCACGGTAAGGTTCGGCACGAAAGGATATTCGCCCGGATTCTGGACTTCTCCAGACAGATAGATCGGCCGAAATTGCGACATCTCGACGGAGGCCGAAGGTCGGTCGCGCAAGCCGAACTGTTTCTGCAGGCCAAGCCCGATGGCTGCCGCGATCTCATCGGTCGTCTTGCCCGTGGCGGGCATGTCGCCGATGAACGGGATCGAAATCGAGCCGGAAGGGCCAACCGTATAATCGCCCGAGACCACCGACCAGTCGCGGATGGTGCCCTCCGCAGTCTGCCATTCGGCGACGCGCACATGCAGCT
>NZ_JAELUG010000179.1 GCF_016429255.1 Rhizobium sp. ASV8
CACGCCTCATTGAAGACATGCTGCCGCTCTCCGGCCAATACCAGCGCGCCTCCGATACAGCGAAGCTCACCATCTCCCGGCTCGCCGGCATCGATGCGCCGCGTTTCGAAGACAATGAGACCACGATTGCCGATCTTCGCGAACGCCTGAAGAAAACACAGGATTTTCTCGCGACAGTGACGCCGGCCACCATGGAAGGCAGCGAAACGCGGGAGGTGACGATCTCGCCAGGCGGCAACAAGACCGTCTTCAAGGGTGAGGATTATCTTGCGAAGTTCGCGTTGCCGAACTTCTTCTTTCACATCACCACGGCACACGACATCCTGCGCAGCCGTGGCTTGCCGGTCGGCAAGATGAACTATCTGGGATCGTTTGCCTAAGAACGATCAGGGCCGGCGCGAAACCGGCCCTTCTTCCGTCAGCTCGGTATAAGCAAGTGTCTGATCCAGATGCTCCGCCCGCAAAGAGAGCAGTTTTTCCGCATAGACAAGCCGGGTCGCCGCATAGGCACTGTCGCTTGCGACGTTTTTCAGCTCCATCGGATCCCTTGCCAGATCGAACAAAACGGGCGGAAGACCGGCAAAATGGACATATTTGAACCGCTCGTCGCGGATGACGGAGAGGTTGCAGGCATTGGATTTCAAGCCGAAATGCCGCTCCGGGTTTTCCTTGGCGATGTCGCGGAAATCGAACTCCCAGAAAGCGGCCTCGCGCCAGCTGTCCGGCGCTGAACCGTCGAGGAAAGGCAGCAGAGTTTCGCCATCGACATGGTTTGACGGAGTAATCCCGATCCTGTCGCACAAGCTCGGGAAGATATCGGCAGCGCTGGTGAAATGATCCACCTGCCGGCCGTGTGCGGCGGCCCGGCCCGGATCGCGGATGATGAGCGGCACATGATAGCTGGCGTCATAGAAGCCACCCTTGCCGAGCATCCAATGATCGCCCATCATTTCCGCGTGGTCGGAGGTAAAGACGATCACGGTGTTGTCCCAGGCGCCGGCGTCCTTCAGTGCCTGCCAGATCCGACCGAGCTGTGCGTCGACTTCGGCGATCATGCCGTAGTAGATGGCACGGATCGCCGACAGATCCTGTGCGGTCCAGTCTGCGATCGGACCTTTGCCGCCATGGATGAAGCCGCCCTTGCCGATCTGCGGCAAGGCAAAAGCAAGCAGCGGATGCACCGCCATCTCCGTTTCGCGATCGGCTGCCCGCGCAAAGGCCGGGCCATCGGCGGCGGAAAACATGCTGTTATAGGGTTCCGGCACCGAAAACGGCGGATGCGGCCTCAGGAACGAAACATGCGCGAACCAGGGCGCGTCCTGCTCGCCGACCCAGCGGATGAATTCGCCCGCCAGGAAGGCCGTCTGTGTCTCGTCGCTGGAATAGGCCGGTGCATTGTTGGAAATCTCGCCGGGCGCCGCGCCGACCGGAATGTGGATATCGCGGCTGACGGCATCGGCATGGCCGCGCGAGCGCAGCCAGGAAAGCCACTGCTTTTCATGCTCCGGCAACAGCTGCCGCGCGGTGAAGCCAGGCAGCACGCCTTCATAAGTCGTCAGATGCGGGTCATGCGGATCGCGGCCGCGCGGATCGGGGGCCGTGTCAGTATAACCAAAGAGCGTGGGGTCGTAGCCGGCGCGACGGGCGGCAAGCGCGACATTGTCGAAACGGGCATCCAGCGGCGATCCATTGCGGCAAACGCGATGGTTCATCTGGTAGAGGCCGGTATAGAGCGTCGCCCGCGCCGGCGAGCATGGTGCCGCACCAGCGTAATGGCGGCGGAAAAGTACCCCTTCCCGCGCCAGCGCATCGACATTCGGCGTCTTCACGCATTCATGACCGACGGCGGACAGGCAGTCCCCCCGCCACTGATCGGCCGAAATCAGCAGAACGTTCGGGCGCTTGCCCCCGACACCACCTCCGGAAGAACGCTCAGTGCTGGTTGGATTTGGCATGCCAGTTCCACGCGGATTCGATGATGCGGGTCAGATCGTATTGCGGCGACCAGCCGAGAATATCCCGGGCCTTGTCGTTGTTGGCGACGAGCGTCGTGGAATCGCCCTCGCGACGGCCGACATATTCGACCGGAAACGGCCGGTTCGACACGGTTTCGATCGTTCCGAGCAGTTCCTTGACCGTCGTTCCCGTACCGGTGCCGAGATTGAGCGCGACGGAATCGCCGCCGCGCAGCAGGTACTCCACCGCGCGGACATGGGCGTCCGCAAGATCAAGCACATGGATGTAATCGCGCACACAAGTGCCGTCGCGCGTATCGTAGTCGCTGCCGAACACCTTGAAGCCCTGGCGGCGGCCAAGGGCTGCATCGATGGCGAGCGGGATGGCGTGGGTTTCCGGCGTATGCCACTCGCCGATGCGGCCTTCGAAATCGGCGCCGGCGGCGTTGAAATAGCGCAGCACGACGGAGCGCAGCCCCTTGTATTGATCGTAGTCGGCCAATGCCTGCTCGACGATGTATTTCGTGCGGCCGTAAGGGTTGATCGGCACCTGCCGGTGGCTTTCGTCGAGCGGCACGCTCTGCGGCAGGCCATAGGTGGCGCAGGTCGAGGAAAAGACGAAAGCGATGACGCCGGCCGCCTGAGCGGCCGAAAGCAAGGTCAGCGTGCCAATGACGTTGTTTTCATAGAAAGAGACGGGGTCCTTGACCGACTCGCCGACTTCGATGAGCGCAGCAAAGTGCAGGATGGCGGCAGGTTTGTATTTGGCCAGCACCTCATCGAGACGCGCCCGATCGCGAATATCGCCCTCCTCGGCCGGACCCCATTTGACGAATTCGCGATGGCCGTTGGAGAAATTGTCGTAGACGACGGGCTGAAAACCCTTGTTCGCCAAATCCAGACATGTGTGCGAGCCGATATAGCCGGCTCCGCCTACCACAAGCACCGTTTCTCCTGCCATGACCACCCTTTCTCAACCACAAGGATTTGTCGCTCCAAGCGCGACAGACCGGTTCGATCCGACGCGTACACTTAGAGAGCTGTAGCCGACTTGCAAGGCGGGAGAAAGGAACAAGATTGGGACTGTTTGGAATGCATGGCAGCCGAAAGTTAAGCCGGCTTTGTCTCCGTTTTGCCGGTATGCATCAGAATTCCGGCAAGCGCCAGAACCGGCGGAAATAGAAAACAGGCCATGCCGACGAGCAGGAAAAGCGATGCCGCCAGCGCACAGCCAAGCGCAAAGCCGCCGACGGCAGCGCCCATACGGCCGAGCCTCGCCTTCATGGCGGCTTTTTCCTCAGGCTTGGCGCCGCGCGCGAGATCGGCGATGTCGATCATGATCTGCGTCGTCGTGCCCGTCATCATCGTTGTCGGCGGTGTCGAACCGAGATGGATGCGATGCGCGGTGGTCTGAATGGCCATGGCGGCGATGAGCGTCATACCGGTCAGGATCGCCTGCCAGCCGTCGCCGTCGCCAAACGGGCCGAAGCGCAGGGCCAGGATCGCGGCCAGCACCAGCAGCAGCAATTTCAGCGACAGGATGATCTGCAGCGTCGGCAGATTGCGCCGCGTGAGATCGCCGCCCACGAGACGGGCAAGAAAGACGACGATGCAGAACATCGGCAACGCCAGCAGCTTGGCGACGGCCCCGGAGGTGCCCAGGGCAAGTGCGGCGCCGAGCGTGACGAAATTGCCCGTAACATGGGCGGTGAACAGGCCATGCAGGGCCAGGAAACCAGCGGTATCGACATAGCCACCGTTGATGCTCAGAAGAGTGGGCAGGCTCGGCTTCATCGGCTCCTCGCGCGTTTCGATCGTCTCCAACCTTATCGCGCCGAACAGTCTACCCTGTCGAGATGTTTGCGCAGCTGCATCACAAAACGCGGCCGCTGAATGCCAGCCGAACGACGGAAGCATCCTGCAGACCAAAGTTGCATCCACTTGCTTAACCGAGTTGTGTTTTACTGACTCTTCATATCCGACCGGTGTTGGGAGGCATCGTTTCATGGTTCAAGCAGTTTTCTTGCATTCTGCGCGCCGTATTGCCCGCATCTGTCGGCTGGGCGCCATCGCGGGACTAGGCCTCTTTGCATTGACTGCGGCAGCGACGGCACAAACGCCGGGCGCCCCGATGCAGTTCATGCTCGTTCACGCCGATCCCAGCTCCGGCAACTGTCGGCCCGAGGGATGCATCGACTGGATTGCGGCTGAAGGCATGATCGATGCAAGATCCCCCGGCGACCTGCGCAAACTTCTGGCCGGCATCGGCAACAGGAAACTGCCGATAATCGTGAACTCGCCGGGTGGGAATGTGGAAGCCGCGATGGAAATGGGTGAGATCATCCGGAAACGCGGCCTGTCCGTGGCCGTGGGCGGAACCCGGCTGCAAGCCTGTCCGAGCGGCCAGCCGCTCTGCGGCGACGGCTGGCGTTCAGGCGCAAAAGGTGTGGTCTATTCTGCGGGGAGCAGATGTCTCTCCGCCTGCCCGTTCGTGCTGGCCGCCGGGGTCAGGCGCATCGTCAGCCCCTTCGGCATCATGGGCGTCCACCAGGTCAAGACGACCTACGACCGGGAGCGGATCGTCTACCGGATGAGATATCAGATCGTTAACGGCAAGAAGCGCCTCATCAGCCGGCAGGAAATCAGCCGCAAATTTGTCGGGCTGCGCGACAGTACGAAACTGTCAAAATCGCAACGATCGAAATTCCTAGCTTACTTCAAGCGAATGGGCGTCGATCGGTCGATACTGGATCTGGCGATGAGTGCCCCTCCAAGTTCGATACGGCTCATTACGCCGGATGAGGCGATGAAAATCGGCCTTGAGACCGATCTGGCCTCAGCCGAGGACTTGATCAAGGCGGGCGCTTGCGCAGCCGGCCAGCCGTTTTCAGCCTGCCAGGCCCCGGTATCCACGGATTCAGCCGCTCTTTTGGCCAACCCACCCTTCGCAGATTGGCAGCTGAACCCCGTGCAGGACTTTCTCGCACCTGCTATCACGACGAATGGCAACGGAGGTGAGCAAGATGGTGGCTGCGTCTCGCAATCGGCGGATTACTCGCCCCATTGGGTTTCAAGTACGGTGATTTCGTCGGATAATTCCGCAATGCGTTGCCGCAGCTCCGCCTCGGTGCCGTCGTCCACCTCTCCATCGCCAAAACAATAGCGCGCTATATGCAGCTCGAGTTTGGCTTCAAGCGCCTCTCTCTGAGCCCGTAACTGCTTTAGATAGCTGTTTCGCATCGCGAACCACGCTTTCCGATAAGATAAGTCCTACCCTCATAAATAGGTTCGGCGGCACAAAGTTTCGATAGGCATCCTATCCACCTCCAGAAAACTGCAGCCACGGCATGCCGCAATGCCTTCATCTCGGGCCTGTTGCAAAGCGGGCGGCCGGTCATCACATTCATGCGACTGGCACCTGAAATGATCCTGAAAGCAAATATTGCCGCTGACAGAGACTTCGGATTCGGGCTAATTCAGGTGGATTGTTCGAGGTAAATTGTGTTGAACGAAAAAATTGCCGTCATCGGCCTCGGTTATGTAGGCCTTCCCGTCGCGATCGCGCTCGCCGAAAAATTTCATGATGTGGTCGGTTTCGACATCAAGGCCTCGCGCGTCGCCGCGCTGAAGGCCGGCGAGGACGATACCCGCGAGGTTTCGCTCGACCGATTGCGGTCGAGCGGACTGCGCATCAGCAGCGAGATCGAGGATCTCAGCGATCGGGATATCTTCATCGTCGCCGTGCCGACGCCGATCGACCAGAACCGGCAGCCGGATCTGCGACCGATGATTTCCGCTTCGCGCACCGTCGGCAAGGTTTTGCGTGAAGGATCGATCGTCGTCTACGAATCGACGGTCTATCCCGGCGTGACGGAAGAGGTCTGCGGCCCGGTCCTGGCGGAGGTTTCCGGCCTGCGGCAAGGCGTGGACTTCCATGTCGGCTATTCCCCGGAACGCATCAACCCCGGCGACAAGGAACACACCTTCGAGCGCATCGTGAAGGTCGTCGCCGGCGACGACGAGGAAACGCTGGAAAGGATCGCCGCCGTCTACGGCGCCGTCGTGAAGGCCGGCATCCATCGCGCCCCGAGCATCAAGGTCGCCGAGGCCGCCAAGGTGATCGAGAATACCCAGCGCGACGTCAACATCGCCCTGATGAACGAACTCTCGATCATTTTCGAGAAGATGGATATCCGCACCGCCGACGTGCTGAAGGCGGCCCGGACGAAATGGAACTTCCTGCCCTTCACTCCCGGCCTGGTGGGCGGCCACTGTATCGGCGTCGATCCCTATTATCTGACGGCCAAGGCCGAAGAACTCGGATACCACCCGGAAGTCATCCTCTCGGGCAGACGCATCAATGACGGCATGGGCGCCTTCATCGCCCAGAAACTCATCAAGATGCTGGTTTCGGCCAAGAGACCCATCAATGGCGCCCGCATCGGCATCTTCGGCCTGACCTTCAAGGAAAACGTGCCCGATCTGCGCAACAGCCGCGTTCCCGACATCATCCGCGAGCTGCATCAGTTCGGTTTGGAACCGCTTGTCCATGACCCCATGGCGAACCACCCGGAAGCCGAAGAAGAATATGGCATACGCCTGGCCGCACTGGATGATTTCGGCGAGCTCGACGGCGTCGTTCTCGCCGTGCCACATAAGTCCTATCTGGCTGATGATGCTGCCGATATCCTCAATCTGCTGAACGAAAACGGCGTGGTCGTCGATGTGAAGGCGGCACTCGACCGCGGCAATCCCCTACTGCGCGGACATTCCGTCTGGAGCCTCTAGCAAGCTCCAGCGCCAGCTCAGCCGCCCTTCGCCTTCGAGCCGGCAACCGTCGCCTCTAGCCCCTGTTCGACCGAATAGGGTGGCGACCAGTCGGCGGTCGCTTTCGTCTCACCGATATCGACCTGAAGCGAACCGAGCAGGCGCCGCGCCGCCGCACGGCGTCCGAGCAGTGCCGCAAGCCCTTCCAGCAGCACTGGCGGCACGGGCAGCATCAGAGCCTTCTTGCCCTGCGCCGACGACAATTTGGCGATCAATTCGCCGATCGAGAGATCCGCGCCGTCGCTGACCAGGAAGACGCGATTTCCAACGGCTGGATGCGCGCTGCAAAGCAGCATGAAGTCGACGAGATTGCCGACGAAGACGAGCGACCTGCGGTTCCGAACCGCACCGAAGGGCCACGGAAACGGCTTTGCCGCCCATTTCATCAGGCTGGCGAAATTCGCCCTGACGCCGGGGCCGTAGACCAGCGGCGGCCGTATGATGACGATTTCCATGCCCGTTTCCGCGCCGATGGCGAGGAGTGCCTGCTCCGCCTCCAGCTTCGAATAGCCATAGGGATCTTCCGGATTTGGCGCATCGGAAGCCCGGAACGGCTTTCCAGGTGCAGTTTCCTCGCCATTGACCTTGATCGAACTCAGGAAGACAAACCGCCTCACCCCGGCTCTCGCTGCCTGACGCGCCAGATTGACCGCAGCATCGACATTCATGGCGCGAAACGCGGCTAGCGGATCGGCAGCACTTTCATTCATGACATGAACGCGCGCTGCCAGATGCATGACGACATCGATACCGGCTAGGGCGTCGGACCAATCGGTCGCGGCATCGATCGTGCCGATGGCGAGGTGACCCGGCCGCGGCGTGCGGCTCACCGGCCGATAGGCCATCTGCCGTCGCGCTAGCTCTGCGCAAAGCGCCTGCCCGACAAAACCTGTCGCTCCGGTGATCAGGATCATCCGTCCGTTGCCTCCGCTCGTTCATGCCAACCGTGTTTGTTTCGATGCTTTGCACTGGATATCGGCCCAGAACAAGGCCGGGGAATCTGGAGCAAGACGGTTGTGCACCCGTCCGCAATATGAGATGCACAAAATAACAAACCACCGTCACCGCCCTTGTGCGCGGGAGACGATGCAACCGCAAGAGACGATGCTTTATACGATCGCCAAGCGCATTTTCGATTTTCTCGCCGCCCTCGCCGCGGCCATCGTCTTTTCCATTCCGATTCTGATCGTCGCTCTTGCCGTCAGGCTGACGTCTCCAGGCCCCGTCCTCTACTGGTCGGATCGGGTCGGCCGTAAAAACAAGATTTTCCGCATGCCGAAGTTTCGCAGCATGCGCACTGACACGCCTGCCGTCGCGACACATCTGCTGAAGGATCCCAAGATCTATCTGACGCCGATCGGCTCCTTCCTGCGCAAGTCCAGCCTCGACGAGCTGCCGCAGCTCCTGTGCATCCTGAGGGGCGAAATGAGCATCGTCGGCCCGAGGCCCGCCCTTTTCAATCAGCACGATCTGATTGCGCTGCGCACCGAGCGCGGCGTCGATGCGCTTCTCCCCGGCCTCACCGGCTGGGCGCAGGTCAACGGCCGCGATGAACTACCGATCCCGCAAAAAGTGGCACTGGACGAAGACTATCTGCATCGGCGCTCTTTCTTCCTCGATCTCAAAATCATCTTTCTGACGGTTTTGAAGGTGGTTCGGCGTGATGGAGTAACGCATTAGAGCAATTCCAGGAAAAGCGCGCAGCGGGTTTCCGTCCGGAATGCATAAAAAGACAAGACGATAGAGCGCGCGATTCCATGAAAAGCGGAAACGCTCTGGCAACATCCGGCGAAATCGTCTGGCGAGATAGCGTCTCGCTGCGAAAACGCCGTATTCCTGCCCTTTTGCGCTCCTAGGGGCCGTCATGAGCGCTTCGGCAGGCCAAACAGGGGTATCGAATGTGGACGAAGGGGGACGACTACATTGGACGACGACATTGGATGACTCGCACATGAACACACCATCTGCCGATCTCGCCGTCCGCGCTCCGGGCATGACGACGGCCGCAAGCGTCATGCCGAAGGCCATGGCAATCATCGGTGGCCTGCTTTGGCTGCTGGTGGCCTCGCCGACCGTCGTCGAAAGCGACGCCTACCGCTATGCGACCGCGCTGCTATCGCTGATCGCCCTCTATTATTATGTGAAAGCGCCGGTTAAGCCGCGCACGGACTGGATCGGCTGGCTCTGCATGGGCTGGGCCTTTTACGTCATGGTTCGCTTCGCCATCATCTGTTGGCTGACGCCGCAGCACGATATCGGCGCTTCGGACTGGCTCTATGCCTTCCCCTTCTTCTTCCCGATCATGGGTGTCGCCTTCCTGCTCTATGAGGAGCTGATGGAGAAGATCATCGCGGCCTATTTCGCCATGGTCCTCATCATGCTGATCGCCACCCAGCATCTGCGCGAGGTCTTTGCCGGCGAAACCATTCGCCCGCTGATCATGAACAACCAGATCCACGGCGCCGTCGCCTGCGGCATGATCATAATCTTCACGCTGTTCTGGCTACTGCACTATCTGACCGAAAAATCCAGCGACCGCCGCATTGCGCGCTTCGCCTACATCGCTTCGCCCTTCATCTTCGCGCTCTGTTTCATCGCCATCTACGGCGCCAAATCGAAAGGCGTCTGGCTGTCGCTCGGCGTCACCATCCCGTTGCTGGCACTGGTCACGCTGGCTTATCTGCGCATGAAAAGCGGCGTCATCGCCATCGTGGCCGTCGCCGCACTGCTGGTTGCCGGCATCTACGGCGTCCGGCACAATCTCGACAAGACGGCAGGCCCGACCGTGTCGGCCGCCCTCTCCATGGTGGAAGGCGTCACCGGCAGCCATGACGTCGGCGGTGTCGTTTCGAATGCGATCAGCTCCGCCAACACTCCGGTGTCGATGGACGAGCGCCTGCAGCTCTGGGCCAACAGCTGGGAGGTCTTCTCCTCCGCGCCGATCTTCGGCTGGGGCAATCAATGGCTCGAACGCTGGGCCGAGACGCGTTACTCGCATATTCAATATACGCTGCTGCACAACGGCTATCTGGAGATCCTGGTGCGCTTCGGCCTGTTCGGTGCGGCCGTGATGGCCCTTATGCTGGGTGTCTTCCTCCGCGCAGCATGGCGCGCCCGCAAGGCAGGGATCATCCCGCGTGCGGCTTGGCACGCTTATGTCCTATGCCTTGTCTTTTTCTCGCTGACTATGCTCAGCAACTCCAACAACCGCCTCGCCATCGGTGAAAGCCTCGCCTTCGCCTCCTCGGCTTTCGCCTGCTGGTGCCATATGCGGCTGAAAGGCGAATTTCTGGCGGCGGCGACACGGCAAAAACCCGAGGCGGGCGTTTGAAGCAATCACCGCCTCGTGCATCTTTGTGGCAGGTGGTTACCTGCTTTCACACATGTACCCACTGAGGCTGAGAATTCCACCAAGCGAGATCGCGTCCGGTTGTTGGGTTGCAAATGCCAACGACAGTATTTCAAATGTCAATTGATCAAAAGGAGCCTCTCAGTTGAACGGATGACTCGCAAAATGCGGATACTCCGTGGCATAAGCCAAACCGCCCCAGGCGCTGCGAAAATAATCCATTGACGCAAGGAGAATTTCGACTGATCGCCGAATCTGCGAAGATCGCAGCGCCTTTAGCCAATACGTTCATTGTGAATCCCGATTATCGGGATACGTCCTCCAACGACATAACCCAACTTTAGATAATGAATTTTCTCAACGTCTCACCCTTGCAGCGAATATAGGCAGCTTGAACATGCGAGCAAATTGCGCGGGCTCAGAACAAAACTCCAGACTTCGACTGGTTTATGTGGTCACCGAAGACTGGTTCTTTGTGACTCATTTCCTGCCGATGGCACGAGCGGCCAAGGAGGCAGGGTTTGAGATTGTAGTTGTGACGCGAGTGGGAAACTGTGCAAAAGAGATAGAAAGCGAAGGGTTTCGGCTTATCACCCTTTCGGGAGACCGCGCGGCTCTCGGTATAGGGGCGCTTCTGTCTACCCTTTTTCGCCTACGGGCAATATTTATAAGAGAACACCCAGATATCATTCATGCGATCGCGCTGAAATCGGTCATTCTAGGCGGCATTGCTAACTTGTTAAGTA
>NZ_JAELUG010000017.1 GCF_016429255.1 Rhizobium sp. ASV8
TGGCGATAACGGGCAGATCATGCGTCTGATGGTCAGAGCCAATGGTCAATGGCCAACTCCTTCCGGATTGATCGGCACCAAGCCACCCGGCTCGCCGAACAATCGCAATTGCCGTTCGCAATAAGGATATACTCTATAAATTTTATTGACAACACGATCCGCAGGCGAGCGCACATGCGCCCTGCAACCGAGCCTGAGAAGCGAGGCCAATAAAGCTTTGCAAACAAGTATTTAATTGTGCCCCGCACAACATTGTTTTTGCACCGCAGGATGTAAAAAACTTGGCATACAACGAATAAAAGAACATACTAATGATTGTTCTGATCCGTTTTCTCTTCGGGAGGAGAAACATCATGGAACTGTTTCGTCTACTCACCGCTTTCGACTACACGTTGATACTGCTTCTGGCAGTCATCTTTGTGTTTAGCGTTATGGAAGGCGGCCATAAAAAGCATTAGGCCCGGGCCTGAAGGTCATGGGATTTGCTGCCGGGGGTAAACCGCCTCGAAGATACGTGCGCCTGATATCGTGAGCGCGCATGAGCAGGTTCGATTGAGCTGGCGGCTTGAAAGGTCGGCACGCCTCTATTCGGGCATTAATAGTGTCCATGTCTCATGACGAAGGTAAGCTGCGGCTTGCAGCGTTTCCTCCGGGCAATCCGCCCAATCATCCCTTATCTTCCCCAGATAGGCATCGCGCGCGCGTAGAAGCACTTTCGCGACATGTTCTGGCGAGCGCTCAATAGCCCAGTCTGCAGCAGCGCCTTTCGAAACGAACTCTCTCGTCATCGTCGTTCGCCACATGCGAGCAAGCGTGAGCAGCACGTTTCGCTCGTCTCCATGCATACTCTCCAAAAGCGCCGGCAATCCCTCGCGCATAGCGTGACGAATTTGGTCATCCGGGATTTCGGAAAGGATGGTATCGAGATCAGGCCCAAATAGCGGTTGCGCCTCCTGTCGTGCCTGAGCAAGCACGAGAGTGATTTCCGGATCGACGGCAGCCGCAGGAATTCCACCAGCCTCAAAATCCTCGCGCAACCATTCGCCATAGACGAATTCGCTACGGGCAGGAAAAGCCGGCTCGGAAAGATCGGCCTTGAGAAACACCATGAGTTCGATGCAACGCGGACCGCCGGGGCTTACAGGATGCCGGCCGGAAATCCTCATCAAGGACGAAACCAGTTTCTCGCGTATCGCATCAGTCATCGGCTGATCGATGACGGCAAGCAGATCCACATCGCTCTGTGGCTTCAACCCATCCCTGACTGCCGAACCGTGCAGGTACATCGCAAGAAGATGATCGGCAAAGATCTCTCGGGCGACCGACATTGCCGCTTTTGCCTCGACTGGAAGCGTTATGTTAGCGTTCCCCATCATCCCTCCGCACTATTTTGACGCGTTATAGCCAAGGGAGATCGCCCGCAAAATATTCGATCGCACAACGTCCCCTATTCTCCCGAATATCACGAGGATTCCGGGGAAATAGGCGCCATGATTTCGAATAGAAGATCCGCGGTCACGTCCATGTATGATTGCACAAAACCATGTTTTTTTCCTCACATCTCCATGTATTTCCATCACAAGCTTCGCGCAAATGATGCTTGAGACAATATCTCCTACAGACATGATTCCACACATGAGGAAATATAGGCATGAGATATGATTGGGACGGCAGCAGGACACGGCGAATACAGAAGCTGAAATATGGGCTCTCTCTATTCCTCTTTACTATATTCCTGGCAGCACCGACGATCTTCTTGCTACACCTTCGCTGACGCCATTCCCTCATGTCGACAAGCCATCTGAGCGGAGGCCGAGAAGCGGAACAGAGCCGCTTGCAATCCGCATAACCGGCTGGAGAGACGGATCGCACGACAGGCATGGAGCTGAAGCGGGCAGTCAGCGACCCAAACCATCGGCAGCGGCGAGCCTCATGAAAATCGCTTAGCGGCGGCGGTTGAAGAAAACCAGCGCGCAAAATGCGCGCAGCCGAAAACCCTTGAGATTTTTGTTATTATTCAACAATTTCAAGAGGTTTTTGGTGGGTGATGTAGGGCTCGAACCTACGACCCGCTGATTAAGAGTCAGCTGCTCTACCAACTGAGCTAATCACCCGTACCGCTTGCTGGCGGCGTGACCGGGCATATAAATAGGATCGGTTTGATTGTCCAGCGGCCAGACGAATTTTCTTTGATTATTTCTCAAAAAAATTTCGACGGCCGCCGAAAACCCTTTAAAATCAAAGCTCAAGAGTTCCCGATGCAATTCGCACAGCTTGGCCGCCAATACGGGCATTGGCGATCTGGCCGCCATCGACATCGAGGTGAAGGTGAATCAGCGAAGGGCGTCCCATCTCGATACCTTGCTCGATGATAACAGGATGATGCCCATCCGGCAGTCCGTCGAACTGATTGATGGCGCCGGAGAGCGCCGCCACGGCTGAGCCGGTCGCCGGATCCTCGACAATGCCCATCCCGACAGGAAACATGCGGGCATGAAATTTGGCGATATGATTGACGCCGCCGCGGCAATAAACGAAGGCGGAAGCGAGCGCACCATCCACAAAAGGAACGGTCTTTTCCCAAAGTTGCAGATCGAACTCCAGCCTCTCGGCGGCGCCAACATCATGCACCGGCACCAGAAGGAAGGGCACGCCGGCGCTCCAGATGGACGGGACATGGTTCTCGAAGCCGATCTCGGTAATCTTCAAACTGAGCGCGTTGGCGATATCAGCCCTGTCGAGCGGCAGAGGAATCTGCTGCGATTTTCTCGGCAGATCGAACTCGGCAAAACTCGCCTTGTTTTGACGCAGCTTGATGGCACAGCGGACCGGGCCGACCCGCTCATCCAGCACGGAAACAAGATCGAGATCGCCGCCATGGCTGGCATGGGTCTTCTCCGCAAGCGCGATTGCCGTTCCGACCGTCGGATGGCCAGCGAAAGGCAATTCGCGACCGGGCGTGAATATTCTAAGATTGGCGGTATGTGCAGGATTCTGCGGCGGCAGAACGAACACCGTCTCGGAGAGATTCATCTCTCGGGCAATCGCCTGCATCGCCTCGTCGCTCAAGCCCTCGGCATCGAAGATGATGGCAAGGGGGTTTCCCGCCAGCTTGCTGTCGGTAAACACATCATAGATACTGTAGCTGCGCGCCAATCCTGCCTCCATCCACGCTTCAAGACACTATCATTCATACCGGCCAGCGACTCCAGTGCAAGCCCAAGCTATTTCCCTCTGCCGAAGAACCAAGCGAGGATCGGCAGCATCGCGGGACTGTAGTGATGCGCCGCCGGATCGGCCGATCTTATGGCGACCGCCCCATCGACCTCGTCCTCTTCGGAAATCAGCATATGCGCCTCGATCTTCCGCAGCATATCATCAGCCGTCCACGGAAAATGAAAAATGCGAAAAAGGGTGACTGAACGGCTGACATGTGTGCCGTAATAGCCGGGTTCGGCGACCGCATCGTTCAGATCCAGGCCAGTTTCCTCCAGAACCTCGCGCCGCATGTTGCCTTCGACATCGCAGTGCCCGTCGACAATATCGCTCTCATCCATCGATCCGGCAGCGCAATAGACCTGACCGGGATTAGCCGTGTGCGGCGCCATGCGGATCGCAATCAGCGCTCCGTCGGACGAAATCGCCACGGCAAAGGCAAAGAGATGAAAGCCACCCTGCGCCCTCTGCTTGCGCCACAAGAGAAAGGTGGAAAACGGCGTGACATAGGCTTCGCCTTTGACCGCGCCATCTCGGATCGACACATGATGCTGGAAGACCATGCGGCCGTCATAGAGCGCTGGATTGGCATCGATCTCCCTCGCCCAGTTCTCCCGCACCGCCTCCACTTCACGCACATGAAAGGGATGCTCACCGGGAGAAACGGCGAGATCGATGTGGGAAACCGGAAACACGCTGCCTTCCGGCGGCCAGCCGGCCATGTCGTTCTGTTCTGAAACGGTCATATCAAATCCAATGTCATGACGACGGGGCAGTGATCGGAGGCTTTCGGCCGATCCCAGCCGACGCGCGGATAGCGCCCCACCTCCTGCCCCGGGGGAAAAATGGTGCGGAAAGGCTGTCCCGACCGGACGATATCGGGAGTGCGCGTCGCATTCGCGCGCGCCAGCGCCGGAGACAGCCAGATATAGTCGAGTTGGCAGAGCCGTTGCTCCTGCGGCCCGCGGGCGTGATAGAGCGTCCAGCGATCCAATTCGTCGCGCCGCCGCGTGACGTTCTCCACGAAGCCGTCATGGCTGAAAACGTCGAGAGCGCTCTCATTGTCCTCGGTGCGCGGCTCGAAACGATAGCCGGTGCGGCGAGTGCCGATGACATCGATCCATTCCTGGTAGTCGTTCATATCTCCGCAGATGGCGAAATTCTTCGTCGCGGTATGGCCGGCACCAAACCGATCCTCGATGATACGACGAACGGCCAGCGTCTCCGCCCGGCGGATCGGCATGGTCGCGTGGCGCCCGTCCATTCCTTCACGCGCCGGCCCCATCGATTTGAGGTGGACCACGTAAAGCGAGAACGGCACCCCACCGATATGAAGATGCAGTTCGAGGCAATCACGCTTGAAGATCTTGTCTTCCGCATGATGGCCGAGCTCCGCAAGCTCGTCGGTGAAAAGGCCAAAATCGTCGTAAGTCACCATGGCGTGACTCTTGATGTCGTTCAGCACGATCGGCTGGCCGTCACGCGTTTCCTCTCGCATCATCACAGCGACGTCGATGCCGCGGCTGTCATTCCCCTCGATCAGATATTTCTGGCGATAGCCATTTCCCACCATGCGGTAGAGATAGCCATATTCGAAGGCCTGCAGCGCGGCCATGTTGTCCACCTCCTGCAGGCAGATGATGTCCGCATCGGCGTCAGCGATCGCAAGCGCCGTCATCTGTCGGGTGTCGTCGGTCGCGGCAACCACGCGCGCCGCTTCCAGCTGCTGATAGACCTCTTCGTTGCGGACATCGAAGAGCTGCAACACGCGATCCTGCCGCAGCTGATTGCGAAAACCGGTATAATCGAAACGTGTCAGAAGGTTTTCGACATTGAATGTCGCGAGACGCAGGGACATGAAGCATTCCAATTTACGAGAAGACTATGAGCCGGCTTATTACTTCACATCAGCCGGCTTTGGCGGTAACGGTCGACTTGAACTTGCCCATCAGATACGGGCCGGAAAGAACAGGTGCGTATTTCGGCTCTTCCCCTTCCTTCAGGCATGAGGGCAGGCAGGCAATCTCGGCAAACCAGTTCGGCTGGTGGAAGAAGGCAAGCGACTGACGCCGCTGCATGCCACCCTCTTCCGGCGGCGGATTGACGACGCGATGCACCGTAGAAACCCAGCGATCATTGGTCCAGAGCGCCATCAGGTCGCCGATGTTGATGACGAAGGCGCCCTCCACCGGCGGCACCGGCGTCCAGTTGCCATCGGGCGCGATGATCTCAAGCCCCTTCGAGCCCGGCTGCGGCAACAAAATCGTCAGACTGCCATAATCGGTATGCGCGCCGGCACGAAGCTGGCCGGGTTGCGGCGGCACGTGCTGCTCGGGATAATTCAGTGCTCTCAGTGCGCTGATCGGCGCATCGACATAGGAATCGAAGAAGTGCTCGTCGAGGCCGAGCGCGGTTGCGAATACCCGCATGATACGCGCCGCCAGATCCTCCATCGCCCCGTAATAGGCCTTCCATGCCTCGACGAATCCATCAGGCCCATCCGGCCAGATGGTGGCGGCATAGCAGAAACCGAGCGCATCAGGATCGCTCATGCCTGCGGGAACGGAAAGCGGGCCACCGTTGAAGCTCTCCTTCAGGTCCGGCGGCGTGTCGACATTGCGCGACTTTGCGAGCGCCTCGGTGCCCGGTCCGAGATAACCATAGGGATAGCCCGGATAGAGCGTCTTGGCGCGCTGTTTCGTTTCGGGCGGCAGATCGAAAAATGCCTGCGTCTTCTTCCAAACCTGGCCGATAACGGCGTCGGTGACGCCGTGGTTGGCAATTGCCAGGAAGCCGGTTGAGCGGCATATCCGATCCACTTCTGCGCCGAGCCGTTGTTTCTCGTTATGGTCGGCAGCCTCGAAGGCGCCGAGATCGAAAATCGGAAAACTATGATCGGACATACGCGACTCCCATTCGTGCCGTCGAAGCAAATCAATCATAGGAGGCGACGGGGAACAACCATCTTGTCCCCTGTCCACTCAAAGCCGCCATGCAGAGCGAATGGCAACCGGATAGTCGTCGCCCGCGGCAACCGGCTCGCGACTATAGGCGCGCAGCACCTGCCCATCCGGCATTGATAGCCTCAGCGCATAGCGCTCACCCTCATAGAGAACGGAAACAACCCGGCAGCAAATGCCTGCCGCATCGGCAACCACATCCTCGGGCCGCACCAGAATATCGGCACTCCCCGAGCCGTCCGCCCGGCTGTCCCATAGGCCCCGGAAGGACGACCAGTCGATGCGACGCAGCCCACCACTAGGAAGGCCGAGCGAAAGAATAGCGCCCTGCCCGACAAGGCCGCCGACCATTCGCCCTTCGGGGCGCGCATAGATCTCCGCCGGGGGAGCCATCTGCAACAGCCGTCCCTCAGACATGACGGCAACGTCGGTCGCGAGCGCCATGGCCTCGCTCTGGTCATGCGTGACGTAGACCATCGTCGCGCCCGAACGCTGGTGAAACTCGCGGAATGTCTCCTCCATCTCCTTCTTCAGATGACGGTCGAGATTGGCAAGCGGCTCGTCGAGCAGCACGACGTCGGGCGATGTCACCAGGCAGCGAGCAAGCGCCACGCGCTGACGCTGACCACCAGAGAGATCAGCGGGTCGCCGCTCCGCATAATCGCCGAGACGCACGGTCGAAAGAGCCTCACGCACCTTCTCACGGTAGCGTTCGCCGGAGATGCCGCGTACCTTCAGCGGATAGCCGACATTCTCCGATACGTTCATATGCGGCCAGAGCGCGTAGGACTGGAACACCATCGCCATGTTGCGCCGTTCCGGCGGCAGCATGTTTGCGGCATCCGCCAGCAAGCGCTCGCCGAGATGGATGGACCCATCCGTCGGTTGTTCGAAGCCGGCGATCATCCTGAGAACCGTCGTCTTACCGCAGCCGGAGGGACCAAGCAGTGCCAGGAAGCCGCCCTCGCGTACGTCGAGCGACAAGGCATTCACGGCGGCGCGTCCGCCTGTGCCGAAATCCTTGCTGATGTGATTGAGGATCAGCTTCGCCAAGGCACAACTCCCTTCGGCAGGCGCTTGGCCATGATTTCCAGAAGCACCATCATGACAACGACCATGGCGATGACGATGACCGACATGGCGGAGGCGAGATCGGCGCTGCCGCCGTCATCGAGGTTGTAGATGACGACGCCGAGCGTCTGGGTGCCGGCCGACCAGAGCAGCGCCGAAACCGTCAACTCGTTGCAGGCGATCAGGAAAACGAGAATTACCGAGGCACCGGCCGCAGGCGCGATCAGCGGCACGATGATATCGAGAAGCCGGCGGGGAAAGCCTGCCCCCGAAAGCCGAGCAGCCTCCTCCAGCGCCGGATCGAGCTGCAGGAAGGCACTCATGACCGGTTTCAGGCTGACGGCAAAGTAAGCGGAGAAATAGGCAAGCAGGATGATCCAGATCGTTCCGTAAAGCGTGACGTTGAGGATCGGCAGAGGTGCGGCGAACACCAGGATGAAACAGACGGCAATGATGATGCCCGGAAGCGCATAGGGGATCTCGATCATGCCGCTGACGACGCGGCTCAGCATGTCCTTGCGCCGCGTCAAAGCATAGGCGGTAAGTACTGTCACCAGCAGGAGACCCAGCGACGTCATGCCCGCCAGGAACAGCGAATTGGAAAAGGCGGTGCGCGTGACCGTTTGCCGAAACAGGATCTCGCTGAACGCGTTCAGCGATGCCGTCTTGAAGGTCAGAGGCACACCATAGGTCGGCACCAGCGCACCGGCGACCAGCGCCAGAAAGGGCGCGACGAGCATGACGAACAGGATAGCGCAGAGCACGGGCAAGGCAAGATAGCGCCAGCGACCGAGCGAAAAGGCGGCCGTCGCACCGGAAATGCCGATGACGCGATAGTCGCGTCCCTTCAAAGCCCTGCTCTGCACGGCAAGACCGGCAACCGCAATGACGGCGATCATCGTCGACAGCACGGCGATATCGCCGAAAGTGCGCGGTCCGAAACTTGAGAACTTCGTGAAGATCAGGGTCGACAACGTGTAGATCGATGCGGGTATGCCGAGGATTGCGGGAATGCCGAAATTGCCGATCGATGAGACGAAGGCGATTGCCGCTCCAGCGATGACGCCGGGCAAAGACAAGGGCAGGATGATATCGCGGAAGACGCGCAGACCGGATGCGCCCGAAAGCCTTGCGGCCTCGACGCCATCGCGCGGCAGCGCCATCAGGCCGGCCCGCAGCGCGAGATACACCAGCGGGGCATGCTGCACGCCATAGAGCAACGCAATGCCGCCGATGGAATAAAGCGGCTGCGGCGATCCAAGCGGCGGTGCTATGTGCAACGCTTTCAGCAAGGGGCTCGATGGTCCGGACATCTGCACCCAGGCAAGTGCGGTCACCTGTGGCGGGATCATCATCGGCAGCACGAAGAGGAAGCCGAGCAGGCCCCTGCCGGAAAGATCGGTCAGAGTCAGCAGGAATGCGAAGAGGCAGCCGAGAACGACAGAAACGATCGTGCCGAGCAAGGCCGTTTCGATCGTGTACCATGCCGAACGCCAAAGGGCGGGATCGGTGATAAGCTCATAGGTGCCGCCCTTGAGCAGCGCCTCGATGCCGACAAACGCCAGCCGTGCCAGCGGCAAGACGCTAAGCAACAGCACGACGGCAACAACAAAAGGAAACAGCCAGGCCGGCTGGCTGTTTCCCCTACGCACATATCCGTACATCTAAAATCCGGGCCGGATCACTTCGACTTGAAGTAGGTGGAGAAGGTCTTCAGGTCCTGATCCGTATTCTTGAGAGCATCGGCTGCATTCAACGGCAAAAGCTTGATGCTGTCACGTGCAGGGAAACCTTCCGGTAACGGCGTGCCGTTGCGGGCCGGGATATAGCCGAGCTTCAGGAAGCCTTCCTGGCCCTTTTCGGAGAGAACGTAATCGACGAACTTCTTGGCGGCATCGGCATGCTGCGTGCTGGCGAGAATGCCGACCGGTTCGGTGACGGCCGAAACGCCTTCCTTCGGGAAAACGAATTCCAGCGGAGCACCCTTGGCTTTTTCCCGGATCGGCATGTAGTCGACGATCATGCCATAGGCCTTCTCGCCGGATGCAACAGCTTTAAGCACGGCGCCATTGCCGCCCGAGGCGATAGCGCCGTTCTCGGCGAGGTTCTTATAGTAGTCCCAGCCAAGGCTGCCGACGCCGACGAGCGTTTGCGCGTGGATGAGAGCGGCACCCGAAGCAAGCGGGCTCGGCATGGCGACAAGGCCCTTGGCTTCCGGCTTGACCAGATCTTGCCAGCTTGCCGGCTTCAGCGACGCGGCAGTGTTGTAGACGATGCCGGTCGTGATCAGTTTCGTGGAGTAATAATAGCCTTCGGCGTCATAAAGCGAAGCATCGTAATTCGCGGCTTCCGGCGACTTGTAAGCAAGCAGCTTGCCCGCTTCCTTCAGCCGCTCGAGTGTCACGGTGTCGGCGATCAAAAGAACATCGGCGGCTGGTGCGCCGGCCTGCATTTCCGCCTGCAGCTTGGCGACGATCTGCGGTGTGCCATCGCGAACCCAATCGACCTTGATACCGGGATTGGCCGCCATGAAGCCATCTACAGTGGCCTGCGCATCAGCATTCGGCTGGCTGGTATAAAGGACCAGGTCAGCGGCGCTTGCGGTGCCGGAGAAAAGAGCGAGGGCCAACAGGCCGGCAAAGGCGGAAACAAAGGTCTTCATAAAAACGTCCTCGGCTGAGTTGTAGGAGGGTTGTCTAGACGCGCGGCTTAACATGATTGTGACAGTTGGAATTTGCACAGATTGTCCTTGGTATGATGATTGAATCTTGACCGCCGTCATCTGTCCCTATTTCCTGACATGCAAATATCAGATGGGATCGAGGAGGAAAGATCTATGGAATATCGCCTGCTTGGCCGCTCCGGCCTCAAAGTTTCCACCGTCACCATGGGCACCATGACCTTCGGCGGCGTCGGTTGGGCAAAAGCCACCGGCGATCTCGGCGTCAAGGAAGCAAAGAAACTCGTGGACATGTGCGTGGATGCCGGCGTCAACCTGCTCGACACCGCCGATGTCTACTCGCAGGGCGCATCGGAAGAAATCATCGGCGAGATCATCGGCGGTCGACGCAAAGACGGCGTGCTCATTGCTACCAAGGCCCGCTTCCCGATGGGTCCCGGCGTCAACGATGTCGGCTCCTCCCGCCAGCATCTCATCCAGGCCTGCGAAGCCAGCCTGAAGCGCCTGAAGACCGATGTCATCGATCTCTATCAGTTGCATGAATGGGACGGACAGACGCCCCTCGAAGAAACGATGGAAGCGCTCGACACCTTGGTTCGCCAAGGGAAGGTCCGCTACATCGGCTGCTCGAATTTCTCCGGTTGGCACATCATGAAGGCGCTCGGCGTCAGCGAGCGCGACAAGCGCGAGCGTTTCGTCAGCCAGCAGATCCACTATACGCTGGAGGCCCGCGACGCCGAAAACGAGCTGGTCCCCATCAGCATCGATCAGGGCCTCGGCATCCTCGTCTGGAGCCCGCTTGCCGCCGGACTGCTCTCGGGCAAGCATCGCCGCAATCAGGCGACACCGGAGGGCACGCGCCAGTTCGCCGGCTGGACGGAGCCGCCGATCCGAGACGAAAACCGCCTGTGGAATATTGTCGATGCACTCGTGGAGGTTGCCGACGGTCGCGGCGTCTCGGCGGCCCAAGTCGCGCTTGCCTGGCTCATCGGCCGCAAAGGCGTCACCTCGGTCATCGTCGGCGGACGCAACAAAGCCCAGTTCAAGGACAACCTCGCCAGCGCCGAGCTAAAGCTGACGGATGAGGAGCGCAAGCGTCTCGACGACGTCAGCCTGCCGCCGCTGATGTATCCCTATTGGCACCAGCGCAACACCGCCAGCGACCGGCTTGGCGAGGCCGACCTTTCTTTGATCGGCCCGCATCTGGCGAAGTAGATTGAAAACGGCGTGGCGGCTCAAGCCGCCAACGCCCCGATCTCGCTCGATATCAACTTGCCGAGCCGCGAAATGCCTTCTTCTATTATCTCGTCATTGGCGCAGGAGAAGCTGACACGGAACGTATTCGCGCCTGTGCCATCGGCAAAGAAGGCCTGACCGGGAACGAAGGCAACCTTGGCTGTCTCAAGCGATCTTGCCAGCAGCTTGGCGCCGTCCATGCCCTTCGGCAGGGTGATCCAAACGAACATGCCGCCCTGCGGCTTCGTCCAGCTGACCCCGTCCGGCATGTATTTGGCGAGCGCGGCCAGCATACAGTCGCGACGGTGGCTGTAGGTCTTGCGAATCTTGGCGACCTGAGCGTCGAAACCGCGCTCTGCAACCTGATGGATCGCAATCTGATTGATCGTCGAGGAATGCAGGTCGGCCGCCTGCTTCATCAGCACAAGCTTGCGGATAACAGGCGCATTGGCGACGACGAAGCCGACGCGAAGGCCCGGCGCCAAGGTCTTGGAAAAGCTGCCGCAATAGATCGTGCGCGTATCGTTGATATTGCCCTTGCGCGCGATTTCCAGCGCCAGGATCGGCGGGATCGCCTCGCCGTCATAGCGCAGCGACTGATAGGCCGCATCCTCGATGATGGCGATATCGAGTTCGTCGCCGAGATCGATGAGTTTCTCGCGGGCTGCGAGATCGACCGTTTCACCGGTCGGATTGGCAAAATCGGCCGAGAGATAGGCGAACTTGACCCTGCCGCCTGCCTTCGTGGCGGCAGCGCTGTAGGAGTCCGGCGTCCGGTTGCCGTTCGGCGTCAGCTGGTCATAGGTCGGCTCATAGGCATTGAAGGCCTGCAGGGCGCCGAGATAGGTCGGCGCCGTCACCAGTGCCGTATCTTTCGGTGACAGGAAGAGCTTGCCGAGATAATCGAGCCCCTGCTGTGAACCGGAAACGATGAAGACATTTTCAAGCTCGCAGGGAATGCCGAGCGCGCCCATCTGGCCGACAAGCCATTCGCGCAACGGCTTGTAGCCTTCGCTGACCGAATATTGCAGCGCTGCATTGACGGTCGGACCCGAAAAGATGTCGGCATAAGCCTGCTTGAATTCGGTATCCGGAAACAATGCCGGATCGGGAATACCACCGGCAAACGAGATGATATCCGGCCGCTCCAGCAGCTTCAGCAATTCGCGGATTTCGGAGGCGCGCATACGGCTTGAACGCGTCGCAAAGATATTTTCCCAATTCAACATGGGGCTTCCTCGTAATTTTTGGTCTTTCCGAGACAAGATCACGCAACAAAAGATAAGTCAACAATGCTGACCTAATTTGTTTTCATTGCCTCTGAGAATCGCGATTTTTCCTGATAGGAATAAGCCCCTGAACCCGAGTAACTGAGTCAGAGGAGATCATGAGCACGGACCCGACTTCATCGTTTTACGCTGAAAACGCCAGCATCTATGCGGCGCGCGAACGCAACCTGCCCAGACAGAGGCTGGATGCTTTTCTGGACTCCTTACCCGTGGGTGCATCCATCCTGGAACTGGGCTGCGGAGCCGGTCAGGATGCGGCCTACATGCTGTCGCGCGGCTTCGATATCACGCCGACAGACGGTTCGGCGGAGCTCGCCAACGAAGCCGAGAAGCTGATCGGCAGGCCCGTCCGGATCATGCGGTTCGAGACGCTCGACGCCAGCACTGCTTTTGATGGCATATGGGCGGAGGCTAGTCTCCTTCACGTGCCGCGCTCCGACCTCGCAAATATATTCGACCGGATTCTGCACGCCTTGAAGGATGGCGGCATCTTCCATTCGAGCTTCAAGGCTGGAGACGCAGAAGGGCAGGACACTCTCGGCCGCTACTACAATTATCCTTCGGTCGAATGGCTTGGCGCAATCTTGAACACCGGTGGCTGGAAAGACATCATCATCAATGAAGCAGACGGCGGCGGCTTCGATGGCAAGCCTACGAAATGGCTTTACGTCTCAGCCCGAAAATAGGCTGTGAGCAGAAGCAGAAAGGCCGGAGCATTGCCCCGGCCTCACTCTATTCCGGCAGTGCCGAAAGCTTAGTTGACCGACTTGTCAACCAGCTTGTTCTTGCCGATCCAAGGCATCATGCCGCGCAGCTTGGAGCCGACTTCTTCGATCTGGTGGCTGTCGTTCAGACGGCGGATGCCCTTGAAGCGAGCTGCGCCCGAACGGTATTCCTGCATCCAATCCGAGGTGAACTTGCCGGTCTGGATGTCCTTCAGGACGCGCTTCATTTCAGCCTTGGTTTCAGCCGTGATGATACGCGGGCCGGTGACGTATTCGCCCCATTCAGCCGTGTTCGAGATCGAGTAGTTCATGTTGGCGATGCCGCCTTCATAGATCAGGTCGACGATGAGCTTCACTTCGTGCAAGCACTCGAAATAGGCCATTTCCGGCGCGTAACCAGCTTCGACCAGGGTTTCGAAGCCAGCGCGGATCAGCTCGACGAGACCACCGCACAGAACGACCTGTTCGCCGAAGAGGTCGGTTTCGCACTCTTCGCGGAAGTTGGTTTCGATGATGCCCGAACGGCCGCCGCCAACGCCGCAGGCGTAGGAGAGAGCGAGTTCAAGGGCGTTGCCCGAAGCGTTCTGGTGAACGGCAACGAGGCAAGGAACGCCGCCGCCCTTCTGGTATTCGCCGCGAACCGTGTGGCCCGGGCCCTTCGGAGCGATCATGACGACGTCGACCGAAGCCTTCGGCTCGATGAGGCCGAAGTGAACGTTGAGGCCGTGAGCAAAGGCGATAGCAGCGCCGTCGCGGATGTTCGGAGCGATGTCGGCCTTGTAGATGTCGGCCTGGAGTTCGTCCGGGGTCGCCATCATCATCAGGTCGGCCCAGGCAGCTGCTTCGGCAACCGTCATGACCTTGAAGCCATCGGCTTCGGCCTTCTTCACGGTCGGCGAGCCGGCCTTGAGCGCGATCGCAACGTTCTGAGCGCCGCTGTCCTTCAGGTTCAGCGCATGAGCGCGGCCCTGGGAACCGTAGCCGATGACGGCGACTTTCTTCGACTTGATGAGGTTGAGATCGGCATCACGATCGTAATAGACGCGCATTGTTTGTCCTTCCCTTTGCTTGTCTGGTGTAAACTTGGATCTGCTCAGACGGTCGCCGCTGCTTCCGCCAAAACCTTTTCCGTGCCGTAAAGCTTGAGGAAGGCAGTAACAGCCTTCTCCGCCTGACGGTTGGAATCCTTCAAACCGGGCTCGCCGAGCAGCATGCGAACATGCAGATCGGAAACGATGAGCCCGTAAAACGTGTGATATGCCTCGTCGGCATCCATGAAGCGAAGTAGCCCTGCCCGCTTGCCGGCATCGATCAGGCCGCTGGCACGGCGGTCGATCTGCCGGCGGCCGCGCTCCAGCAAAAGCTTGCCGAGCTTCGATCCGTCGCGGTTCGACTGGCCGATCGCCAGGCGGTTCAGTGCCAGCGACACGTCACCCGCCAGAACTTCCAGCAGATCGCGGGCAAAGACGACGAGATGGTCATGCAGGCTCGACACCGTCAGACGTTCGCCGTTGCGCTCGAAGGTGCGCACCTTGCTCGCCTGATAGGCGATCATCGCCGATAGCAGACCGTCGCGGTCGCCGAACCACTTATAAAGACTTTCCTTGGAGCAATTGGCAGCACGCGCGACGCCAGAGGTCGTCAGCGCCTTTTCGCCGCCGTCGACGAGGAGACGCAGCGCCTGTTCCAGAACGGCGTTCTGGCGCGGCGAAAACTCGCTCGACTGTCCTACTTCGCTCAGCACGATGCTACTCCCAAATGCGTACCGTACGGTACGGTTCGTGAGGCGTTATGCAGCACGCTGCAACGGTCGTCAAGCGGAATTCGTTGCTGCACTGCGCTAAAAAGATTGAGGGGTGGTTGTCATGCCGGGCGCGGAGCGAATAGACCTTGTCGGCCCCTTTGTTGCTGCCGAGATCTATTGATGAAGTCCATATTCAGCCATCCCTGCAAGACGCTGCTGACGCGGGTCGTTGGCCACAGGCAAAGAGGCAAAGGCCAAACAATCGCTCGACTTATCGGCATCTGCATAACAGGAACACTATTCTACCTGCCCGAGCCGGCGAATGCGGCATCCAAATCGCCAGCCCAACCGGCCGGCCATTATTGCGGCAAGCTTCTCTCCAGCGGTCGGTTGGTGGATGTTGAAACGTCGCTGCAGGTCGATGCCAGAGGTCACCTATCGGGGGCATATCGTTTCGACGACGACGGCAACATGACGGCGGGCACGCTCTCGGAAGTCGGGACGGCTCCTGGCACGGTTCGAACACTGCGCTGGTTCGACAGATATGGGATGGGCTCGCTGACAATCCGCTTCGATGCCGGCTACCGTCGTTTCGAAGGTCTGTGGGGACCGCAGGACGCAACTCCAAGCTACACCTGGAACGGCGGCAGTTGCGGCACACCCGTCAGCTAAAGTCCTTTTACGGCAGGAGCTACTCTGCCGCGACCACGCTATTGCGCATGGCCTCGACATCTTTCAGCGGCGGCAGGCCATAGAGGCGGCTGTACTCCCGGCTGAATTGCGAGGGGCTCTGATATCCGACCCGATGACCGGCAGACCCGACATCAAGTTGCTCGACGATCATCAGCCGCCGCGCCTCATGCAGGCGAAGCTGCTTTTGATACTGCATCGGCGACAAAGCGGTGACGGTCTTGAAATGGTGGTGCAGTGAAGAAACGCTCATGCCGACCCGCTCGGCCAGATCTTCGATGCGCAGAGGTTGCTCGAAGTTGCCGCGCAGCCATGCGACGGCACGCGCCACGCGGTTGCTCTGGCTCTCCGCCATTGCGATTTGCAAGAGCCGAGGACCATTCGGACCTGTCAGCAGGCGATAGAGAATTTCCTGCTCGATCAATGGCGCCATAGCGGGAATGTCTTCCGGGCGATCAAGCAACCTGAGCAGCCGCAGCGAGGCATCCAGCAGTTCCGGTGACGCCGTATTCACCGCGATCCCGCGCACGGGCTCGGCCGTCAGCGCCTGGCGCGGAACGCTGACGCGCGACAACAGCTCTTTCAGTCTCTCGCTATCGAGCGCCATACCGAAACACAGATAAGGCGTATCGCTGCCGACATTGGTGACCTGCGTCGAGACGGGAAGATCGAGCGCGGTCAAAATATACTCGCCGACGCCGTAGTGATAAGTTTCGGCACCGATCGTCAGACTCTTGCGACCCTGAACCACAACGGCAAAGCAAGGCCGGTAGGCCCCATGTTGCCAGACTGTCACCGCCGATTGGCGATAGAGATGAAGACTGTCTATCGGCGTTTGATGCTCCCCATCTCCCGTGGCGAAACGTGCAACGATGGATGCGAGTTCCTGATTGGGATTGAAAGGCAGCGTCATGTGCAACCGATTGTTTTGGAGTGGATATCGAGACTTATCTAGGTAACGTCGCTCGATCGTGAAAGACCCACCGCGCATTTAGATTCGCAGGATCGTACATAAAGCTTGCAGGATCGCTCTAACGCTTCGGCCTTTTCCCGTTGCATAGTCAGGCATCGAATTTCACTCCCTCCTCCTCCGAAAACAAGGAAATCTCCCATGCCTATCGCAAAGGGTTATGCCGCGACCGACGCGTCCAAGCCGCTTACTCCGTTCACCTTCGAGCGCCGCAATCCCAACGAAGACGATGTCGTCATCTCCGTCCAATATTGCGGCGTCTGCCATTCGGACATCCACCAGGCCCGCAACGAATGGGGCAATTCGAGATACCCGATGGTGCCGGGCCATGAAGTGGCGGGCGTCGTGACTGCGGTCGGTTCGAAAGTCACCAAGTTCAAGGTCGGCGACCGCGTCGGCGTCGGCTGCTTCGTCAATTCCTGCACGACCTGCGCCACGCGCGACCTGGACTACGAGCACTATATGCCCGGCGTCGTTCAGACCTACAACGATGTCGAAGCGGACGGCGAGACGCCGACCTATGGCGGTTACTCCGATAGCATCGTCGTCAAGGAAGGCTATGTCCTCTCCTTCCCCGATAATATCCCGCTCGACGCAGGCGCACCGCTGCTTTGCGCCGGTATCACGCTCTATTCGCCGCTGCGCCACTGGAAGGCCGGTCCCGGCAAGAAGGTTGCGATCGTCGGCATGGGCGGCCTTGGCCACATGGGCGTCAAGCTGGCCCATGCCATGGGTGCCGATGTCACGGTTCTCAGCCAGACGCTGTCTAAGAAGGAAGACGGCCTGAAGATCGGTGCCGACCACTACTACGCGACCAGCGATGCCGAGACCTTCACGAAGCTCGCCGGCACCTTCGACCTCATCATCATGACGGTCGGCATCGCCGTCGACTGGAATGCCTATCTCGGCCTCTTGAAGTTCGATGGCAGCATGGTCGTCGTCGGTGCGCCCGAGCATCCGGTTCCGGTCCATGCCTTCTCGCTGATCCCCGGCCGCCGCAGCCTCTCAGGCTCCATGATCGGCTCGATCAAGGAAACCCAGGAAATGCTCGACTTCTGCGGCGAGCACAATATCGTCTCCGAGATCGAGAAGATCAGCATTCAGCAGATCAACGAAGCCTATGAGCGCGTGCTGAAGAGCGACGTCCGCTACCGCTTCGTCATCGATATCGCCTCGCTGGCATAAATAAAAAAGGCGGCGTCCTAAGCGGACGCCGCCTCTTTGTTATTCCTCGCGCATGGTTTCCCTCTGCGTGATCAGCCGGGCGCTGTGCTGCCGGCTGATATAGATCCACAGCCAGCTCCAGGCGACTGCGATGCGCCAGCGCACGCCGATCAGGAAGTAGATGTGGGCAAGGCCCCACACCCACCAGGCGAGCCATCCCCTCAGCTTCAGCCAGCCGAAATCGATGATCGCAGCACTTTTGCCGATCGTCGCAAGGCTGCCTTGATGGCGATAGTGGAATGGCCCGGGAGCGGGTTTGCCGGCCAGCTTTGCCTTGATCACCTTGGCGACATAGGCTCCTTGCTGCTTGGCTGCGGGAGCGATCCCCGGCACCGGACTGCCGTCGTCGCGCATGACGGCTGCCGTATCGCCGATCACGAAGACATCACCCTTGCCCGGTGCCCGTAAATCCTTGTCGACTACGGCACGGCCGGCGCGGTCCGCGGGAATATCCAGCCACTTGGCTGCCGGCGACGCCTCTACGCCGGCCGCCCAGACGATGGTGCGGCACGGCACGAAAACATCGCCGATGGTGACACCCTCAGCCGTGCAGGACGTCACCGGCTTGCCGAAGCGCAGATCGACGCCATGCGATTCCAGCTCCCGGCGCGCATAGTCGGAAAGATCCTCCGCGAAAGCGGCCAACACTCGCGGACCAGCTTCGACGAGAATGATCTTCGCCTTGCTCGTATCTATATTGCGGAATTCCTTCGGCAAGGTCGTTCGCGCCAGTTCCGAGATGATCCCGGCCAGCTCGACACCCGTCGGCCCGGCCCCGACAATGACGAAGGTTAGGAGCGCCTCACGGACAGCAGGATCAGTTTCCATCTCCGCCTGCTCGAAGGCAAGCAGCACGCGGCGGCGGATGGTCGTGGCATCCTCGAGCGTCTTCAATCCCGGCGCCACGGGCTCCCATTCGTCATGGCCGAAATAAGCATGGGTGGCGCCCGTCGCCAGCACCAGCGTGTCGTAAGGGATCCTCTGCCCATTCTTCAGCAGCACCTCATGCGCTGCGCTGTCGACGCCGACGACTTCGGCAAGCAACGTCGTCACCTCCGGCCTGTCCCGGAAGAAATTGCGGATCGGCCAGGCGATCTCCGATGTGGCGAGCAAGGTCGTCGCGACCTGATAGAGAAGCGGCTGAAACAGGTGGTGATTGCGCCGGTCGATCATCGTTATGCGGACGGGCGCGCCTTTCAGATCGTTGACGACCTGCACTCCGCCGAAACCGCCCCCGACAACGACAACACGATGATCCTGCATGGCAACACCTCATGGCTATGTTTCGTCGAAAACGTAGGGTTGAGACGGGTAAGCAGCAACTCTCTTTTATGCATGGCACCCCTGCGTCGTCACAATAGTGCAAAACGCCTACTGCGCATAACCGACGGGAACCGATGTGCCGCCTTTCAACTCCTCCATCGAGATCGAGGCCGAAACATCGAAGAGTTCGATCTTGCGCACGAGCATCTTGTAGATGACATCGTAGTGCTCCACCCGCGGCAGCACGATCTTCAGAATATAGTCGTAGTTGCCGGTAAGCCGGTGCGCCTCGACGATCTCGGGAATATCGCCGATCGCCTTGCGGAATGCCTCGATCCACTCGTCTGCGTGATGTGCTGTCTTGATCATCGCATAGACTGTGGTGGGAACGCCCATCTTCTCGCGATCGAGCACGACGATGCGCCGCGCGATATGGCCGCTCTCTTCCAGCCGCTGGATACGGCGCGAACAGGCGGAGACCGATAGAGCCACACGATCGGCAAGCTCCGTCACCGAGGTGCCGGCATCGGCTTGCAAAATTTCGAGAATCTTTCGGTCACGTTCGTCAAGCATGTGCGGCACCTTTTCATTATCGCGCCACTATTTTGCACAAAATGCGATTTATGCGCAAATTATTGCAGATTAAGTTGTCGATCCCACAAAGATTGCAAACACAAGGCGCATGAATCGCAACACTATTGCCCTACCTACGAACAAGAAGCGGAGAACAGCAATATGCGCACCATAGGTCTCATCGGCGGCATGAGTTTCGAGAGCTCGGCGGTTTATTATCGCCAGATCAACGAGATGGTTCGCGATCGGCTCGGTGGTCTCTCCTCCGCCGAGGTGCTGATGTACTCCGTCAACTTCGAGGAAATTGTCGCCCTGCAGAAGGCCGGGCGCTGGGATGATGCAGCCGCTCGCCTCGGCGGCGTTGCCCATCGCCTGCAGGCAGCCGGCGCCGAATGCGTGCTCATCTGCACCAACACGATGCATCTGATCGCGCCGGAAGTCGCCTCGCGCATTTCCGTACCGCTCATCCACATTATCGATGAAACCGCCGCAGCCCTGAAGGCTGCAGGACGGGTAAAGCCGCTGCTGCTTGCCACGCGCTATACCATGGAGCACGGCTTCTATGCCGAGCGCATGGCCCAGAACGGCATCTCCATCATGGTCCCCGGCCCCGAAGACCGGACCGTGACGCATGACATCATCTTCAACGAACTTTGCGCCGGCGTCATCAAGGACGAGTCGCGCAGCAAGCTGCATGACATCATCGACCGTGCCAAGGCCGAAGGCGCCGACAGCGTCATCCTCGGCTGCACCGAGATCTGCCTCATCCTCGATCCCAATGCACTGGTCCTGCCCGGCTTCGACACGACGACGATCCATGCCGAAGCGGCCGTCGACTTCGCTCTAGCCCAGGAAGATGCACGCAGCTGCGCCGCATGAGTTTACAATTTACTTGACTGAGTCAAATAAATAATGGACATCGTCTCCTATAATTGAGGAGACGATGTCCCATGACCGATGCTGCCGAATTTGCAACAATTGACGCAGTCCGCGACTTCAATCGCTTCTATACGAACTTTCTCGGCGTCCTGAACAAGGCCTACCTCGACAGTCCCTATACGCTGACGGATGTCCGCGTCCTGTTCGAAGTCGGCTTTCGTGGCGGTGTCGCCGCGTCCATGCTGACGCGCGAGCTGCATCTCGATCCCGCCTACCTCAGTCGCATCATCAAACGTTTTCGCCAGGACGGCTTGATCGAAACGAAACCCGATCCCGATGACGCGCGCAGCCAGGTCATATATGTCACCGACAAGGGATATGATCAGTTTCAGGAATTCGTTCGCCGCTCCCGCGCCCAGATCGCCGAATATTTCGACAAGCTCCCCTTTGGGGAACCCGAGCGAATCGTCGAAGCGATGCGGCTCATCCAGGACACGCTTGATGCGAACCGCAACGCGCCTCTCCCTGCTATCATCCGCCATCATCGGCATGGCGACATCGGCTGGATCGTGCAAAGCCAGGCCCGCTTCTACTGTGGGGAACTCGGCTGGGATCATCGCTTCGAGGCACTGGCGGCCGACGTTGCCGGAAAGTTCCTGGCCAACTTCGATCCCGAAAAGGAGCGCTGCTGGATCGCAGAGCGCGGCGGGTTGAACGTCGGCTCGATTATGGTCGCCGACGGTGGCAATGGCGTCGCCAAGCTCCGGTTGCTCTACGTCGACAAGGCAGCGCGCGGCCTCGGCCTTGGCAAGCTGTTGGTCGACGAATGCATCCGCTTCTCCCGCGAAGTCGGCTACTCCAAACTATCGCTCTGGACCAACGATATCCTCGATACCGCGCGAGCCATCTACATCAAGGCCGGATTCAGACTGGTGACGGAGGAAAAGCACCGCATGTTCGGCCCCGAATTGAACGGCCAGACCTGGGAGCTGGATTTGTAAATCCCAACAAATCCAGAGGTAGACAGGGCACTGGCCGATCCCTAGTTTCGATAGATCTCATATGTACATCGAAACGGCTTCCGCTATGACCACCAATGCCGACACGCTGATCCTGCCCATCGCCGGCGAGTATATCGACAGCTTCCACAAGGCACTGGATACCGTTGCGCGCGAACGGAAATATCTGACGCTGCTCGAGGCGCCTCCGCTGGAAAATGCGCGCGCCTTCGTGCTGGGCATGATCGCCAAAGGCAATCCACAATTCGTTGCTTTGGCCGATGGCGAAGTCGTCGGCTGGTGCGACATCAGCCGCCATTCTTTCCCGTCCCACGCCCATGCCGGTAACCTTGGGATGGGGATCATTTCCGCCTATCGCGGCCGGGGCATCGGTCGCAGGCTGATCGATACGACTTTGCGGGCTGCGTTCGATGCCGGTATTGAGCGCGTGGAACTAAGCGTCCACGCCGACAATGACCGAGCCATAGCCCTTTACGAAAAGGTCGGCTTTGTCCGAGAGGGCCTTGCACGCAGATCCGTGCGCATCGACGGATGCTACAAGGACGCAATCCATATGGCTATCATCGACCAATAGGGAAGCCGCGCGCCCCCTACACAACCGACGACAACAGAAGATGATGGCATCGCGGCGCGAAATCCGCTTGATTTGGAAACGATCATTTCCTAAAAGAATCCCATGACGACAGACATCATAGATATCGCGCCCAGACTTCGCGGCCGCCCGAGGGAATTCGACATGAATACAGCGCTCGACGAAGCGCTGCGGGTCTTCTCGGAGCGCGGCTACCACGCCGCATCGATCAGCGAGCTGACCGACGCCATGGGACTGACCGCAGGCAGCGTCTACAAGGCCTTCGGGGACAAGCGCGGCATCTTCCTCGCCGCCTTCGACCGCTATCGTCAGGTCCGCCAGCAACGGATCGAGTCATGTCTTGCCGAGGCTGCCAACGGCTACGCCAAGCTTTTCGCACTGACGGCCTTCTTCGCCGAATCCTCCTGCGGCGAGACTGGCCGGAGAGGTTGCCTCGTTGTCGGCAGCGCCACGGAGCTGGCGCTTTTCGACGAAGAGGTGGCTGGCCGCGTTGCCACGGCTTTCGACTTCGACGAACGGCGTCTCCTCGACCTCATCCGGCTGGGACAAGCGGATGGTTCGATACCTCAGCATGTCGACGCCGAAACCGCCGCCTGCGCGATGCTGTGCCTTACCAAGGGAATGCGCATCATCGGAAAGACCGGTCCCAAACGCGAACGCATGCTCGCCGTCGCGGAGGCGGCGATGAAACTATTGAACTGATTTTTCATGAAATTTCCGGGCAAGCCCTCCCAAGAAGCCCCCACGCCCGCACCGAGGACAAGACATGTCTGCAACTGCTGCTGCCAGACGGGAGAGCGCACCGCTCCCCGAAAAGACCATTTCACCGCTGATGACCTTCATGTTCGCCGCCGCCTGCGGGCTCGTGGCGGCCAATATCTATTATGGTCAGCCGCTAGCCGGGCCGATCAGCCAGTCGCTCGGCTTTTCCCCGGCCGCGACCGGCCTCATCGTGACGCTGACCCAGATCGGTTATGGCCTCGGCCTGCTGCTGATCGTGCCGCTTGGCGATCTGCTTGAGAACCGCAAGCTTGTGCTGATGCTGGTCGCGCTGGCGGCGCTCGCCCTCGTCGGCGCCGCCTTCGCCTGGTCGCCATCGCTGTTCCTCCTGGCTTCGCTCTGCATCGGTCTCGCCTCGGTTTCCGTGCAGGTCCTTGTGCCCTTTGCCGCTCATATGGCGCCGGATGCCAGCCGCGGCGCAGTCGTTGGCAATGTCATGAGCGGCCTGCTTTGCGGCATCATGCTCGCTCGTCCCGCCGCAAGCTTCCTTTCAGAACTTTTTTCCTGGCATGCGGTCTACCTCATCTCGGCCGGCATCATGATCGGGCTGATCGTTATCCTGCGCATCGTGCTGCCCACCCGCGTGCCGCATACCAGGCTGCGCTACACCCAGCTTCTGTCTTCCATGGGCCATCTTGCGCTGCATACGCCGGTGCTGCAGCGGCGCGCGCTCTATCAGGCCTGCATGTTCAGTGCGTTCAGCCTCTTCTGGACGACGACGCCGCTGCTTCTGGCAAGCCCGGCCTTCGGCCTGACGCAAAACGGCATCGCCCTCTTCGCGCTGGCAGGTGCGGCAGGCGCGATCGCCTCGCCGATTGCCGGACGCGTCGCAGACCGCGGCTGGACGAGGCTCGCCACCGCCTTTGCCATGACGCTCGCCATCCTCGCCTTCCTGATCGGGCACCTCTCTGGCGGCGGTTCGCTGCTGGCGCTGATCACGCTAACCATCTCCGGCATCATGCTCGATTTCGGCGTGCAGACCAATCTGGTGCTCGGCCAGCGTGCCATCTTCGCCCTCAGCGCAGAACACCGCAGCCGCCTCAACGGTCTCTATATGGCAACCTTCTTTGCCGGCGGCGCCATCGGTTCGGCGCTTGGCGGCTGGGCCTATGCCACCGGCGGCTGGAACCTCGCCTCATGGTTCGGTATCGCCTTTCCGGTGATCGCGCTGCTGGTATTCCTGACCGAGCGCAAGGACTGATCAGAGCAATTCCAACAAAAGTGCGTAGCGGTTTTGCGTCCGGAATTGCGTAAGAACAAATAGATAGAGCATTTCGGCAGATCTGTCCGGGATGAAAATGCTCTAGGATGGCTGCGGCGCAATCGCCCGCAGCCAATCGCTTTCCCGGAGTCCGGCCGCCGCGAAGGGATCAACCAGCGTGCCGGAAACGATCGCCGCCAGGATCTGCGGTGCCGGCGGCACTCTGACGATGGTGGCGACCAACCGATCGCGAATCCAGGCCAGTGCCGCAGAATCCGACTGATAGAAGGGCGTAAATGCGGCCGAAAGCAGCTGGAACAAGCGCACATGCATCCGCCGCGCTTGCGCATAGGCTGACAATGCCGCCCCCAGATTCTCATGCCCTGCAAGCGCATGCGCCAGCGCAGCCACATCGAGCAATGCCATATTGGCGCCCTGCCCGAGCTGGGGACTGGTGGAGTGGGCGGCGTCGCCGACGAAGACCGTTCGCCCGCTATAAGGCACCTTCACGGTGCGATGGGCATAGCGCGCCAGCGTCAGTTGATCCCAATCACTGATCTGCTCCAATAGCGGCTCGCATTCCGGCCAATAGCCACGAATTCGATCCTTCCAGCTATCGAGTCCGCGCCTGCGTACCTCATCGGCCTCCGCAACTTTCAGGCTCCAGAACAAGGCGGCCTGCCGCGGCATATCCGGCTTTCTGCTGCCGATCGGCAGGACACCGATCATGACGCTCGCCTTGTCGTATCGCTGCGTCAGCGCCGCCTGATCCACCAGCCCATCCGGACAATCGAGCGTCGCCCAGAAGGCGCCGTAGGTGAGATTGCGCACCCGAGGCGCGGCGGATGACGCCGCGACCAGTTCCGACCGCGCGCCGCTGGCGTCGATGACGAGATCATAAGGCCCAAGGCGATCGCCACCCTCTATCGAAAGATAGCTGCGGTCACCCTCCTCCAGCACGCCCATGACCCTTTTGCCCGTGAGAACCGGATGCTTGCGGGCGGAAACCTCATCGTAGAGCGTATCGAACAGCGCCGCGCGATGAACGCCGAGCCCATAACGGCCTCCCGAAAGCGCGCTGTAGCGCACATCCAGCACGATGTTGCCACGGGTGTTTTCCGTGCCGAACAGCCGATCGATCCGATTGCCGGCCGCATGAATGGCGGGACCGAGCCCAAGCGATTCAAGCACGGTCAGCCCGGTCGGCTGCAACATCAGCGCCGAACCGACCGGCGCCGGACTATCGAAACGTTCGATAATGTCTGTGGAATGACCCGCGCGGGTCAGAAAGAGAGAGGCGGCAAGACCGGCAGGACCGGCACCGACAATAGCGATCTTCAGAGGCTTCACTGCAAGGCTCAGTCCGGTGATTGATCGAATTTGGCGCGTGCGGCACGCACGGCCTCGTGATTGGCCTCCGCCCAGTTCAGAAGCTGCGTCAAAGGCTCGTAAAGCGAATAGCCGAGATCATTCATGCGATATTCGACGCTCGGCGGCTTGGTGGGAAACACCTCGCGGGCGATGTAGCCGTCACGTTGCAGGTCTCGCAACGTCTGCGTCAACATGCGCTGGGAAATATCAGGCACCATGCGTCGCAGTTCGCCGAAACGATAAGGTCGCTTTGCCAGCGTTTCCAAAATCAGAACCGACCACTTTCCGCCGATTTGCGAAATCAGATCGCGCACCGGACAATTGCCGAAATCGAGATTACTGAGATCGACGTCGCGTAGTGGCGGGTCTATGCTGCGCAAATTGACGACGGTACTGGCGCTCATGCCGGTTCCCTTTTGGTAACTTGGAGACGAAAAACTGCCTCCTTTACACCTCGAAGTCAATTCCTATTCTAGTGCTAGTCTCTTTTTGAGAGCAATCGGACCACTGCAAATCCGCAGCGGTCAAACAAGGAAAAAGTCATGAGCAGCACCCTTCTCGTCACCGGCGCCGCCGGTCAGCTTGGCCAGCGCATCATTCATCACCTGCTGGAGACTTATAAGGTCGCACCGGGCCGGATCATTGCCGCAACGCGCAGCCCGGAAAAGCTTGCCGACCTCGCCGCCAAGGGTGTCGTGACCCGCAAGGCTGATTTCGATGACGCCGCCACCCTGCCGGCCGCTTTCGCCGGTGTCGACCGGCTGCTGATCATCAGCACCGACGCGCTTGCCGTTCCCGGCCTGCGCCTGAAGCAGCAGACGGCTGCGGTGGAAGCCGCAAAGAAGGCCGGTGTGAAGCATATTCTTTACACCTCCATGCCCGGTCCGGAAGATTCGCTCGTTACCTTTGCTCCCGATCACCTCGGCACGGAAAACGCCATCAAGGCCAGCGGCGTTGGCTACACGATCCTGCGCGACGCCTGGTATTTCGACAACTACCTCCTGGGTCTGCCGCATAGCCTGGAAACCGGCAAATGGTACACGGCTACCGGTAACGGCCGCGTCAGCAATATCAGCCGCAACGATTGCGCACTTGCAATCGCTGCAGCGCTGGCATCCGACGCGACCGACAACGCCACCTACACGCTGACGGGCTCCACCGCCCTGACGATCGAGGATGTCGCCAGTGTCGTCAGCAAGATCACTGGCCGTCCGCTCGAGGTGGTGCAGGTCAACGACGACCAGTTCGCCGCAGGTCTCACCGGCGCCGGCCTGCCGCCATTCGTGGTCGACATGCTTGTTTCTGCCGACGCCAACACCCGCGCCGGCAAGTTCGATATCCTCTCGAACGACTTCAACAAGCTGACCGGCAAGGAGCCGCAGACGCTGCGCAGCTTCATCGAGGAGCACAAGGCCGCATTGCTCGGCTGAGTTATCGGAGGCTGAGCGAGATTTCGCTCGCAGCTACCTTACCGACCCTCTTCCCGCAAACGCGGGGAGAGGAAGCACCCGCTTTCATCAAAGCTTGGACTGCAGCAAGAATAATGCCGCCAGTTTATGGGGAACGAGCGATCAATCCGATTCCGCATATCGCGGCAGATCATCCGTAATCTCATACCACTCGGCTTTCGATGCGACGAAAACATGGTGGGTGGGGCGTATGCCGGGCGTGTCAACAAGCGTACCCATCGTAACATGGGCATAGGTGCCGCCTTTGACGATCGCATAGAGAAGCGAGCCACATATGCCGCAGTGGATGTAGGGCGCCGCCTCATCGCCATAGATCATGACGCTTTCCGCACCGTCAGCTATTCTGATCTTCTCGGATGGAATACCCGCCAGAGGCTTGAAGGCCGAACCGGTTGTTCGCCGGCAATTTGAGCAATGGCAGTTCACCGCATAAGCGAAGTCGTCAGCAACCTCGTAGGTTACGGCACGGCAACGACATTGGCCCTTAAGGGTTTTCATCCTTCAACCTCGCACGACGTTTCGCCAATCGCTGCAATACCCGCAACCCGATTCATGCGTATGTCGGGCAGCCGCTTTGTCGCGCCCATCCCTGCTTCGCTAGGATGGGTTAAGAGCAAGAGCGGCCGGAGTCGACCGCGTCTCGACGGAGACCCGGTTACCGAACCTGTCTATTCGGCGTCAAACGGTCTGGCCGCAAGCCCGGCGGAAACGGCGCACCGTTTCGGCCATGCCATATTCCAGCGCATCCGCGGTCAGCCCATGGCCGATCGAGGTTTCGGCAAGTTTTGGAATTCGCTTCATGAGATCAGGCAGGTTAGCGACCGTCAGGTCGTGACCGGCATTGACGTCGAGGCCGATGGCAAAGGCTGCATCGGCAGTCTTCCCCAGCGCTTCAAGGGTAATTGCGGCCTTGGCCGGATCATCAAAGCAGCCGCCATAGGGGCCAGTATAAAGTTCGATACGGTCGGCGCCGACCTCCTTGGCGATCTTCACCGCTTCGGCATCGCCGTCGCCATCCGCAAAAAGCGAAACGCGGCAGCCGATCTTCCTGTACTTGGCGACGACATCGGCCAGCAGCACCCGGTTCTTGCGGAAATCCCAGCCGTGATCCGAAGTCGCCTGCGTGGGATCATCCGGCACGAGCGTCACCTGTTCGGGCTCCGCAGCGGCGCAGAGATCGAAGAACTCGTCTGTCGGATAACCCTCGATATTGAACTCCGCCTCTGGAAATTCGTCGTCGATCAACGCACGAATTGCCGGAAGATCGGAAAAGCGGATATGCCGCTGATCGGGACGCGGATGAACCGTCAGACCGCTGGCGCCAGCTGCAAGCGCGATACGGCCAAGCCCGATGACGCTCGGCCAGGGAAGATCACGCCGATTGCGCAGCATCGCGATGGCATTGAGGTTCACGGAAAGCTTGGCGGGCATGATCGAAATCCCTGATTTTCAACGCTGAAGATGTCAGCCCGTTCTAGGCCATTATGACCAGCAAAACCAACGAGATTCCGACATCAACCCATGCAAAACTTTGATGGACCGACCCAAGGAAAGTCACCGATCGGTGACGCCTGTAAGTCTAGCTCAAAACGAGACGTCAGCGAACGATGGTCAGCGTCTCGGCAGCGCGCGTGATGGCCGTATAGAGCCAGCGCTCGCGGGTATCGCGAAACGCCCAGCTCTCGTCGAAGAGAACGACATTATTCCATTGCGAGCCCTGTGCCTTATGCACGGTCAGCGCGTAACCATAGTCGAACTCATCGTATCGCTTGCGCGTCGACCAGGGAATCTCGCCCTCGACGTCCTCGAAGGCTTGCTTCAGCAGCTTGATCTTGGCCGCGCCGCGATCCATGTCGTCGTCTTCCGGGCGGATCAGAAGATTGATGCCTGGCTTCGTCGTTTCCCTGGAAGAGGTCATGACCTGCCAGAGCGAGCCGTTGAGAAGCCCTTTGGCGGGATCGTTGCGCAGGCAGACCAGCTTGTCGCCGGATTGCGGATAGTCCGCCGTAAAGCCTTTCAGCTCGCGCAGACGCTGATTGTAGCGTCGGCGTGTCCGGTTGGTGCCGACCAGAACCTGATCGGCCTCCATTACGAGCGGCTGGGTGACCTCGTTCTTCGAGATCACCTGCGCGGCGCCATAGTCGCCATGCATGATCTCCTTGCCCTCACGCACCTGCATGGCGAGCTGAATGATCGGGTTGTCGCGAGCCTGGCGGTGAATATCCGTCAACAGATAGTCCGGCTCGTCATTCGTGAAAAAGCCGCCGCCGGAAACAGGCGGGAGCTGCCCGGGATCTCCGAGCACGAGAATGGGCGTGCCAAAGCTCATCAGATCCTTGCCGAGCGCCTCATCCACCATCGAGCATTCGTCGACGATGATCAGCGCAGCCTTGGCAACCGGGCTCTGGCGGTTGATGGTGAACATCGGGGCGATCGATGTCTTGCCAGTCTCTTCGTCCTCGACAGCCTCTTCGCCGCGCGGCCGATAGATCAGCGAATGGATGGTCTTGGCATTTGAGGCGCCCCGCGACCGCAGCACTTGCGCTGCCTTGCCCGTGAAAGCCGCAAACAACACCTCGCCATCGACATGTTCGGCAAAATGCCGAGCAAGCGTCGTCTTGCCCGTTCCGGCATAGCCGAACAGACGGAATAGCGGCGAGCGCCCCTCTTTCAGCCATTTGGCAACGGCCTTGAGCGCTTCATCTTGTTGCGGCGCGAATTGCATGGGTCGAATTGGCAGGATTCGGCCAATGGAAGCAAGCAGTAAAAATACCCGGTGAGGCGGGAATAAAATCGGAAGCACCTGTGTCTCATGTCCGGCAACGCAAAAATGCGAGGCCTGGGCTACCATCGCCCACCACCCGAGGAGAGACATCATGAAGACCTTGAGATTCCTGGCCGCGCTCGCTGCTGCATCGGCCTTTGCTACCGCGGCTTTTGCCGCAGCCCCCGTCAAGACGGTCGAGAGCGCCAAGGGAAAAGTCCTCGCTGGCGAAAACGGCATGACGCTCTACACCTTCAAGAACGACAAATCAGGCGAATCCAATTGCAATGGCGATTGCGCCAAAGCCTGGCCGCCGCTGATGGCCGATGACAAAGCAAAGGCAGAGGGCGCATACTCGATCATTACCCGCAAGGACGGGATGAAACAGTGGGCAAAGGACGGCATGCCGCTCTATTTCTTCGTCAAGGACGCAAAGTCCGGCGACGTTGCCGGCGACGGTTTTAAGGACATGTGGAATGCCGCACGGCCCTGACCGGACCGGAAACGGCGCGGTGGGAACCTCCCCCGCGCCAGATAGCTTTGAGGCGGAGGTGCTGGCGCTCCTCCCATCGCTGCGGCGCTACTCGCGCAGCCTCACCCGTTCCGATGCCGATGGCGAAGACCTGCTCCAGGACTGCGTCGAGAAAATTTTGACCCGCCGCAATCAATGGCGTGGACTGAACCTGCGCGGCTGGGTCCTCACCATCATGACCAATCTCTACCGCAACGGACGGCGCCGGCAAGGCGGCCGCAGTTTCGTTGATATCGACGACAACGATCACTTGCCAGGGGCCGAGATCGATGACGACCCGTTGCAACGGTCCCGCCTGGAGCTGGCTCTGAACAGCCTCAGCGAAGATTATCGCGCCGTGCTGATGCTCGTCGTCGTCGAAGGTCACAGCTATCAGGACGTGGCCGAGATGCTCAACGTCCCGATCGGCACCGTCATGTCGCGGCTGTCCCGCGCGCGTCAGAAAATGACCAGCCTGCTGAGCGCAGACAATGTTGTCACGCTTCGGAGACCAAGATGAACGAACACAAACCGACCGTGACCGAAGCGGACCTTCACGCCTTTGCCGATGGCCTCCTGCCGCCGGAAAGGCAGGCGGAACTGGAAGCGTGGCTGGTCGAAAACCCGCAGGACGCCGCCGCCGTTGCGGCATGGCAGGCCCAGAACGATGAAATCAGGTCGATGTTCTCCCCCTATGCCATATCGATGGGCAGCGACAAGGATCTAGTTCTGAAAGCGGGAAAGACGTCGATCGGGCAACGGGAAGTGCCGAAGCGAAACCGCCTGATGATGATGCTCGCCGCCTCGGTCGCACTCTTCCTTGCCGGCATCGCAACAGGCCGCTTTGCCCCTGATCTCTTCGCACGACCCGAACTACAACTGACTGCAATAGAAGCATTGCCACAGCAGGCGCATTCGGCCTTCGTCGTCTATGCCAGCGACGTCCGCCATCCGGTCGAAGTCGGCGCTGATCAGGAGGCGCATCTCGCCACCTGGCTCGGCAAACGCATGAATGTCGCCGGCCTCAAGGTGCCGAGCCTGCAGAAGCTGGGCTTCCAGCTGGTGGGGGGCCGGCTCTTGCCGATCAACGGCACGCCGGGAGCCCTGTTCATGTATGAAAATGCGACCGGCCAGCGCCTGACGGTTCTGGTGGGGCACAACAGCGGCAACACGACTACCAGTTTTCGCTTCGCCAGCGACAACGCCGTCGAGACCTTCTACTGGATCGATGGAGATCTCGGCTATGCCGTGACAGGTGAAATCTCGCGCGACATGCTGCAGCAAGTGGCCGACGAGTGCTACAAGCAATTCTCGTCCTAGGTTGTCTCCCGGAGCGATAAAGTCGCCTCGTGAATTGCCCTACCGCTGTGGATCGTTATCCAGCGCGATCGGCTTTCCATGCGGCGTTGCCTCCGCTGCACGTTGCCAGCTTTGTTGCAACGCCAGGATAGCATTGCCGTCAGCGATGCCTTTTGCCACGAGCAAATCCGAAAGCGCTGCCACCCAGCAATCGAAATAGTCGCTGCCGTCAGCTGCGCGGCCGGGTTTATGCAACTCGGCCGACAGTTGCGCCGCCCATTCGCCCCAGGCAAACAGGCCTCGCTCGTGAAGATGAACAGTCATCGCGAACGCGTCTGCAGCCCAGGGTTCGGGAAAGACTGGCTCGCCGTCGGTAGATTTTGGCAATCCCGGTGATTGCGCCAGAGGTGAGACGGTCTCACACGCGCTCAAGATAGCTCTCCCAGGCATCGATCGAGACCGTCAGCGATGGATCGGCGCCCTCGCCCCAGATCTCGGCACCATCGAAAACGACCGTGTAGACCCATTGAGGATTTTCGCCGCGACCATGGGCATTGTCGTCGGGGAACACGAACGACCCTTGTACTGCCTCGATAACACCCATCTTGGCACGTGCGTAGCGCGGCAATCTCGTATGGCCGGTCGGATTGAAATTCTTCGTCCGCACATGATCGCCGACAGCAAAAAGCGGCACAGTATCGACTGGCCGGTCGCACGGCCCGCCCTTGGCCAAAACACCATCGACCATATCCGCTTTCAGGACCCGCTTCGGCGTCCGACCCTGCTCAAGCGAGTGACCGGCGTGCAGCTCCTCGGCGGTGGCGAAACCGTGCCGTTCCAGCAAGGTATCGACGGCACGAGTCCAGATCTCGTAGTAGCTGGCGCCAAGATAGCTGGCCGGCGGAATGTTTTCGCGCGCATGCCGGCTCTCGTCGATGTTCCAGGCACCGAAGGCACCGCAGGAGAGCGTAATGCCGAGCGCGCGCTTTTCCCATTCGGCATGAAAATAAGGCTCATTCTGCTCCGGCGCGACGGGACCGAAGCCCATCTGACCGCCGAGATCGTGCGGGCCGTTCATTACGCGACCTCCGGCGATTTGGCGACTGCCGTTCCGATCATGGCATCGCGGCTAACGAGATCAGCCAGCGCCGCCTCGTCCATGCCTTCGGAACCGGCGGGACGCTCGGGTATCACCAGATAGCGAAGTTCGGCCGTCGAATCCCAGACACGAATCTTCGTTTCCTGCGGCAAAGTCAGGCCGAACTCTGCGAGGACGCCGCGCGGATCGATGACAGCACGTGAGCGATAGGCGGGCGCCTTGTACCAGACAGGCGGCAGACCAAGCACGGCCCACGGATAGCAGGAGCAAAGCGTGCAGACGATCAGATTGTGGGTATCAGGCGTGTTGAATACAGCCCGCATGTGCTCGCCCTGTCGCCCGGTAAAGCCGAGGCTTGCAATCGCCGAGGTCGCGTCGCGCCGAAGCCAGTCGGCAAAATCGGGATCGCTCCAGGCTTTCGCCACCACCTGCGCGCCGTTGCGTGGCCCCACTTTCGTCTCATAGGTCTCGACGATACGATCGATCGCCGCCGGGTCGATCAGGCCTTTTTCCGTCAGCAGCGTTTCGAGCGCCTTCACGCGCGCCTGCATGTCGGAATAATGGTTATCGTGGTGGTGGTGATCGTCGTCATCATGCGAATGCCCGTGGGACATGGCTGCCTCCTGTATCTTGCCCGCTACTTTAGCATCGGCCAGAGACTAAGCACCAGCAGGACGGCCATGGTTATGTTGAACCATTTCAGCCGAACGGGATCGGAGAGCCAGTCGCGAAGCGCCGAGCCGAAACCGGCCCAGGTCGAAACGCTCGGGAGATTGACGGCAGCAAATGCCAAACCGACCAAAAGAACAGTGACGAGATAAAGCTGCTCGTTGGTATAGGTCGCCATCGCAGTGACGGCCATCACCCAGGCCTTCGGATTGACCCATTGGAACGCGGCAGCACTGATGAAGCTCATCGGCTGCGCGGACCCTTCGCTTTCTGCGAGGCTGCGAGAGGTGCCGATCTTCCAGGCGATCCACACAAGATAGGCGCCACCGGCAAATTTCAGCACGGTGTAGAGTATCGGCACGGTATGCAGCACGGCGCCAAGGCCCAGGCCGACGCCGAGCAGCAGCGACAGGAAGCCGACGCCGATGCCGAGCATGTGCGGAATGGTGCGGCGGAAACCGAAGTTCACGCCAGAAGCAAACAGCATCATGTTGTTCGGTCCGGGGGTGATCGATGTGGTGAATGCAAAAAGTAAGAGAGCCAGAAATGTATCCAGCGCCATAGTGCCTCCTTGGACACCGTGTGTGACAAGGGGCGGCATCCAAAATTCTTCTCATGATACGATTCATGCCCGCAGACTGCGCGACGCATGGTCGAGCCGACATTAGTTCGCCGACAATACTAAAGCCATAAAACGATTGTCACGGTGACATCAAGGTCGCCGATTGCAATCCGGTGGAATGAACCTATCCTTCCCTCTCCAAAGCGAGGACATGCCATGCGAAACCCCATCCCGACAGTCACCCTTCCCTCCGGTATTGCCGTTCCAGCGCTCGGTCAAGGGACCTGGAACATGGGGGAGAGTGCCGCCAAGGCCAGAGACGAGATCGCCAGCCTGAAGACCGGCCTCGATCTTGGGATGACGCTGATCGACACCGCCGAAATGTATGCCGACGGCGGCGCGGAGGAGATTGTCGGCAAGGCGATCGAAGGGCGGCGCGATGAGGTTTTCCTCGTCAGCAAGGTCTATCCGGCCAATGCCAGCCGCAGGGGTGCGGTCGAAGCTTGCGAACGCAGCCTGAAGCGCCTCAACACCGATCGCCTCGATCTCTATCTGCTGCATTGGCGCGGAAACTACCCGCTCGACGAGACCGTGGAGGCTTTCGAAGGATTGAAGGCAGCGGGTAAGATCGAGGCCTGGGGCGTCTCGAATTTCGACGTTGATGATATGGATGAGCTACTCTCTGTGCCGAACGGCGGCAATGTCGCTGCCAATCAGGTGCTCTACAATCTCTCCCGACGCGGCATCGAGTATGATTTGCTGCCATGGTGTCAAGAGCGTAGCATTCCGATCATGGCCTATTCGCCGATCGAGCAAGGTCGCCTGCTGCATCATCCCGAATTGATCCGCATCGCCAAGACCTATCAGGCGACACCCGCCCAGATCGCCCTTGCCTTTCTCTTGGAACGCGACGGCGTGATATCGATCCCGAAATCCGCAAACCCGCAACGCGTCGAGGAAAATCGCGACTCCATAGACATCGACATGACGGACGAGGATCTGGCCGTTCTCGACGCCGCCTTCCCGCCGCCATCGCGAAAGAAGTCGCTCGATATGTTGTAGGCTGAGATCGCCTACACGGCCGCTTTCTGCTGCGCGACGATCAGCTCTATCGCCCGGAAGACGTCGATTTCTTGCCAGTCGACCGGGTCGCGATAGGTCGGATAGAACGAAAAGGCCGCGGCGGCGATCTGGTCGACAGTTCGCCGCTTCGTCCGGCGCCCGGCAAGCGTGGCCTTGGTGTAGACCCCGAAATAATCCTCGGTCACACCCCAGCCCGCATAGAACGGTGCGGCATAGCAGCGAACCGGGATACCGCGCAGCAGCGCATCGAAGCCGAACTGGCTCGAAACGGTCCAAACCTCGTCGACGACATCAAGGATCGAGGCCACCGACACTTCGTCGCCGAGAAGGATTGCGTCGCCCTTTGAAATACCATTTGTAAGATAACCCTTACGAAGCCCCGCCATGACATCCGGATGGGTGCGGATCAGGCATTGCGCACCACTCGCCAATCCGTCGGCAAGCATTTTTTCGAATGAGGCCTTTGACCCGAGCGCTCTGCCAACGGAGACATCACCAACGACTTGGTCGACCAGGAGAATGCGGCGCTTATTCGTCCGCTCGATGTTGGGGGGGCGATGAGGAAGATGGTTGTACTTGGATAGCTTGCTGAGGACAATCTGATCGCGGATGGCACGACCAAGCTCTCCTGCCTCTCCAGCGCCTTCAATGAGGCGCTCAAGCCGTGACGGTCGCCCGGCATCGACTGGCAAGCCGAGATCGTCGATGACGATGGAGAGTGGAACGGCGCCAGATTTGCCAAGCCCCATGGATCGCAGGAAGCCGTCTTCCAGATTCCAGTGCCGCAATCCCCGGAACCGCGCAATTCGAGCCGCCGCTTTTGCAGGCGCCCGCCCGCCCCAGGAAACGATACCGCCTATACCGGGCGACAACGCCGAGGCAAGTTTGCGCGAACCGAAATAATGTCCGAGCCAGGGAAAGTCGCCGCGCACGAAAAACGCGGCGCCGAGAGGCATATCCGCCGGCGGATGCCACGGCTTTTCGCCGATAACAGGCAAAGTCTCGCCGGCAACGACTGCCACCTTCTACCCCCGCTGCAAATAGAGCCGACAATCCGGACCGGGCATCGCAGAAATTAAGCGACGCCCGCGAACCGGTCAACGATACAGGCTCTTACATTCCTTGCGGGCCGCGATTCATCGCTGCAATGCCGGTACGGCAAACTTCGATGAGGCCGAGCGGCTTGATGATGGCGATGAACTGATCGATCTTCGAGGACTTGCCGGTGATTTCGAGGATGAAATGCTCGACGGTCGCATCCACCACCTTGGCGTGGAAGGCGTCAGCCAGCCGCAGCGTTTCGGCACGGGTTTCGCCGCTTCCGGTAACCTTCAGCAGCGCCACTTCGCGCTCGATCGGCCGTTCCTGACCGAGTTCGCGGGCACGCACCGTGAGATCGACAACGCGATGAACCGGAACGATACGCTCGAGCTGTGCCTTGATCTGTTCCAGCACCTGCGGCGTACCACGGGTTACGACGGTGATGCGCGACAGATGCGCCTGATGCTCGGTCTCCGAGACGGTCAGGCTTTCGATGTTGTAGCCGCGGCCGGAGAAGAGACCGATGACGCGGGCGAGAACGCCAGGCTCGTTGTCGACGAGGACCGAAAGCGTATGGCTCTCGGCCGCTGCGGTTTCCGGCGAAATGAAATAGGCGGAGCCGGTGGGTTGAAGGTGTGCGTTCATTATTTCTGTTCCGTTTCCTCGGTTTTGTTCTGTATGCCGGCAAGATCGGCCTGGGCGCGGCATCCGCTGCGCCCAGGCACTCGATCAAACCAGCGCGCGACCCTTGGCGTCGATGGCATTGGCAACGGCCTCGTCGGTCGCTTCGTCCGGCAAAAGCATCTCGTTGTGCGCCTTGCCCGAGGGGATCATCGGGAAGCAATTGGCGAGATTGGCGACGCGGCAATCGAAAATGACCGGCTTGTTGACCTCGATCATCTCCTGGATGGCGGCATCGAGATCGCCCGGCTTTTCGCAACGCAAGCCGACTGCGCCATAGGCTTCCGCGAGCTTGACGAAATCGGGCATCGCTTCCGTATAGGAGTTGGACAGGCGGTTGCCGTGCAGCAGCTGCTGCCACTGGCGCACCATGCCCATGTACTGGTTGTTCAGGATGAAGATCTTGATCGGCGCATTGTGCTGGATCGCCGCCGACATTTCCTGAATGCACATCTGGATCGAGGCATCGCCGGCAATGTCGATAACAAGGCTTTCCGGATGCGCGATCTGGACGCCGAGTGCAGCCGGCAGGCCGTAACCCATCGTGCCGAGGCCGCCCGAGGTCATCCAACGGTTCGGCTGCTCGAAGCCGAAGAACTGCGCAGCCCACATCTGGTGCTGGCCGACTTCTGTCGTGATGTAGGTGTCGCGATGCTTCGTCAGCTCGTAGAGACGCTGGATGGCATATTGCGGCATGATGACATCGTCGCTCGGCTTGTAAGCGAAAGAATTGCGCGCGCGCCAGCGAGCGATATTCCCCCACCAGTCGCCAAGCCGATCCGCCGCCGGCTTTTGCGGCAGAGCCCGCCACAGGCGAACCATGTCTTCCAGAACATTGCCGACATCACCGAGGATGCCGATATCGACGTGAACGTTCTTGTTGATCGACGACGGGTCGATATCGATGTGGATCTTCTTGGAATTCGGCGAGAAGGCATTCAGACGGCCGGTAATACGGTCGTCGAAGCGCGCGCCGATACAGACCATGACGTCGCAATCATGCATCGCCATGTTGGCCTCGTAGGAACCATGCATGCCTAGCATGCCCAGCCAGTTCTTGCCCGAGGCCGGATAAGCGCCGAGACCCATCAGCGTCGAGGTGATCGGAAAACCTGTCAGCTCGACGAGTTCGCGCAGCAGCTTGGACGCTTCCGGACCGGAATTGACGACACCGCCGCCAGAATAGATAACCGGCTGGCGTGCATTCTTCATCAGTTCGATCGCCTGGGTGATCTTGTTGAGATCGCCTTGAACCTTCGGCTGATAGCTCTTCTGAGCGTCGTGCGCTTCCGGCGGCGTATAGGTGCCGGTGGCGAACTGAACATCCTTCGGAATATCGACGACGACAGGACCGGGGCGGCCGGTCTGAGCGATACGGAAGGCCTCATGAATGACGGCGGCGAGCTGATTGACATCCTTGACCAGCCAGTTGTGCTTGGTGCAGGGCCGGGTGATGCCGACCGTGTCGCACTCCTGGAAAGCGTCCGAGCCGATCAGCGACGTCGGAACCTGACCGGTCAGGCAGACCAGCGGGATCGAGTCCATCAAGGCATCCTGCAGCGGGGTGACGGCATTGGTCGCGCCGGGACCCGAGGTGACCAGCATGACGCCGACCTTGCCGGTGGAGCGGGCATAGCCTTCGGCCGCGTGGCCGGCACCCTGCTCGTGGCGAACCAGAATGTGCTTGATGTCTTCCTGCTGGAAAATCTCGTCGTAGATCGGAAGCACCGCGCCGCCCGGATAACCGAAGATGTGTTCGACGCCGTTGTCCTTGAGCGCCTGCAACACGATCTCCGCGCCTGTCATTCGATTGCCGCTCGCCTGATTATCTGTGCCGGTCATACGTTTGTTCCGCTGTCTGCTGGAGGTTTGGGAAGATGAAATCTCGATTTCGGGCATAAAAAAAGGCCCCTTAGGGAGCCTGTCATCTAGCGCATGGGTGGCTATCGCCGGATGGTTACACCATCCTGCCCATGCGCCTTCCCACCACGATAAGAATAATCGAGTTTTTCATGGGCCGAAGTGATAGACAGAAAATTTCGAAGCGTCAACGCGTGAAGCAATAAAAAATCGCGGCGCCGCACAAACCCTATAAAATGCGGGGCGAACCGAGAGGGTTTTGTTAAGCCACCGCCTCTATGCTCCAGCATCTAGCGCTTGGGGTAGCCGTTTGCTCAATAACGATCTGCAGACATCAGGCAAAGCGGGAGATTTTGATCGCCGCGATAAGCTGACGCCGGGAAATCGATTCCTCGGCCGCGTTGTTGCGTGCAGCGGTTCGAAGGCGACGATTGCAGCTGTTGCCGAAGCCGGTGGCACAGACCTGACCGAACTCTGGTCGGTCGGAAAGCTGATTTCCATCAGCGTCGGTAAAAATCGCGTCGCTGCCCTGGTTTATTCGATGAACACAAACGGCGTCGGCTGGGGCGAAGGGCAAGACAACCTCTTCCGCATCGAGGTCGAGCTGCTGGGTGAAGTTCGCGTCGAGCCAGACGGTCGTGAGGAATTCTCGAGCGGCATCTCCGCCTACCCCTATCTCGGCGCCATCGCGCATCGCATCCGCGCCAGCGATCTGATGCGCATTTTCGATGCCGGCAAGAGCAATAGCTGCGTGATCGGCAAGCTGACGCAGGATGCGAGCATCGATGCCACCATCCATATTCCCTCAATGCTCTCAAAGCATTTTGCCGTCGTCGGCTCGACTGGCGTCGGCAAGTCCACCGCCGTCTCGCTGCTATTGCACAAGGCGATAGCAGCGGACCCGAAGCTACGGGTGCTGATCCTCGATCCGCACAATGAATTCGCCGCCGCTTTTCCGCGGCATGCCGTTGTCATTGATACGGATACGCTCGACCTGCCCTTCTGGCTGATGCGGTTGGAGGAATTCGGCGAGGTCGTCTTCCGCGGCCGTCCGGCAGTGCCGGAAGAGCTGGATGCGTTGCGCGATCTCATTCCGGAAGCAAAGCGGGCTTTTCGCGGAAACGACTCGGGTGTCATGCGCCGCCAGGCAGATAAGGCTTCCGTGACGGCCGACACGCCGCTCCCCTATCGCATGGCCGATCTGCTGGCACTGATCGACGAGCGCATCGGCCGGCTGGAAGGCCGCCAGGAAAAGCCACATCTGCGCTCCCTGAAGATGCGCATCATCTCCGCGATCAACGATCCGCGCTATCACTTCATGTTCTCCAACAATACGATCACCGACACGATCATGGAGACCATCGCCAAGATCTTCCGCATTCCCGGAGATGGCAAGCCGATCTGCACCTTCCAGCTTGCCGGGATCCCGTCGGAAGTCATCAACTCCGTCGCGTCGGTCCTGTGCCGTATGGCATTCGAACTGGCACTCTGGAGCGACGGCGCGATCCATATGCTTGTTGTCTGCGAGGAAGCGCACCGTTACATTCCCTCCGATCAGAACCTCGGCTTCCTGCCGACGCGGCAGGCAATCGCCCGCATTGCCAAGGAAGGGCGCAAATACGGCGTTTCGCTCGGCATTATCACCCAGCGCCCCGGCGAGCTCGACCAGACGATCCTGTCGCAGTGTTCCACGCTTTTCGCCATGCGCCTTGCCAACGATCACGACCAGGACATTATCCGTTCGGCCATACCGAATTCCTCGATTTCGACGACGAGCTTCCTTTCATCGATCGGCAACGGCGAGGCGATTGCCTTCGGAGCGGCCATTGCCGTACCGATGCGCATGCGTTTCTCGCGCGTCGACGAGCATTTGCTGCCGAAGGCCACCGGCAGCGTAACCAAAACGAGCGAGGAATCGCCCGATACTGTCGATCTGCGCACCATCGTTCGCCGCATGCGCGCGACTGCAGGCCCGGATATCAGCGCCCTGCAGCAAAGCTATGGCGGCGCCAGCGAAGCCGCTGCCTATGGCAGGAGCAATCTCGGCAAGGATCTTGAGGAACCGTTGCGCTTCCAGGCCACTGACGCGGAAATATCCCTGAACGAACCCTATCGCCCGGATATGCTGCCTGGCGCCGCAGGGGTGCTGTCTGCCGCCCCACCACCAACATCGATCGACGGCGGACTTCCCGAGTTGCGCCGGGAACCCCGCGGCGACACATTGACCACACGCAGCATCCCGATCCGGGAAACATCGCCATCGTTGCGACGGGACCCCAATCTTTCGCTGCGGGACAGCATTCTCAGGAAACCGCTGAGCAGCCTCTACGAAAACGATTGACGTTCCAACTCATGGGTTGAGGCGTTCCCAGCTTTCACCCATCTGATTGCGAAACCATGTCATCTGCCGCTTGGCATATTGCCGCGTTGCCGCCGCCCCGGTTTCGAGAACGGCCTCACGCGTCATCTCGCCTTTGAACATCGCCGCAATCTGCGACACGCCGATCGCTTTCATGACCGGCATATCAGGTGACAATCCCAGCGCCAGCAGGGAGCGAACCTCCTCCGCCGCCCCCATCGCCAGCATCTTCTCGAAGCGGCCGTTGATGCGTTGATGCAGCACGTCACGATCCGGCAGCACGACGATCTTTCGCGCACGGTCGGGATCGATCACGACGGGCCCGGTCTTGCCCTGATAGGCAGCGATCGACTGTCCCGTCGCTTCGATCACTTCCAGCGCACGCACAATGCGCTGACCATCCTGCGGATTGAGACTCTTGGCCACGGCTTCGTCGCGATCGGCGAGTTCACGATGCAGAACCTCGGCTCCTTCCGCCAAAAGCCGGGCGCGCAAGCCATTGCGAATTTCAGAGGGAATTGCCGGCATATCCGAGAGGCCGCCGGTCAGCGCCTTGAAATAAAGCCCTGTGCCGCCAACGAAAACCGGCAACCGCCCCTCGCCGCGCAAGCGCTCGACCAAGTCGGTGGCTTCACGCAGCCATGCACCGGTGGAATAGGCCTGACCTGCGGGGATATGGCCGTAAAGATGATGCGGAATACCTTCCATGTCCTCGTAGGAAGGCCGCGCGGTCAGCACGCGCAGCGTGTCGTAGACCTGCATGCTGTCTGCATTGATGACCACGCCATCGTGCGAACGCGCCAATTCGACCGCAAGCGCGGACTTGCCGCTGGCGGTCGGCCCGGTTATCAGGATCGCGTCGATATTGCTCATAAGGTTTCTGCTCATGACCTTCGTTGCCACGCTTATTGCCAATCCGTCAAACCCCGTTCTTGTTCCGGCCATCGCCGAACGGGCAGCGGAAGCTGTCAACGCCTCCGGGCTCTATTGGCTGGCTGACGGTATTGCCTGCGATATCGTCCTTCGCGATGGCACGGATCCCCAGATGGCGGAAACCGATATTCTGGCGGTGATCGGCAGCAAGCCGATCGATCTCGTGCTTCAGCAGGCGGAAACGCGCCGCAAGAATCTGCTGATCGCCGACATGGACTCGACCATGATCGGCCAGGAATGCATCGATGAACTGGCGGCCGAAGTCGGGCTCAAGGAGAAAGTCGCCGATATCACTGCGCGCGCCATGAACGGCGAAATCGCATTCGAACCGGCCCTGCGGGAGCGCGTGGCTCTGCTCAAGGGACTGCCGCTTTCTGTCGTCGACGAGGTCATCGCCAAACGCATCACGCTCACGCCAGGCGGCCCGGAACTCATCGCCACCATGAAGGCAAAGGGCTTTTACACCGCCCTCGTTTCCGGCGGCTTCACCGTATTTACGAGCCGCATCGCGGCGACGCTGGGCTTCGACGAAAACCGTGCCAACATCCTGCTGGAAGAAAACGGACTGTTGACCGGCTTCGTCGCGGAACCCATTCTCGGCAAGCAGGCCAAGGTCGACGCCCTGAACGAGATTGCAGAAGAACTCGGCATCTCCACCGACGACGCTCTGGCCGTTGGCGATGGCGCCAATGATCTCGGCATGCTGCAGCTTGCCGGTTCCGGTGTCGCTCTGCACGCGAAACCGACCGTTTCCGCACAAGCCGGAATGCGTATCGACCATGGCGACCTCACCGCCCTGCTCTACATCCAGGGCTACCGCAAGACCGATTTTATCAAACCATAGCACCGACAAACCCGCCGAAATCGGAGGCCCCGATGATCATCACCGAAACCGAGCGCCTCGTCATCCGCAACTGGCGCGAGACGGATCGCGATCTGGCGCACGAGATCAATTCCGACGAAGCTGTCATGGAGTTCTTTCCCTTCCGCCGCAATCGAGCGGAGGCGGATGCATTCTTCGATCGCGTTCATTCCATGATCGCCGAAACCGGGCTCGGCCTCTATGTGCTGGAACTCAAGGCCACTGGTGAGGCCATCGGCTATTGCGGGCTGATGCGAACGGATCACCTGGAACCGTTCATTCCGGCGGGAACGATCGAGATCGGCTGGCGGCTCGTTGCGCGGCACTGGGGCAAGGGCCTGGTCAGCGAGGCGGCACGCGCGCTCCTTGCCCACGGCTTCGAAACGCTCGCCCTCGATCAGATCGTGTCCTTCGCGGTACATAACAACGTCAGATCGACCGCCGTGATGAAGCGGATCGGCATGCACCGCGTCGCCGGCGGCGATTTCGATCATCCGAGCGTGCCCGACACCCACCCACACCTCAAACCTCACGTCCTCTATCGTCTGACGGCGGCGGAGTGGCGCTCCGCGCGATGAGATCAATCGAAACATCGCGGTTGATATTGCGCCCATGTCGGGAAGAGGATCGAGATCTCTTTTTCGAACTCAGCTCCGATCCCGAAGTCCTTGCATTTTTCCCGTTTCGCCGCAGCCGCGACGATGCCGATGCGATCTTCACGATGATCCGGGACATTACGCCCGAACCCGGTTTCGATCTTCTGGTGATGACCTTGAAGCAGAACGGCGAGGCCGTCGGACTATGCGGCCTCTCGAAACCGCATCTCGAACCTCATCTGCCCGGCGAAGCGGTGGAGATCGGCTGGCGCATCGCGGCTCGGCATTGGGGCAACGGCTACGCGACCGAGGCCGGCATCGCCTTGCTGCACTACGCGTTCGATGGATTGAAGCTCGACGGGATCGTGTCGATTGCTGTTGAAAGCAATCTCGCCGTATTGGCGGTCATGCGGAACATCGGGATGAAACCCGATCCTGCCTGCGATTTCGATCACCCGCAGATTCCGGACACACATCCGCATTTGAAGCGGCACGTGGTCTATCGCCTGAGCGCCGCCGACTGGCGTGCGCTACAGGCAGGGCAAACGCCGCGCTAAACCACTATTCCAGCGCGACGGCGATGAACTGCAAGTCACCGTTCGGAGATGCGATCATCATCTGCGCATTGCGGCGCCCTTCGCGCTTCAGCGATGACACTTTTTCGGAAGCCGCACTTGGCGTCTGAACGAATTCCTGCGCGACTTCGACGACGACATCGCCCGGCTTCAAGCCCTTTTCGGCTGCCGCCGAACCCGGCGCAACGTCGGTGATGACAACACCATCGACGCTGTCGGCGATTCCGAAGCTCTTGCGATTTTCGGCGGTCAGCTTGGCGAGCTTCATGCCGAGCACGGTGGGGCTTGCCTGTGCCGGTGGCTGGGCCTGCGGCGATTGCTGCGGATTGTCGCCCTGATCCTGCCCGTCCATGCCGTCGTCGTTGCCATCATCGCCTTCGTCGGGATTGATGATTCCATCGCGATTGCCGTTGCCGTCAGGTGCAAGTTGCGGCTTCTGGCCCCCCTTGTCACTCTCTGCAGCGGCAGCCTGGTTGCTGTCTTCCTGCCGGCCAAGCGTCACCTTGACGGTCTGCTGCTTGCCTTCGCGGTAGATGACGACATCGACTTCCTTGCCGACCGGGCTTTCGGCAACGATGCGCAACAGGTCGCGCATCTCGTCGACTTCCTTGCCGTCGAACTTCAGGATGACGTCGCCGGCTTTGATGCTGCCGTTGTCGACCGGGCCACCCTTGATGATACCGGCAACGAGCGCGCCCTTGGCGCTGCTAAGACCAAGGCTGTTGGCAACATCGTCCGTGACCGGCTGAATGCGCACGCCAAGCCAGCCGCGGCGCGTTTCGCCGAAATCCCTGAGCTGGTTGACCACGCCTTCGGCAAGCTCCGACGGAACGGCAAAGCCAATGCCGATCGAACCGCCGCTCGGGGAAATGATGGCCGTGTTGATGCCGATCACCTCGCCCTTCATGTTGAAGAGCGGGCCGCCGGAGTTGCCCTTGTTGATCGCCGCATCGGTCTGGATGAAATTGTCGTAGGGGCCGGCATTGATATTGCGCCCGCGAGCCGAGACGATACCGATCGTGACGGAACCGCCAAGACCGAAGGGATTGCCGATCGCCATCACCCAGTCGCCGATCCGCATCTTGGAGGAATCGCCGAACTTGACCGCCGTCAACGGATGCTTCGGCTCGACCTTGAGCACGGAAAGATCGGTCTTCGTATCCGTTCCGATCAGCTTGGCCTTGAGCTTGGTGCCATTCGGGAAGATCGCTTCGATATCGTCGGCGCCTTCGATGACGTGGTTATTGGTGACAATGTATCCCGAGGGATCGATGACGAAGCCCGAGCCGAGCGAACTCACCTTCCGGTTGCTGTCGTCATCCTTCTTGTTGTTGAAGAGATCGTTGAATTCATTCTGGTAAGGCGAATTCTCCGGCAGCTTGGGCGTCGCCGGACCGTTGCCCTCGTCCTTCACCTTCTGCGACGTGGAGATATTGACGACAGCATCGAGCAGGCCGGCGGCCAGGTCGGCAACGGAAGCCGGACCGGCGTTCATTGCCGGGTTCATCGTCATCGTCGGCGCGGCCGCCTGCGGCGTTTGACCGTTCGTGGTTGGCGGCACCTGTGCGCCGGCTGCCGCGCCGCTATTTTGCACCTGAGCGAAGGCCTGTTCCGCACCGCCCGCAACTGGGCCGGCAGTCAAGGCTATGCTGGCCAGCAAAGCAAGCGAACGGCTGAAAGGCAGGCGATAGATCGGGGCCATCAGGCATCCTCATCGAAAAAGGGAAATCTTGAATAAGCATCAACATAAGGCGGAATGATGAAGCGTGAAATCACCTTTTTGCAATATCCCCGAACCTCGATCCATCGCGTGGAAGCCGAGGCGATGGCGGCACCGGTTTAAACGAAAAAGGGCCGCCCTGAGGCAGCCCTTCGAATTCATCGTATCTGGCGGATCAATTTGCTGATGTCGCCGGATTGGCAAGCGCCGGTGCGCCTGTGTTGGCCGCAGAACCGGCAGGACTGTCGAAGAACTTGAAGAAGTCCGACTTGTTCGGCGGCAGGACCAGCGTCTTGCCACCAGAAGCAAACGCTTTGTTGTAGGCTGCCATCGAGCGATAGAACTCATAGAAGCCCGGGTCGCGCTTCGACGCATCGGCGAAGATGCCGTTGCGCTCGGCTTCACCCTGACCGCGGAGAACTTCCGAGTCCTTCTGCGCATCCGCGACGATCTCGACAACCTGACGGTCTGCAACCGCACGGCGACGCTGGCCTTCTTCGTTACCGCGTGCACGGATCAACTCGGCCTCAGCCAGACGCTCGGCCTTCATGCGGTCGTAGGTCTGCTGCGACACTTCCTGCGTCAGATCGGTGCGGCGAATGCGAACGTCCTCGATGTTGAGACCAAGAGTCTCGGCATCGCGATGCAAATCGTCGCGCACTTCCGTCATCATCGACGCGCGCTCGCTGGAGAGTGCGGCATCGAAGCTGCGCAGACCGTAGACACGGCGCAATGAGGCATCGAGACGAGTTCTAAGCCGCGATTCCGCAGCATCGCGATCACCCGATACCGTTTCGCGGAATTTCCGCGCATCGGCGATCTTGTAGACAACGAACGCATCCACCTCGTAGAACTTGCCGCCCGAAACCTGAACGCGGATATTGTCCAGATCGAAGCGCAGTTCCTGCTGCTGGATATATTGAACGCGATCGGCGTCCATGAAGGCGAACGGCAGCTTGAAGTAGAGGCCCGGCTCCGTCTTGACTTCACGGATCTGGCCGAAGCGAAGGACAATCGCCTGTTCGCGGGCATTGACCACGAACACCGACGAATAGATGAGTAGCAATACCACCGCGAGCGCGATGAGGATGGCTGGCAAACGGCTGGACGTCATTATTTGGCCTCCGGCTGAGTTGCGTTGGCAGGCTTGTTCGCCTGCTTGCCGACTTCATTCAGCGGCAGATACGGAACCACGCCCTGCTTGTCGTCGATGATGACGCTGTTGGAATTGCCGATGACGGACTCCATGGTTTCAAGGAACAGGCGCTTGCGGGTCACTTCCGGCGCCTTGACGTATTCGTCGTAGATCGAGATGAAGCGCTGCGCCTCACCCTGTGCTTCCTTCACGACGCGGTCCTTGTAGGCGGCTGCCTCTTCGCGGATCTGCGCTGCGCGACCGCGTGCCTGACCGAGCTTCTGGTTGGCGTATTGATTGGCCTCTTCCACCTGCTGGTCTTCGTTCTGCTCGGCGCGCTGCACCTCGTCGAACGCATCGGCCACTTCGCGCGGCGGCGATACGTCTTCGATCGGCACGGCATTGATGGAGATGCCGGCATCGTAGCGGTCCATCGTGTCCTGGATGATGTTTCTCACCTGAACGGCGATTTCCTGGCGGTTGTCGCGATAGATGTCCTGGGCAGGGCGACGGCCGACGATTTCGCGCATGGCGCTTTCAGCCACCTGCTGCAGTGTCTCGTCCGGGCTTTCGATCTTGAAGAGATAGGCCTGCGGCTTGGTCACGGCGTAGAGAACGGAAAACTGGACGTTGACGATGTTCTGATCGCCCGTCAGCATCAGGCCATTGTTGGCCGAGCTGGAGCTCGAACGGCTGCCGATGTTGCGCTGCTGCTCAGTCACCTTGACGAACTCGACGCGATCGATCGGCCAGAAATGGAAATGAAGGCCAGGCATGGAGACTTCTTCGCGCGGCTTGCCAAAACGCAATTCCACGCCACGCTCGTCCGGCTGGACCGTATAGATGCACTGGATCAGCCAGAAAACACCGATAACAGCGGCAATAATAAGAAAGACGCCGGCATTGAAACCGCCAGGGACGAACCCCTTCAGGCGATCCTGGCCGCGGCGAATAATATCCTCGAGATCCGGAGGCCCTCCGTTGCCGCTTCCACGCGGCCGGTTCGGTCCTTGCCCCCAAGGTCCCTGGTTATTTCCACCGCCGCCACCGCCGCCCCATGGGCCACCGCCGCCGCCATTCTGATTGCTCCAAGGCATCAAAACCTCTTTGTTTGTTGACTCCCAGCATCGCGCCGAACCCGTGAAATTCACAGGTGGCAGCGACTGATCCCCGTTATAGGTATCGACGCACCTGCTTTCAACGCAACTTGAGGAAGTTCGGCGGATTAACTGGAAAATATTTGATTTTTCGGGGCAGCTTTTATGCTTTTCGCCTGAGATAAACGACGAAACGCGTTGGATACGTGTCCTTCTCGCCGGCCGGCACGGCAAGCTCGCTCTCGACCTGCCAAAGGGCAGGATCGATTACAGGAAAGGACGTATCCCCGTCCACGTCGGCCTCGACATGCGTGATCAGCAAACGATCCGACAGGGCAATCGCTTGCCGATAGATTTCGCCGCCGCCAAGAATGCAGATCTCGTCGACGTGGCTCTCGGCCGCAAGACGCGAGGCGATCTCTATGGCTTCCTCGAGCGAATGCGCCGTCGTCACACCTTCGGCAGAAAAGCCCGCGTCGCGCGTGATGACGACATTCGGCCGCCCCGGCAACGGCCGGCCGATCGACTGATAGGTCTTGCGCCCCATGATAACAGGCCGGCCTAGGGTCATGGCCTTAAATCGCTTGAGATCGGAGGACAGTCGCCAGGGCATGTCGCCGTCACGTCCGATGATGCCGTTGCGCGACACCGCGACGACAATGGTTTTGATCGGTTGGTTCATACTTCTCCCTCGGACAACGGTCATCATCGTCAACGCGAATCGGGCAACGATACGACTGCAGGATAATCGCGAGCGGGGATGAAGAGCACCCCCTTCCTCGCGGCATCAGCCGCTGTTGAGTGCGTCGAGCTGCCCTGCCAGCACGCCGCCAGTGTCCCTATCTGCCGCCATTTTACGATAGAGGCCAGCCATACCCCTGAATATCAGCGAGGCCGGGTCGTCTTCACCGAGGAACTCCGCAATCTCTTCCATCTCGGCAACCCAGCGATAGGCTTTCGGATACATGTCCGGGATGGCGCTCGCTAATTTCGTATCGAGATCCGGCAAACTCTCCTTCAGCTCATGCTTGAGGGCTTCGTCGGCTCCGGTGCGCAACGCGGCAAGCAGCATGGCGGTGCCAAGCCCCGTGACACCCTTGTTGATGCCAGCGTAGCACATCTTCAATGCCGATGCCGCGCCGATCGCCCCCTCGATGCGGCGCACCTGAAGGCCACGTTCGGCAAGCACGCCGCTACGATCGGCTTCATCACCGCTCACATAGAGTTTCGGGCCCTTCTGGCCGGCTTTCGGCGGCCCACCGATGATGGAGCCATCAAGAACCACGCCGCAATCGCTGTCGAAAACGGCGGCGACCTGCATCATCGTCTGCGGCGAAATCGCATTGCAGTCCATGAGTGTCGTTTTCTTGCCGCATCGGCGAACCGCTGCGGCAACCTGTTTGGCGACTTCAACAGCCGTGCCGGGCGGCACGATGGAAAGAATGAGATCTACCCCGGCGATGGCCTCAAGGCTGGCCGGTTCCATTCCAACAGCCTTCGCGCGTTCTACCGTCGCAGCCGAGCGCCCCTCAAGATAGGTCAGCACCTTCGCGCCGTTCTCGACCAAACGCCCTGCAATAGCGCTGCCCATCGCGCCGGCTCCGATGACTGCGATCTCCACGGCCGCTCTCCTTATATATGACGGCGGCAGCATAGCGTCGGTCGCTCAAACGGACGAGCAAAATGCCATGAGGTAACACGAACTTGAGCTTGGGCGCGGATCAATGACCCGGATGAAACCGCGGCAGCCTATCGCCCTATGCCGCGCGAAGCACGAGGACCGCGTAGATGCACGGTTCACCGCTTTGATTCTTGAAGACGCAATCCGTGGGTGGACCGAGTTCGAGACAATCGCCCGTCGACATCGAATGCCAGGTATCGCCCTCAAGAAAAGTCAGCTGCCCCTTCAGTACCCAGATCAGCTGCCGCATGAAGACATAGGCCGAAGCCGGCATCGGAACCTCGGCGCCTGCTGGCAATTCGATGCGAACGAGATCCAGCGGCAGATCCGATTTTGGAGAAACGTGTCGTCGCTCGTAGCCGCTCTGCGGGTCGATCCAAACCGGCTGGTCTTCCCTCTTCAGGAAACGACCCTGCTGCATCTCGGCACGCGCCATCAAGGTCGACATGCTGAGGCTGAAGGCGCCGGATAGCTTACCAAGCAGCGCCGCGGTCGGACTGCTTTCGCCACGCTCGATCTTGTGGATCATGGCGCGGGAAACGGCCGAGCGCTCGGCAAGCTCCGTCAGCGACCAGCCACGGCTTTCGCGTTCGATGCGGAGTCGCGCGCCGATGCGCCTGTCGATATCGTCAAGTTGGGACATCCGTTTACTATAGTAGACAATTGCAGGGATGACAATCTGCGCTCACGGCACTTGCAAGAGAGCCCTGGAGCAAACAAAACGGCAGACCAGCAAGAAAATCCCCTTGAATTGGGCGGAGGCACACTAGAATCACATCAATCCCCCATCGCGCCGCCTGACAGCCAAATGACTGGCCTTTTGACTCCTTGAATCGCTGTAATAATATAGTAGACAACCACAGAAATCTCTGTATGAGACACTGAAACGACAGAACGCGCGCTCACCCGATTGAGCGGACAAATTCACGGAGCAGCCGATGCGAATTTGCGATGCCAGGGACGAAGATCTTGCGGGAATTACCGCAATCTACAACGACGCCGTCGCCAACACGGCCGCGATCTGGAACGAGACGCAGGTCGACATCGACAATCGCCGACAGTGGCTGCACGACCGACACAGGCTAGGCTATCCGGTACTCGTTGCCATCGACGACCGCGGCGAAGTCATCGGATACGCCTCTTTCGGCGATTGGCGTGCCTTTGATGGCTATCGCCACACGGTCGAGCATTCCGTCTACGTACGCAACGACCAGTACAGGGGCGGCATCGGCAAGGCGCTGATGGTCGAGCTTATCGAACGGGCGCGCGCAATCGGGAAGCATGCCATGGTGGCGGGCATCGAAGGTGGCAATCTTGCCTCGATCAAGCTCCATGAAAAGCTTGGCTTCCAGCAGGTCGGGCTGTTGCCGCAAGTCGGCACGAAATTCGGTCGCTGGCTCGATCTCGCATTCCTGCAGCTGCTGCTCGATCAGCGCACCGATCCCGATTCGAAACCGGCTGCCTGAGAGGGCTCCCGTTCTTTGTCTTTACGCAATTCCGGACGCAAAACCACTGCGCACTTTTGCTGGAACTGCTCTTAAACGGCGACCTCGGCTGATATCGCCGCATTTGGCTCATATCCGGCGACATCGAAATCCTCGATGCGGTAGCCGTCAATGCTGTCGGGACGCCGCGCCAGACGCAGCGTCGGGAAAGGCCTGGGTTCGCGGCTGAGTTGCTCGCGGATCGCATCGAGGTGATTGAGGTAGAGGTGCACGTCGCCGCCCGACCACACAAGCTCTCCAAGATCCATATCGACCTGCTGCGCAACCATGGCCAGCAGGACCGCCTGCTGGCAAATATTGAAGGGGTTGCCCAGGAAGAGATCGCATGAGCGCTGGAACACCATCAGGCTGAGACGCGGGCGACGTCCGTCTGCGCCCGATATGTTCGAGACATGGAACTGATAGACCATATGACACGGATGCAGCGCCATATCGGCCAGTTCTCCGACATTCCAGGCATGAAAGATCATCCGACGACTGCTCGGGTTGGTCTTCAGATCCTGAATGACAGTGGCGAGCTGATCGTGCACCCTGCCCTCGGCATCGCGCCATTGCCGCCATTGCTTGCCGTAGACGGGGCCGAGATCACCCCATTCGAGCGCAAAGGCCTCGTCTTCCAAAATCCGCTTCTCGAAGGCGACCTGATCGATCTCTTCGCCGGTCGCCTTGCGATATTTGGCGAGCGGCCAATCGGTCCAGATCCGCACATTCTCCTTCAGGAGATTGCGGATATTGGTGTCGCCGGTCAGAAACCAGAGCATTTCCTTGACGGCGAGTTTCCAATAGACGCGCTTGGTCGTGAAGATCGGGATCTGCCCCTTGGAGAGATCGAAGCGCATCATTGCTCCGAGACCGCTCAAAGTGCCGACGCCGGTGCGGTCGATGCGGCGGTCGCCGTTCTCGAGAAGGTGGGCCATCAGATCGAGATATTGATACTCTGGGTGGCGAACCATCTTCTACTCCGAAATTGCTTGGTATGTTTTCCGGACGACACGTAGCGCGCCGGCGGACACCCGCCGCCGCGCGCTCGGCCGATTCCTTTTCCTCAAGTTTAACGGCAAGCCGGCGCGAAACCAACCATGGCAACGCTCTATACGTCGCACAATCCCGGCAATTCTCGGCCACCTGCATGGCCGGCGAAGTTTCGGCAAAGCATTTGTGACAATTACCCTTCCCTTCGCCCGCGGAAAACACTATATCACCCTTGCCGGTCCTCGGGCCGGCTATGGCGATAAATGAGCGGTGTAATAAACCTATTGGACCCGGGGGCGGTACCCGGCGCCTCCACCAAAAACCGGCCGGCCAAACTGGCGACAGACCGGCTTTTGATGGGGGCGAAACAGGATCGACAAGGGTGTAAAGATCGACTTTTTGCTCGGCATTGTACCGCCGTTATCGGGCTAAAATTGTAGTTGCAAACGACAACTATGCGGAAGCTCGTCTCGCTGCTTAATCGCGGTGTGACACTTCAAATAAAGTCCTAAGGGGTCGCACTCTTAGGCGGGGTCCGAAGGCACCTGGCAACAGAAGCCTTCACCTTATCCTCCATTGCTATATTATAGTAAGACTGAGCGATGACTCGCGCACGGGGCTTTCCCCTTGGCGGCGAGCATGGCATAAGCCTTAGAAAAAGCATGGGCTAACGAAAGACAGGAAAGTATGGCGCAGGATCATATCCGCTACGATATTTTGGCACAGGACGCCCTGCGTGGAGTCATACGTAAGGTGTTGACCGAAGTCGGCGCCACCGGCCGCCTGCCGGGGGATCATCATTTCTTCATCACCTTCCTCACGGGCGCTCCCGGCGTGCGCATTTCGCAGCACCTGAAGTCGAAGTACCCGGAACAGATGACCATCGTCATCCAGCATCAATTCTGGGATCTTAAAGTCACCGAAAGCCTGTTCGAGATCGGCCTCTCCTTCTCCGACGTTCCGGAAAAGCTGGTAATCCCGTTCAACGCCGTCCGCGGCTTCTACGACCCCTCAGTCAACTTCGAGCTGGAGTTCGACGTGCCGCTGGCCGACGAGGAAGAGATCACCACCGGCGAGATCACCGCCTACCCGGTTCCGACCGAAGGTGCGGAGGAACAATCGGCCCCTGCAAAGGAAGGCGAGGAAAAGAAGCCGGGATCAGTCGTCTCGCTCGACGCATTCCGCAAGAAGCAATAGGCATATCGGGGGAAGCATCTGCTTCCCCTTTTCATTTGGGCAAGAGGAAGAAGCCGATGACCGCGGAAATCGTCAATCTGCGTCAGTTTCGCAAGAAGCAAGCCCGCTCCGAAAAGGAGAAGCAGGCCGAGCAGAACCGCATCAGCTTCGGCCGCACCAAGCCGGAAAAGAACCTGACCAAGGCGCTCAACGAAAAGGCGGCAAAAGCCCACGAAGCCGGCCATATCGAGACGCCCAAGCCCGACAAGTGACCATATCGGGACTATAAAAAAACTTCCAAAATCAGTTGCTTACTCCTGCATTTTGAATCATTTTAAGAAATACCCCATCCTTTCCGATTTTGATCGAACCACCAATGATCCGTAAACATTCCGCGACGCTGCATGGCCATCGCACGAGCTTTTCCCTTGAGGATGCCTTCTGGACAGAACTGAAGGCGATCGCCAATGCGCGTGGCATTTCGCTTGCAGCGTTGATCTCCGAGATCGACGACGGGCGCGAAGCTGGCAGCAACCTTTCCTCGGCACTCCGCCTCTATGTCCTCAAGTGGTTGAAAGACCGCAACTAGCGGATGTCGCGCAAAAGTGTGCAGCGGTTTTTGCGGCTACGACATGCGTAAAATCGAAAAGCTGGTGCGCTAACGCGGATCTGAAAGAGCGCGACACGCTTTGGAACCGTGCGACGGGAAGCCAACCGGCATTCGGTGAAGGACGTTGCCGGACGCTTGGTCTCGAGCCAAAAGCAGGGATTGTTCAAGAGCGCATGCTCGGACGTCGCGCGCCGACATCCTGCGGCCGAGCTGCCTATTATTGAATGCCTCCAGGCAGCTCATTGAAGTTTAGCGGAGCTGGCGTTTTCGGTGCCTGCGTGTCGGTTTTGGGTTCAGGCTGAGCCTCGGCTTTGGCCCGTGCTTCGGCCGCAGCCTTCGCTTCCTCGGCCGCCTGCTGCTTGGCCCTGGCCTGCTCCTCAGCCTGCCTGGCTTTGGCTTCGTCTTCGGCTTGCTTCTGCGCAGCGGCCTGTCTGGCTAAATCGCGCAACCGGCTCTCTTCGGCGCGACGCTGCTGTTCGATGGCCGCATCGCGTTGGCGCTGCGCCTCACGCACAGTAGCCGTGTATTTGTAAAGCGAAACCTCGCGTCGGAGCCGCTGCTTCTCCAGTACATTGGCCTGCAGGCGCTCGACACGCCGCCGTTCGCGCTCAAAGGCCCGAACCGAGAGGAAGCTGGTAATATCGGTCACATCCATCGTTCGGCCTGGCGTCGCAAGCGGCCCGGCGAAATCAAGGCGCAGAGCCGGCTCAGCGCCACTTTGCGCCTCGCTCCCGGCCTTGAAGCTGATCCCCAGCGATCCACGCATCTGCTCGTCCGGCAGGCTGATCTGGGCATTGCCGGAAAGCTTCGCCACGTCGTTGCTGACGACGATATTGGTGGCTCGTGCAACGCCCGCAGAAATATTGAAAGGTATGCTGGTCTGCGCCAACACCGCCTCACCGTTGTTGAGCAGCGTCTGCACGATCGGCAAAACCTTGTCGGCAGTGATCTCGCCCTGGATTTGATCCGTTGCCGACAGCAATGGCGACAGGACGGACAGGTTGAGGCCTCGCACATGCGTCTCGCCGAGTTTGATCTCACCCGAGCCGCTGGCGTTTGCCGCAAGCTCCGCAATGCTCTTGCCGCTGGCCTCGACATTCATTCCCAGACCAAACCGACCGCTGGCAAGCGGCGCGCCATCGCGCTGCCAGGCAACCGCCGCCAGATCTCCGTTGACGATGTTGAGCTTCGTCTGCAGCAGCCCGGTACCGTCCGAATTGGCAAGCATCAGGCTACCGTTCAAAGTGCCACCGTTCCAGCCGCCGGCCAGATCGTTGAGGCGAAACTCCTCGCCTTTATAGGTTGCGTTGCCGGTGAAATTCGAAATCAGCCCGAATATGCCGGGCCACACCTGCTTTGCCGAAAGCTTGATACCGATATCGAGCCCAGTGAAGGCGGGCAATCCGAGCTTTTCCCTGGAGAGGCTGCCTGTCTTGGGATCGACCATCGGCCCGTATATCGCCTCCGCAAGCCAATCGAGATCCACCTTGTCCAGCGCCAGTTCGCCCGTCGCCTTGATATTCGGCGCCTTCCTGTCGAGCGTGAACACGCCGGACACGTTGTTGTCGGCGAGCAGCCCCTTCATATCGGAGAGCACGATCTTATCCGGACTTAGAGTCGCGTTAGCTTGAAACTTGACAGGCAGTCCACTGCCCATCTGCGGAACCCCAATGCCGTTCATCACGAAATAGGGGTCGATGTCCGCGCTATCGAGCGAGAGTGCGATATTGCCGTTGAGGAAGTTATCGGGGCGCACATCGACTTTTCCGTTCGCGGTAAACGAGGTCTTGTCGGTGGCAAAGGTCAGCGCTGCATCGGCCGGATCGGTGCCGCTGGCGGAAACCTTCAGCGTCATACGGCCATTGGCATCGGCTTCGACCGGCAGCGGATCAAGCCCCGCTTGGCCGAAGAGGATCGACGTAATGGAGTTTTCGAGCGTTCCCTCGAGCGTTGTCGTCCCTTTTCCGGCGAGCGCCGAGAGGTCGGACATGCGGTAGTCGAAATTGACGCGGCTGCCGTTGGAAACGCCGGCCAGCGTCACGGTCAGCGCGTTATCCTGATCGCCGCCAAGCGTTACCGCACCACGAAGCGCGGTATTCCCATACCAAGCGGCATTGCGCACCAACCGGTCCATGACGGGATGATGCGGCAAATGCTGGCGCAACATCTCGAAGAACGGCCCGGGGTCGGCGGCCTTGAAGGTGATTTCGCCCGATCCCTTGTAGTCCGACGGCGAGCCCTCGGCGCGGCCCGTCGCCGTGATCTCGGCGCCGGCAACGTTGCGAACCGCCAGCTTGTCGAGCGTCAGCGAACCGTCGGCAATGGAGAACGACGTGTCGATGTTGTCTGCCGGCACGCCGAAAGCCACGAACCTCCCAGCTTGGAGATGCGCGGTGATATGGTGATCGAAGAGGGACTCATCGCTATTCTGACCCGTCAGCAGGCCCGTCAACGCCCTTAGCGCGTCGAGGTCGAGAGTGTCGCCAGCCAGGTCGACGGCAAGCTTCGGGGTGGTCTTGCCACCCGGCGCCACGCGATCGAGCCTGCCCTTGAGTGTGGCGGGACCAATCGCGATCTCCAGATTTTCGAAACGCTGCTCCTCATGCCGCAGACTGACGTCGGCGGAGAATCCGGCCTGTCGCAACTGGCGAATGGAGGGATCAACGGACCCCACCAACCATGAAGCAAGTCCCGAAGGCTGGTTCGAAGCAACGACCAGATTGCCTACAAAATTCGGCTCGCCTTGCAGCATCAGATTGCCGCGGGCCTCAACTTGCGTGCGCCCCGGCAGCGTGCCGATCGCATGATCGATCTTCCAGCCTGTTCCCGCGGGTTCCAGATCGAGCTGGACGTCGCGAATGGTCGTATCCCCGGCAACGATCGCAGGTAGGCGGAAGGTCGCCTTACCCGGCACCTGCGGCACCGGAATTTCAGCCGCGATCGCGATGAGATTGTTCAGGCGCTGACGGGCCGATACCGCCGGGTTTCGGTTGGTCTTGCCGTTGGCGCCCTTGCCGTTGCCAAGCCGATTGACGTCGATCTGCTGGCCGTCTGCGGTCAGCAAAAACTCGGGCTTGGAGCCGGTATCCAGCGTCGCCTCGCCTGTGACCACATAGGGATCGTCATCCGCACCGACTTCGAGGCGGTATTCCGGCACGCGAATGCGATCGTTCGTCAGCTCGAAACGGCCCTTGATACGGGGTTGCGCCTTCTGATCGGCAGAATTGCGCGACTGCTTGTCGTTAACCCCCGCGGTGAAGGAACCCATGTAGTCAGGTTTGCTGTTGACCAGCTTCAGCTCACCGTCCAGATCGACATTGAGGGGATGGCGGTCAGGCATCAGCCGCGTGCGGACGCGCAGAACGCCATTGTCATCCGGCTGGCTGCTCGAAACGGTGAAATTGCCGTGCTCGCCGTCAAGTGCGGCATCGCCTTCAATCCGCCAAGGGCCGGCAAGCGATTTCGCGGACATCTCGGCATTGAGATCCGTGACGTGCCGGGTGCGGCCCGACTGCTCGTCAATGAAGACGATATCGCCGTTTTCCACGTGCACGCTTTCAAGCACGACCGACTTTGCAGGAATCTCGGGCTGACTGCCACGCATCCAGTCCAGCGTACCGTCTTTCAGCAGCCGCAGGCGCACCTTGGGTTTCGATACCCGCATGTCGAAGATCAGCGCTTCGCCGGAAAGGAAAGGCGCAAGCTCGGCATCCATGGAGAATTCGGCGATCTGCACCAACGGCGTACCGTCAGTCTCCTGGCCGACTCGAACGTCATGCAGCGTCACGGATGGAAACGGCAGGAGGCGGGCATCGACGGCGCCGTGAACGGTTACCTTCTTGCCGATGATGCGGCTCGCCTGATCCTCGAAATTCTTGCGAAAATCGGTCCAGTCTATGAAGAGCGGAGCCAGCAGCGCCAGGAACAGCACCACCACAAGCAATCCACCCAGAAAAACCAGGACCCTACCCAACAACGCGAACCGTCTCCAATCTTCATTCCGAATAGACGATGAATCTAAGTCTATTCGAGCACATACACTACATCGCCTCGGATGGGCACGTCTCTATTGGCTCTCAACTAAGAATCGCACCCATTTTCCGAGGCTTACCGCGTGATCCAACCCATCCTGGCCGCTTTCCATGACATAAGTTGGGAAAGCCGCCGCAGCCTAAAACATGATGCCGAAAAGTGTAAGCAGTTTTCGACTGACATCATGTCGTACTTCTTTGATTCTAGGGCGGATTCTGATTCCAGGTCGGTTCGACCTGGAATCAGCCGGCTGTTGCGTTGCTCCCATGCATAGCAAGCCAGGATTATGGGAATACTGCACTTTTCAATGGGGGTGGAAAATCTTCCCAGGATTGAAGATGGCATCGGGATCGAGCGCCGCCTTGACCTGGCGCATGACATCGACGGCATTGCCAAGTTCCTGCTCGAGAAATGCCATCTTGCCCTGACCTATCCCATGTTCGCCCGTGCAGGTACCGTCCATAGCAAGCGCGCGCGCATTGAGACGCGCCACGAAATTTTCAACGACCGCAATCCCTTCCGCAGTCTTGTCGTCGAACAGGACGAGCACATGGAAATTGCCGTCGCCGGCATGGCCGACGATCGGCGCCAGCAGGCCATGCGCCTCGATATCGGCCTGGGTCTCGGCAACGCATTCGGCAAGCCTGGAGATCGGCACACAGACATCGGTCGACAGGGCCGCAAGCTCCGGCGCCAGCGCACGGCAGGCCCAGTAGGCATCGTGACGTGCCTTCCAGAGCTTGTTGCGCTCCTCGGCATTGTCAGTCCAGAGAAACTCACCGCCGCCGCACTCGGCTGCAATCTCGGCAAATTGCGCCGATTGCAGCGCGACCGTCTCATCCGTGCCGTGGAACTCGAGAAATAGCGTCGGCTTCTCGTCGTAGGTCAGGCCGGAATAGCGGTTGGAAGCGCGCATCTGCACGGCGTCGAGCAGCTCGATGCGCGCAACCGGAATGCCCATCTGAATGGTCAGGATAACGGCGTCGCAAGCAGCCTTGATATCCGGAAAGGCGCAAGCGCCGCCGGCAATCTTCTGAGGAATGCCCTGCAATCGCAGCGTGACCGACGTGAGCACACCGAGCGTACCCTCGGCACCAACGAAAAGCCGGGTTAGATCATAGCCGGCCGAGGATTTCTTGGCGCGGCGTGCCGTGCGAATTTCCTCGCCATCGGCGGTAACGACGGTCACCGACAGCACATTGTCTTTCATGGTGCCGTAGCGCACGGCATTGGTGCCCGATGCGCGCGTCGATGCCATGCCGCCGATCGAGGCATTGGCGCCGGGATCGATCGGGAAGAACAGCCCGGTATCGCGAAGATAGGTGTTGAGCTGCTCACGCGTTACCCCCGGCTCGACCGTGCAATCCAGATCTTCGGCATTGACCTCGAGAATGCGGTTCATGCGGCTGAAATCGATGGAAATGCCACCGTGCGGTGCGTTCACCTGCCCTTCCAGCGAAGACCCGGTGCCGAAGGGAATGACTGGAACCTTGTGCTCCGCGCACACCTTGACGACCGCCTGGACATCCTCGCGCGTCTCGGCGAAAACGACACCATCGGGAAGCTGCGAAGGAATATAGGTCGTCGTATGGGCGTGCTGGGCGCGAAAACTTTCGCCGGTCTGGAAACGTTCTCCGAAAGCCTGTTTCAGAACGCCGAGAGCGGCTGAAATCCCAGCCTCGTTGCGTTTCCCCGCCTTCGCATCAGCCAGAACCATAGTCCGAATCTCCTATCGCGAGCACAAAGGGCGTTAACTTTTTGCGGTTCTATGGGACATAGAAACGACCGTGTCCAGCCATGAAAATATCGAAACCGACCTCGCCTCGGCTATAGGCCTGGAGGGAAATTCAAACGGTTTGGCGGCGCGTCGCCAAACCTGGTCAGCCACGCTGCCCTGCACCGCGCACCATGCTGCTCCAGGCGCCGGGAGCGATACCGAAGGCCTTCTTGAAATGTCGGGTCAGATGGCTCTGGTCGGCGAAACCGGTTGCAGCGGCAACTTCGGCGATCGGCTCGCCCTCGACGATCAGCGCCTTTGCCTGTTGCAGCCGACGCATGAGCAGAAAGCGATGCGGGCTCGTGGCAAAGGCGGCTCGGAAGTGCCGAGCAAGCGCGAACCGGTCGAGGCCCGTGATCTGCTCCAGCTCTTGGGAGCGAACACCGCGCGTGACATGCGCTTCCAGATATTCCCGCGCCGCTTTCGCCTGCCCCCAGGCAATGCTGCCCAACGGCCGCTGCGGCAGGCGCGCATGCTGCACGAGGCCATCGGCCAGGCGAGAAACGAAGTCGTCAACGAAGAGCTCGTCCAGTTCGCGATCGAGCTCGCCAAGTGCCGCCAGCAAGAGACCGGCGAGCCGATCGTCCTCAACCACCGGATCATCGACGAAAGGCAGGCCGATACGAGCTGCCTCCAGACACTGAAACAGCACCGAAGGTTCCAGATAAAGCATGCGATAGACGAGCCCGTCCTCGGTTGCGGCACCGCCATCGTGCAGCTCGTCCGGATGAAGGATGATCACTCGCCCGGGCTGGCTGTAGCGTTGTTCCCCGCGATACCGGAATGTCTGCACCCCTCGCATGGTGACGCCGAGCGCATAGGTGTCATGCCGGTGCAGATCGAATGCATCGCCTCGAAACTGCGCCTGGATGCGCTCGATCCCCGGATAGGCGGGCGCGGACAGGATACGATTGGCGTCGGGCGTCACGCACAAACGTTCAAGACCTTCGAAGATCTGTCCGGCTACATCATCCTGCAATGTCGCATTTCCAGACTGCATGAAAGTGATCACCGATGTTCGATACCAAAATCGCGATCGTTTTGCGAAGCGATCTTCAATCCTGGCAGAAGCTGAACGTAACTGCCTTTCTGTCGACGGGCATCGCCGGGCAGCATCCCGATATCATCGGCGAAGCCTATCGCGATCGCACCGGCAACGTCTACAACGCTTTATCGATCCAGCCGATCATCGTCCTGTCGGCCGATCAGGACAAGATCTCCGCCATCCATCGCCGCTCGCTGGAACGCGGCGTCACCTCTTCCGTCTTCATCGAGGAAATGTTTTCCACCGGCCATGACGTCGCCAATCGCGCCGTGTTTTCCGAATTCGCCCCCGAGGACGCCAAAGTCGTCGGCATTGCCCTGCGCGCGGAAAAGAAGATCGTCGACAAGATCACCAAGGGCGCGAGCATGCATGCGTGATCAGACGCGCAAAGAAAACGGCCGGATCGTGAGACCCGGCCGCTTTTGTTGAACAGGCTTAGCCGTTCTGTGTGATCGGTGCGATCTGGATTTCGACGCGGCGGTTTTGGGCGCGGCCAGCCTCGCTCGCATTGGACGCAACCGGCTGCGACGGGCCGAAGCCGATCGCCGACATGCGGCGCTGGTCGATACCCTGACCGCTGAGATAGGAAGCAACGGAACCGGCGCGACGCTCGGACAGATCCTGGTTGTGCTGCAGGCTGCCGGTCGAATCGGTATGGCCGTTGACGTCGATGAGAGTGCGGTTGAACTTGCGCAGAACGATTGCGACGGAATTGAGCGTCGCAAAGAATTCCGGCTTGATCGCGTCCCTGTCGATGTCGAAGGTGATCGCCGACGGCATATTGAGAATGATGCGGTCGCCGACGCGCGTAACCGAGACCCCGGTGCCCTGCAGCTGCGCACGCAGCTCGGACTCCTGCTGGTCCATGTAGTTGCCGATACCCGCACCCGCGAGCGCACCGACGCCGGCACCGATCAGCGCGGCATTGCGGCGCGAAGATGGCGAATGACCGATGAGGAGACCCGCAACCGCACCGACCCCGGCACCGATCGCCGCGCCGCCGGCTGTGTTGGACACCTTCTGCTCGCCTGTATAGGGATCAGTCGTGGTGCACGCGTTCAAAAAGGCTGCCCCTAGGGCAAGAATGGCAAATTTCTTGATCATAGAATCGTCGCTCTCCGGTTCGATGGCCGCAGCAGATATGAAACATTGCGGCAAGATGATGAAGAGAAATCTTAACCAGTCCTTTGTTCCCTGTGCATAGCGCATATGCACAACCTTTGCGGAAACCATGGGCCACCGGCACTTTGCAGGGCCTGTAACAGCCCCGCTTGCCTTGCTTGCAGCGCCCCTCGATGATCAGGCGGCGTGGAAAAGCTGAAGCACGGTGTTAAAGCTGGCATTGGCGATCGACAGGGACTGCAGCCCGAGTTGCTGCTGCGCCTGCAGCGCCAAGACCCTGCTCGATTGCTGCTCCATGTCCGCGTCCACGAGTTTGCCCACGCCGCTTGTCAGGGAATCGTTCAGATTCTTGGCGAATTCGGTCTGCAGACCAATGCGGGATTCGAGCGAACCGAATGCCGATCCGATCGTATTGAGCTGCTGCAACATCCCGGTCACCGTGTTGACCATGTCCGTAATCGCCCCGCGTGACGTATTCGCATCAAGGGAGATTTCAGCCTGGCCGCCGGTGCTGCCATTCTTGCTGCTGATCAAGACGTAGTTTTTGGCTGAGCCGGCCGCTGTCGAAAAGGCGGTCGACGTCAGCACGCCATACCCGCCCGAACCGCTCGATTGATCGTCGATCAGATATCGCGCATCCGCCGGAACGATGGGGCCGCCGGTCGAGGTCACGCCCTCGTAGTTCAGCATGCCGATCGAGACGCTTCCGTTGGTGTTGCGGATAAAGGACCCTGGAATCTGATGTGGTTTCGTCGGATCCGTACCGTCCTGCAACACTGTCCAGTTGACGCCGTTGAAAGTCGCGGATTCCCCAATGCTGCGCAGTTGCTGCTTGAGCTGGGTAATCTCATCGTTGAGCTTCGTCTTGTCGACACTCGTCTCATACGCACTGACAAGCTTCGTGCGGATCTGCGTCACGACATCGATTGCATTCTCGACACCGGTGGAGGCTGTGTTGACCGTGGAGGCAGCAAGGCCAAGCGCATCCTGCACCGACGATATTGCGCCGACGTCGGTACGCGTCAAAGCCGAAATTCTCCAATAGGTGGCGTTATCCTTGACCGTCTGCACCCGCAGCCCGGACGACATCTGCCGCTCCGCATTGGCCAGTTTGGTCTGGGTGTCCCTCAGCACTTCGAGCGCTGTATTCATAGAGGGAGTGACCCTGATGAAGGTCGAAAAAATACTCACGGCACACAAACTCCGGACGCAACAATACGCAACAAATACAAGGAGACATTGGAACCTTGCCGCGGGCACTCATGCACACGGGCCGATCGTGTCGGCGAAGGAGAAGCCCGGCAAAAACAACACCTGGGCTCCAGCGGTTACATGCCGCTATGATTAGCAAACACGCTTAATAAAACGCTAAGCCAAACGCATAATTTACCATAAACAAGCGAGAAATTTGCCGCGACCTCAACTCAACCGTGCTGGCCTCACTCCGCCGCGCGGAGGTTGGCCAGCTTCGTGCGCAGCGCCGCATCCGACATTTCCTCGTGCAGGCGCTGCTCCTCATGTGTCTGCGGCTTCGCGAAGCGCGCGATGAGAAGGTAGGCGACGGGCGTGATGTAAAGCGTGACCAGGGTTGCAAAACCAAGACCACCGACGATCACCCAGCCGAGCGCGATGCGGGCCTCGGCACCCGCTCCCTCGGCAAAAACGAGGGGGACGCCGCCGAGAATCGTCGCAATCATCGTCATCATGACCGGACGCAGGCGCAGAGCGCACGCCTTTTCGATCGCCTCGCGCACGCCCTCGCCTTTGTCGCGCAGCTGATTGGCAAACTCGACGATCAGGATGCCGTTCTTCGCCATGACGCCGACCAGCAGCACGAGACCGATCTGGCTGTAGATATTCAGGCTCGAACCGGTGATGACGAGCGCAAAGACGGCGCAGGCGAGGCCGAGCGGCACGGTAGACATGATGATCAACGACGACAGCACGCTTTCGAACTGCGCGGCAAGGACCAGAAAGATGATGACAATGGCGAAGCCGAAGGTAAGCGCCATACCACTGGAGTTTTCCTCCAGCGTGGCGGCTTCGGCAAGCGGCATCAGTCGTGCCCCGGGCGGCAACAGAGGCGTGGCAATCCTGGTCACCTCCTCCACGGCCTGCCCGAGCGACATATCGTTCTTCAGGCCGGCGGTGATGGCGACGGACGCCAGCTGCTGCTCGCGGGTCAGCTGCGGCGCAACGGCATTTTCCTTCAGCGATGCGATGACAGACATCGGGACGATCTTGCCGTCGCCGGTTTTCAGAAAGACGTTTTCGAGATCGGTCGGATCGTCGATCGGCCGCATCGTCGAGGTCAGCAGCACCGGATAGGATTCGCCGGCGACGAAGACGTCCACCACGGAGCGCCCTTCGAGCAGGGATTGAAGCGCCATCGAGAGCCCCGATATCTCGATCCCGAGATCGGACGCCCGCTCCCGATCGATATTGACGGAGACCTGTGCCTGCGTCGGTTCGTTGTTGAGGCGCGGCGTATCGAACCGACCCGTTGCATCCAGCGCCTGCACCAGTTTCAGGGCCGATTGCGTCAGCGCCTCGTGGTTGCTGCCGATCAGAGCCATCTGCACGCCGCTGCCGGCGCCACGGATGCGAAGGCTGTTTGACTGGATGGCCGTACCGCGCAGAGCCGGCACATCGGCCATGGCACGGTTGATATCGGCAACGATTTGCTGCTGCGTGCGATGGCGCTCGCTCCAGGGCGCCAGAGTCAGCACCATAAAGCCGGTGTTCTTCTGGCTGTTCAGACCGGAGATCGCATAGATGTTGCGGAGATCGCCGCTATCCATCAGTGGCTGCAACCGCTCCTCGACGCGCTGCAGCTGATCCTTCGTGTAATCGAGGCCCGCGCCTTGCGGCGTCGTAAGACGCAGCATGACCATCGCGCGGTCCTCGGTTGGCGTCAGCTCGCTTTTGACATTCATGAACGCCAGAATGGCGGCGGCTGAGAAAACCGCACAGAAGACGATGACAACAAACGGTGCGTTGAGACAGGTCTTGAGCGTGCGCTGATAGACGCCGGCGAACAGTCCGCCGAAATGGCCGAGTACGCCGTGTTCCTCGCGCATCTCCTTGGTCAGCATCCGCGAGGCGAGCATCGGGCAAAGCGTCAACGCCACGATCGACGAGAGGCCCACCGAGAAAGCGAGCACGAAGCCGAACTCACGGAACAGGCCACCCACCTGCCCCGGCAGGAAGGATAGCGGGATGAACACAGCGGCAAGCGTCGCCGTCGTGGCGATGACGGCGAAAAAGACCTCACGCGTGCCGAGCACGGCGGCGGCGCGCGGTCCGATCTTCTCCGCTCTGCGCCGCACGATATTCTCAAGCACGACGATGGCATCGTCGACCACGAGGCCGGTCGCGAGCACGATCGCCAGCAGCGTTAGAATATTGATCGAAAAGCCGACCATATAGAGCGCGGCAAGCGTACCGATAAGCGCCACGGGCATGGTGACGACGGGTATGAGCGTCGCCCGCCAGTCGCGCAGAAAGAGGTAGATGACGATGGTGACGATCAGCGCCGAAAAGACGAGGGCCAGCATTACTTCATGGATCGCTCCCTGAATGAACAGGGCGTCATCACTGGTGACGACGACGCGCGTCCCCTCCGGCAGCGACTTCGAGAGCTGCGCAACGACTGCCTTCACGCCTTCCGAAATATTCAGCGTGTTCGACTGAGCCTGGCGGATGATACCGAGGCCGACGCCTTGCACGCCGTTGGATCGAAGCGCAGTGGTGCCGTCCCTCGGCCCGAGCGTAACGGTCGCGACATCGGAGAGCCGCACGCGATCCTTGACGATCAACCGGGAAAAATCCTCCGGCGTCTGCAATGCGGCCGTGGCGCGAACCACGATATCCTGGCGGGCGCTCTTCAGCGATCCGGCCGGCACATCGAGCGCGGCGGTCGCAAGCGCCGTCGTCAGGTCACCGATCGTCAGTCCGCGTCCGGCAAGCGCCGCCTGATCGATGTCGATCCGGAAAACCTTCTCCTGATTGCCATATAGCTCAACATCGGCAACGCCTTCGACAGAGGCCAGCCGATCCCTGATTTCCTTGTCGACGAGCTGCGTCAGGTCGTCCATCGTCATGGTACTGGATGTCACGGCAAGACGCATGATCGGCTGCGAATCCGAATCCGCCTTGACGATCTGCGGCGCATCCGCCTGATCCGGCAATTGCTCGGTGATCCGACCGATGGCATCGCGGACGTCGTTGGCCGCCACCGACAGATCGGTAGCGTCGGAAAACTCCAGCGTCACCCGGCTCTGCCCGAAGGAGGAGCTGGACGACACCGATTTCAGACCGCTGACACGGGCAACCGCGCCTTCGATGATCTTCGTCAGCTCCTGATCCACCGTCTGCGGCGACGCGCCTTCGAATACGGTTCGCACAGTAACGACCGGACGATCGACGTCGGGCAGTTCACGCACTTCGACACCGAAATAGGCGGCAAGACCCGCAACGACCAGGAGCGTATTGAAAACCAGCGCCAGGATCGGCCGCCGCACGAAAAGGGCCGTGAAGGACTGCTTGCCTGCGCCCGCGCCGCCCTCTGCCATATCATCGCCATGGGTCATCATTGCGTGATGACCTCCGTGGCTTGCGCGACATCGCGGGCAAGGCGAACTCCGCCGCCTTCTGTCACACGCTGCAAACCCTCGATGACGATGAGATCGCCATCGCGCAGATCGCCCTTGACCAGGACGGCATCCGGATTGCGCTGCACGATACTGACACGCACCTTCGAAGACTTGCCATCCGCAACACGCCAGACATGCGCGCCCTCGCCATCCCATTGCACCGCAAGCGGATCGACCGAAGGATAGGGATTGCCGGCAAAGCGCATGCCGACATTGAACGACATGCCGGCACGCAGCTCATCCGAGGCATTGTCGATGCGGGCACGCACGCGCAGGGTCCGGCTGGCGCCATCGACGCGATTGTCCACCGCCTCAACCGCGCCGGTGAAGACCCGCCCCGGCAGCGCGACCGATGTCGCCTCGACAGGCTGATCGACCTTGACCGTATTGGCAAAGCGCTCAGGCACCCAGTAGTCCACCAGGATCTCGGAGCGATCGTCCAGCATGACAATATTGGTAGCCGTCGTCACATTATCGCCGACGACAACGGGAACGATGCCGACAATCCCGTCGATCGGAGCGACAATATCCCGGCGCTTCAGCGCAAGCTCCGCCGATTGCAACGCCAGCTTTGCTCCCTGCTCCACGATCTCGGCATCGAAGACGTCCATCCGCGACACAGTGGATTTGATGTTGCGATAGAGCTGGAATTTCTCCGACGCGCTCTTGAGCGCCACTTCCGCCTGTCCTCGGGCAATGATCTGTTCGTCATCGTCGAGACGCGCCAACACCTGCCCCTGCTTCACCCTGTCGCCGGATTTGATGAGGATCTCCCGGATCGTGCCCGCCGCCTGCGGCATAACGACGACTGAGCGGATGGCATCGCCGGTGCCGATGGCGCTGAGGCGATCATTGACGATGCCGCCGACCACGGGATGCGTGAGGACCAGCGGCGTATTCTGGCCGCGCCCCGCGCCACCACTGGCGATCTTGCCGGCCTGCACCCCCTTCGCATCGTCGCGGGGTGCAACCATCGCCACGACGGAAGCCGGGACACCGGCTTTCTGCAGGAGGCTGGCCGCACCCGGCACGAAGGCCACCGCGGCGGCAAAACCCGCCACCAGCACGAGAAAGGATAAGGAAAGCTGTTTCCAGGCGGTCATGCACGTCTCCGGCTTGTTGTGTCAGAGGCGATGAAATCGCGTCGTCGGTTTGTGATGGCCTCGTCGCTTCAGGAGCGTGTGCCGAGGCCGGATTCGGGTCGATGGCGATATAACGCACGATTGTGCCCGATTTGCTGCAATATCGTTTTTTTGAGCATATGGGGCAAGATTGACCGCGAATTATGACAAAGTTGTAATCTTGGCGGAGACAACGACGCGTTTTATCCACTGCCTGACAAGCCGTTTATGACCGGAAAATCCACCCTCCCGATCGCTTCATCACCTGTGAATGTGCACTTTTTGTTCTATTTTCGGCCCGTTTCTTTTGCCTTTCGGGGTAGAATCATTACATTGGGCCGCATGACCATCGGACACGACGACATTCCTTTCTTTGACGAGGAGCCGGAACATCTGGCGCCGCGACACCCGGCACCCAGCGCCAGCAGCAATGGTGGCGGCATTGCCGCCCGCGCCATGGCAGCGCGCGACAGCGGTCGCCGGCCGGATTATCTCTCGGGACTCAATCCGGAGCAGGCGGAAGCGGTCGAGACGCTCGACGGCCCAGTGCTGGTGCTTGCAGGCGCCGGCACCGGCAAGACGCGCGTGCTGACGACCCGCATTGCGCATATCCTCTCCACCAACCGTGCTTTCCCCAGCCAGATCCTTGCCGTGACCTTCACCAACAAGGCGGCGCGCGAGATGAAAGAGCGTATCGCGCTGCTGGTCGGCGGCGCGGTCGAAGGCATGCCCTGGCTCGGCACGTTCCACTCGATCGGCGTCAAATTGTTGCGCCGTCATGCCGAACTGGTCGGCCTCACTTCCAGCTTCACCATTCTCGACACCGACGACGTCATCCGACTGATCAAGCAGTTGATTCAGGCCGAAGGGCTCGATGACAAGCGTTGGCCGGCCAAGCAGTTCGCCGGCATGATCGACACCTGGAAGAACAAGGGCCTTAGCCCCGCCGATATTCCGGAAGGCGACGCCCGCGCCTTTGCTAACGGCAAGGGCCGCGAACTCTATACCGCTTATCAGAATCGTCTGAAGACGCTGAACGCCTGCGACTTCGGCGATCTTCTGCTCCATCCGATCAATATGTTCCGGCGCAACCCGGACATCCTGAAAGATTATCACCAGCGCTTCCGCTATATTCTGGTCGACGAGTATCAGGACACCAACACGGCCCAGTACATGTGGCTTCGCCTGCTGGCGCAGCGGCAGAAGGGCGAGCCGCAGAACGTCTGCTGCGTCGGCGACGATGATCAATCGATCTACGGCTGGCGCGGCGCGGAGGTCGACAATATCCTGCGCTTCGAGAAGGATTTTCCGGGCGCCAAGGTCATCAAGCTCGAGCGCAACTACCGCTCCACCGAACATATTCTCGGCGCAGCAGCCCATCTGATCGCCCATAACGAGGGCCGGCTCGGCAAGACGCTGTTCACCGAACGTTCCGATCCCGACGACATCAAGGTGCAGGTGCACGCCTCCTGGGATTCCGAGGAGGAAGCGCGCGCCATCGGCGAAGAGATCGAGCAGCTTCAGCGCAACAAGCACAATCTCAATGACATGGCGATCCTCGTGCGCGCGTCTTTCCAGATGCGCGAATTCGAAGATCGTTTCGTCACGCTCGGCCTGAACTATCGGGTCGTCGGCGGCCCACGCTTCTATGAGCGCCTCGAAATCCGCGACGCCATGGCCTATTTCCGCCTCGTCTGCCAACCGGCCGACGATCTTGCCTTCGAGCGCATCGTCAACACGCCGAAGCGCGGTCTCGGCGACACCACCGTGCGTGCGCTGCATGACTACGCCCGCGTTCGCAATATCCCGATGCTGGCGGCAGCGGCCGATATCATCGAGACGGATGAAATGAAGCCGAAGGCGCGCAAGGCACTGTTCGACGTCGTGCAATCCTTCCGCCGCTGGCAGGGCCTGCTTGAAAACACGCCGCATACCGAGCTTGCCGAGCAGATCCTCGAAGAGTCCGGCTATACGGACATGTGGAAGAACGACAAATCGGCGGAAGCGCCGGGGCGCCTGGAAAACCTCAAGGAACTGATCCGCTCCATGGATAGTTTCGAATCCATGCGCGGCTTCCTCGAGCACGTCGCCCTCGTCATGGATGCCGAACAGAACGAAAATCTCGACGCTGTCTCGATCATGACGCTGCACTCGGCCAAAGGCCTGGAATTCGAGACCGTGTTTCTGCCCGGCTGGGAGGAAGGCCTGTTTCCGCATCAGCGCTCGCTCGACGAAAGCGGCCGCGCCGGCCTCGAGGAAGAGCGCCGCCTCGCCTATGTCGGCATCACCCGCGCCAAGCGCCGCTGCCACATCTGGTTCGTTTCCAACCGCCGCATCCACGGCCTGTGGCAATCCACCATCCCTTCCCGCTTCCTCGACGAACTGCCGGAAACGCATGTTCAGGTCGCTGAAGTCGAGCAGTCCTATGGCGGCTATGGTCGCGGCGGCTACGGCCAGTCCCGTTTCGACAAGGCGGAACCCTTCGCCAACTCCTATTCCACCCCCGGCTGGAAGCGCGCTCAGGCAAACCGCAACGACGCGACCCGCGATAACTGGGGCAGCCGCTCCGGCCATGCCGTCGAGCGTATCGGCTATGGCGAGAGCGGCCCGAAGGTGCGCACGATCGATGGCGAACTGGTGGCCAAATCCACCTCCTCCGAACCATCGAAATTCATGGTCGGCGACCGCGTCTTCCACATCAAGTTCGGCAACGGCAATGTCTCGGAAATCGAGGGCAACAAGCTGACGATCGAATTCGACCGCGCCGGGCAGAAACGCGTACTGGACGGGTTTGTGGAGAGAGTTTGATCGGACTAAGCCGGCCCTCTGGTTTGGGACCAGAGGGTGAGCATCAATGCAATGGCAACATCAAGCCGACCGACAAGACAAATCTATGTGGCGGGACTTATACTGCGAGCTCTGGTGAAGCCTGTCGCGCATCAGCCACCTGCGTATCTCGACCCTTCAGCCACAGCCCAAACTCCTTCACCACGGCCACCACCTTCTCCAGGCGGCTCCCATCTTCCGTCAACGAGTACTCGACTTTCACAGGAACCGTCGGATAGACCGTCCGCCTGATCAGGCCCGCCTCCTCCAGCGCGCGCAAATCAAGCGTCAACATTCGCTGAGAGATGCCAGGCATCAGCCGCCGCAACTCGTTGAAGCGCTGTGGCCCCTCGACCAGATAGGACACGATCAGCAGCCGCCAGCGGCCTCCCAGCAAATGCATCGCCTCCTCGACGGAGCATCCGGTCACAGTCTTTTTCATGGTGCATACCTCATGGTTGAGGCGGTATAATTTTTGTACCTAGATGTCAAACTTTTCCGTTCTTACTATTCCATACCGGGGAAACTACATGGTTCAGCGGCAGCCGTTCCACGCGATGGCTGCACTGGAAATCACCATGGAGCCCACTCGTGAAACTGTATTATCTGCCCGCTAGCTGCTCGCTCTCCCCCCATATCATCATCAACGAACTCGGCCTCGACGTCGAATTTATCAGGGTGGATCACACCACGCACAAGACCGAAGCGGGATTGGATTTCCATGACATCAACCCGCACGGTTATGTCCCCCTACTCGAACTCGATAACGGTGATCGCCTAAGAGAAGGACCCGCCATCGTTCAATATCTGGCGGACTTGAAGCCCGAGTCCCGACTGGCTGCGCCTGCCGGCACGATGGAGCGATACAAGCTGCAGGAAATGCTCGGTTTCCTCTCAACCGAAATCCATAAGGGCTTCATTCCGCTTCTTTATGCTCGATTGGCGGGAAGCTATGTCGAGACGGCAAGGCCGAAGCTCGAAAAGCGCTATCGATGGATCGATGCACACCTCGCCGATCGCCCCTTCCTGATGGGGGATCACTTCACGGTTGCCGATGCCTATCTGTTCGCCCTGACGGGATGGGGCCAGGCCGCCTGGCTCAAGTCCTACTACAAGGCCGCCATCCATTTCGATGAGTTGGACAATCTAAAAGCCTGGTATGCCCGCATGAGGCAGCGCAATGCCGTGCGGAAGGCGATCGAAGAAGAGGGCTTGGCCTTCTGATCGGCCTCTCTGCGCCGGTCCACGGCGAGGTATTCCCATCTCGCGGAAGATCCGCACCCTGAGTGACGTCGCCTCAGATCTCAAAGCTTTGCAACTCAGTCGCAGAGCGCGCATATCGCGCTGGTGGAAGTCCCGCGAAACGCGTGAATGCAACGCTGAAGGCGCTTGCCGAACCATAACCGACGCGCTCAGCGATGGTGGCGATGTCACCATCGCCGCGCCGCAGAAACCTCTTCGCCAAGGCCATGCGCCAGGAAAGCACATATTCCATAGGCGCAACGCCCATGGCACGACCGAAGCGTTCGAAGAAAGCCGAGCGAGAGAGACCAGCTTCTTTTGCCAGCAGCGCGATCGTCCAAGCATAGGCCGGGCTTTCATGGATCCGGCGGATGGCGGCGGCAAGCCTCTCATCGGAAAGCCCGCGCAGCAGACCGGGCGATGCCTCCGGCCCACCCGTCGATCGAAGAGCCTCGATCAGCATCACCTCCAGCAGGCGTGCAAGAACGACGGCACGCGCCGGACGCTGTTCGCGCGCCTCTTCGGCGACGAGCTGAACGATGAGCGAGAGCCGCCTTTCACCGCTGACATGGATGAGCGTTGGGAGCAGCGAAACCAAAAGCGCGGCATCTTCGGAGCCGAAGGTGAAATGTCCAATCAGCAATCGGGCATTAGGGGCTGCATTCTGATCACCATGCCTCACCTCGTCGTGCCACATGGTGACGGCCAGAGGGTCCGCACCAGATTCCTGAGGATCGCGATTGGACATCACGAAGCCGAACACGGAGGGAATGAGGACGAAATCGCCTTCCATGAGGTCAATCGGCCGGTGCCCGTCGATCGCAAGGCGGGCAGAGCCGTCCATGACGACGCAGTAAAATGGTCTGCCCGTCGCAGGACGGCGGACGCTCCATGCTCCGCCGCCACTCACCACCTTGGATAGCAGGGCGCCGGGTTGCAGCAAGGTAACCACTTCGGCAAGCGGATCAATCACAATCAGGACTCCTGCTAAACGAATATGGACTTTCGATCATACAAAGTCCGGCCATCGCGGTCTAGTGTCGCGACTGCAACGCTTATCAAGGAGCCGACATGAAAACCGTTCTGATTACTGGCTGCTCATCCGGATTCGGACTGGAAACCGCCAAATACTTCCTCGATCGCAACTGGAACGTCGTCGCAACGATGCGCACGCCAAAAGAGGAGATACTCCCCCGCTCAGAACATTTGCGCGTTCTGCCGCTCGATATCACCAATGCCAAAAGCATCAGCAATCTCATCGACGCCGCCGGGCCGATCGACGTGCTGGTCAACAATGCGGGAATCGGTTGGCTCAATGCGCTGGAAGGCACATCGATGGAGCTGGCGCGCGATATTTTTGAAACGAACACCATCGGCACGATGGCCATGACGCAAGCCGTGCTGCCGCAGTTTCGGCAACGTGAGCAAGGCGTCATCGTCAACATCACATCCAGTGTGACGTTGAAACCGCTCCATCTTCTCTCGGTCTATACCGCCAGCAAGGCCGCCGTGAATGCATTCGCCGAGGTGCTGGCGCTCGAACTGGAACCATTCAACATCCGCGTGAGAATCGTATTGCCGGGGCGCGCTCCCGACACACGTTTCGGTGAAACCGCACAATCGCGCACCAAGGATGCCGGCGGCTTCCCCGATGCATATGCGGAACTGGTGCAAGGCGTGTTCGCAAGTTGGGCACAGCAACCCTCGGCCGGAATCACCCGGTCGGCCGACGTCGCGGAAGCCGTCTGGCGCGCAGCTACGGATCCATCCTGCCCACCCCACCTGGCAGCTGGGGCCGACGCGCTCGCACTATCAGCGAAAAGTTAGACCTTCAAAGCCGGCCATAATGCCGTCAATTATTTGTCCAGGATGCTGGGTCGCGGATATCCGCGCCTCAGCGCAAAGCACGCTCATATCGATTGTTCAAAATCAGCAGGAAGCTCGGCGGCAGACTGTCAGGAAAGCCAAGATCCTCGCCGGACCAAGTGTTGGGACAACAAGCGAGAGTTTTGCCGGGCAGAAAAAGTAATCCCTCCGCCACAATCCGGCCTCGGGAAGGCCGGTATCCCGCTCCCTACATTGCTGCCCTGCAAAATCCGCATCACTAGCATGCTACCAATATCAGCCTAATCGATTATATCGACCTTAGTGGCTTCGGGGTTCCGTATCTCCCGTGGCACCTCGGCAAGCCGCTGCCAGCTCGTATTTCGACCCATTCCGGCTCGAACATCGCTGTCTGACGAAAACAAGAACCGAGGATAAAAAAGTGGCTGGACCAGTAACAAGCTCTGCGCCCACCAGCGCCAGTGCATCCGCACATCAAGGCCAGGGCAATTATCAATTCGCGCTTATCGCACTCACCTCACTCTTTTTCATGTGGGGCTTCATTACCTGCCTGAACGACATTCTGGTGCCGCACCTGAAGAGCGTGTTTCAGCTCAACTACACCCAAGCGATGCTCATTCAGCTCTGCTTTTTCGGCGCATACTTCATCGTATCGCTGCCGGCTGGCGCGCTCGTAAAGCGTATCACCTACAAATGGGGCATCGTCGTCGGCCTCGCCATCGCGGCAGTCGGCTGCGCGCTGTTCATTCCAGCCGCCAGCTACCGCGTCTACGCGCTCTTCCTGGGCGCACTCTTCGTGCTTGCCACCGGCATCACGATCCTGCAGGTCGCCGCCAACCCCTATGTCACCGTCCTGGGACCTCCCGATACCGCTGCCAGCCGTCTTAACCTGACGCAGGCCTTCAACTCGCTCGGCACAACGATCGCTCCCTATTTCGGCGCAATATTGATCCTCTCTGCAGCGACGGTAGCCGCAGCCAACGCAACCCCCGAGCAGATTGACGCCATGCGGCTTGCCGAAGCGGGCGCCGTGAAATTCCCGTATCTGCTGCTTGCCGTAGCGTTTCTGGTGCTCGCCGCCGTCTTTGCGGCGTTGAAACTGCCGCAAGTCGAAGATGAGGAAACCGTGGAACCGATGCGCGGCGGCGGCTCAGCCTGGCAGTATCGTCATCTGGTGCTCGGTGCAGTCGGCATCTTCCTCTATGTGGGTGCCGAAGTCAGCGTCGGCAGCTTCCTTGTCAATTTCCTCAGCCAGCCCGATATCGCCCATCTCTCCGAAGCCGACGCGGCGCACTACGTTTCCTATTTCTGGGGCGGCGCGATGATCGGACGCTTCGTCGGATCTGTGATCATGCGCCAGATCGACGATGGCAAGGCGCTTGCTTTCAACGCTGCTATCGTCATCATCCTGCTGGTGGTAACCGTACTCACCACGGGCCATGTCGCCATGTGGTCGGTGCTGGCAATCGGCCTCTTTAACTCTATCATGTTCCCGACGATCTTCAGTCTGGCGCTACATGGGCTCGGCAAATATACGAGCCAGGGATCCGGTATTCTTTGCCTCGCCATTGTCGGTGGCGCCGTTCTGCCCGTTATCCAGGGCGGCCTTGCCGATACCATTGGCATCCACCTCGCCTTCCTGATGCCGATCATCTGCTACGTCTACATCGCCTTCTACGGGCTGAAAGGCCACAAGCCTGCGTAAGACTTTGCCAAACATTGTGCCTCGCCGCATCATCGGCGGGGCGCATGGGGCTTGATCCGAACCGCGCCGCTTGGCATCGTGCAATGCAACAAGACGGAAGGACAGGCCTCATGAAAGCACTGCTGCTCATCGACATCCAGAACGGCTTCTGCCCGGGTGGCAACCTTCCCGTGCCGGAAGGAGATCAGGTGGTACAGGTTGCCAACAAGCTGATCGACAACGGCAAATATGATCTCATCATCGCATCGCAGGACTGGCATCCGGCCGGCCACGGCAGCTTCGCATCGGCCCATCCCGGCAAAAAACCTTTCGAAATGGGCACGCTCTCCGGCAAGCCGCAGATGATGTGGCCCGACCACTGCGTCCAGAATACTGAA
>NZ_JAELUG010000180.1 GCF_016429255.1 Rhizobium sp. ASV8
GGGACGGCGGGTAATCCCGGTTCACCGATGCCACCCATCTTTTCACCGCTCTCGACGATCCGGCTATGGACACGCGGCATGCGGCCCGGCGGCAGGATGGGATAGAGGTCGTAGTTCCGGGCGACAGGCCGACCCTTTTCGTACACCGCCTCCTCAAGCAGCACCTGGGACAGCCCAAGCGCCGTCGCGGAGTTGATCTGCGCGTCGATGATTGCCGGATTGACGATGCTGCCGGGATCGATCGCTTCCCAGACGTCATGAACGACGACCTGACCGGATTGGATCGACACTTCTGCAATGGCGGCTGTGTAGCTGCCGAACGGCGAGGCCATGGCAACGCCGCGAGCGCGACGGGTTCCATCCTGCGCCGTGAAAGGACCCCGCTTCCAGCCTCCGGAGAGATCGCCGGCCTCTTTCAGCAATGTTGTCAGCCGCTTGTCGTCTTTCAGCAGCTGCAGGCGCAGCTCGTATGGGTCCTTGCCACCTTTGTCGGCGAGCTCATCCAAAAACGTCTCATAGAGAAAGTCGTTCATCGAATTGCCGACCGAACGCCAGTAGGCAAGCATGGTTGGGTTCTCGACGTAGATCTGGGCTATGCGCCGGTTGGGGATGGCATAGGCCTTTCCGGTCAGACCCTCCACCGCAGCCGGATCCATCTTGTCCGGCTTGTGCCCCGAATTTCCCTCGGTTGGTCCTTCGCAAATGCTGACGGCCTCAAGCGCCACCGGCATGCCGTTGTCATCAAGTGCACCGCGGAACCTGACGGCCGCCATCGGTCGCATCGGATCGCGGAGGAACTCTTCCTCACGGCTCCAGATGAGCTTCACCGGCTTTCCAACCTCCTTGGCAAGCTGGATTGCCTGCGGATAGGGGTTGGCGGCCTTGTAGAGGAAATGCCGACCGAAGAAGCCGCCGAGCAGGGGGCTATGGATATTGATCTTCGAAGCGTCCAACCCGGTCAGCTTGGCAATATCGGCCTGGAATTGTTCAGGAGCCTGGTTCGGCATCCAGACATCGAGGCTCCCATCGTCATTGAACCTTGCCAGTGTCGAGGGCGGCTCAAGCTGGGCGTGGTGCAGATACTGGCTGTGATAGGTGGCGGATACGACAGTCTTTGCGCTGGCAAAGGCTTTTGTGACGTCGCCTTCCTTCTCCGCATCCTTGCCATCTCCGGGTTCGTTTGCCAGGCGCTGGCTGAAGGCGGCAGTGGAGAAATCGACGGGCATCACGCGGATACCCGCAATGACCGGCTCGGCCCCGGCCTCGTTCCATTCGACCTGCAGGGCCTCGGCCGCACGCTTGGCAGTCCACCATCGCTCGGAAACGACGGCGACTGCACCGGGCAGGCGATGCACGGAAAGCACGTCTTTCATCGCCTTGACGGCGTCTTCGTTGCGGATGGAGCCGACCGACATTCCAAGGCGCGGCGCGTGCTGGACGGCGGCATGCACCATGCCTTCAACCTTGCAATCGATCGCGTAGATCGCGCGGCCCGTCGATTTGTCGAGAATATCGAGGCGCTCGACCGGCTTGCCGATCCAGCGAAACTGCGAGGGATCGCGCAGCATGACCGTTTCAGGGGCAGGGACGGGCAGCGCCAATGCGTCCTTGGCAAGATCGCCATAAGCAAGCTTTTGACCCGAAGCCGTGTTGACGACATAGCCGGGCTCCGTCGTCAGTTGGTCGACCGGAACATTCAGTCTGGTCGCAGCGACCTGCAGAAGCATGGCGCGCGCCGAGGCGCCAAGCTTGCGCATCGTGTCGTAGCTGGTGCGAACCGACATGCTGCCGCCGGTGATGCGCATCTTGCCGAAGATGACGAGATAGTCCGGCCCTGCCGGTGCATTCTCGACGACAAAGGACTTCGGATCCAGGTCGAGTTCTTCGCCGACGATTTGCGCCATGGCGGTGAACACACCCTGGCCCCCTTCCACGAAGGGGCTCAGGAAGCGCGCCGTGTTATCAGGTCGGATTTCCAGAAAAGCCGGAACTCTCGTGCCGGGAGCCACTTTGCCATCGGCGGCCTGGGCTCGAGCATCGCCCACCGGCAGGCCGAAGCCGAGAACGAGCGCACCGGCAGTCATGCCGGCCGTGCCAAGGAGGAAGTGCCGCCGCGAGAGATTGACCGGCGCGCCCATTGGCAGTTCGGTCTTAGACAGGAAGTTTCGGTTGATCTCGTTCATAGCGAAGCCTCCTTCACTCCGGCGACCTCGCGGACGGCTGCCCTGATGAAGTTGTAGGTTCCGCATCGACAGAGATTGACCATCGCGGCCTCGATATCCTCCTCGGTCGGATGGGCCGTTTGCTTCAGAAGCGCTATGGCGGCCATTACCTGGCCGGACTGACAGTATCCGCATTGCGGGACCTGGTGCTTGACCCATGCGGCGACCACCTGCCTGCCGATGGGATCATTCTCTATGGCTTCGATCGTCGTGACAGATCGATTGGCCACGTTATCCAGCGGCGTAACGCATGAGCGGGCGATCTGACCATCGATCAGCACCGAACAAGCGCCGCATTGGGCAAGACCGCAGCCATATTTTGTACCCGTCATGCCAAGCTCGTCGCGGATGACCCACAGCAATGGCGTGTCGCCTTCGGATTGAACATCATGTGACTGATCGTTGATTTTAACTCTCATGATTGCTCCTCGATTGCCTGTGGACGGTGGTTCGCATCCCTTGATATCCAACCTTCAGGTAGTGCGGGCGGATCGGCTTTCAATCGCGCGAGTATGCGCCCACTCTGACGGAAAGTTTAGTGGGCGGCCGAACATTAAGCCTATCGATCTCTCACATGAATGTGAGGCAGGGATTGTTCAGATTCGCCATAACGGCACTGCCGAACAGATCGCAGAAGTGGGTTCTGAAGGGGCGGCCAAGACCTTCTTGCGCGTTGCGTGCGGACGATCCATGAGGATACAGCGATATGGCCGGTAAAGGATGGTGGCGATCGGCGGACGAAGACAGAGAGCACAGGAAAACACATGTTGCGAGGCCTTTGGGCGTTTGAAACACCCGATGGCTGGCGGCGACCACCAACATTGTCGGGCGCATCGAGCCGCCGATTGATCGATTTCAATTAAATCTGGGAGATGACGATTGCCCGCGGCATTTGCGGCTCTCGTGACAGGCGGTCGGTCGGGATCGCCGTCCCGCCGGATCGATGAAAAAATGCGATCCGTTCAAGCGTCCTTCACATCTCAATTTCAGGCGATGGATGGCGCAATATCATCCTGGACAGTCATGATTTATGCGCAAAGCGCATAAATTGCATGTTCAAATCTCGTTTGTGACTGAATTCAAAAGCAACGTAAGTTTCCCCATTAGAAAATGAAAGCTCACCAACGAGCTCAGGGGATCGAGACTTGACCAACTCAGCGCCACTCGACGTGAATGCGCTTGTGATCGTGCCGCAACGAAAGATCGGTACGAAGATCATGGCGGCAATCTGCATCATTCTGCTCCTTCTTTTGGCGAGAGCCTTCTGGAAGGGGGATATCGCCTGGGAATATGTCGGACAGAACCTGTTCACCAGGGCCGTCATGGCCGGCGTCGGCAACACGATCGTCATGACCTTTTGCGCCATGATCGTGGGCATCGTTCTCGGAGTTATAGCAGCGATCATGCGCATGGCGGACAATCCGGTCCTGCGCAGCATTTCGGTCGGTTATGTCTGGCTGTTCCGCGGCACGCCGGCGCTGCTGCAACTGCTCCTGTGGTTCAACCTTGCCCTGATTTTTCCGACGATCGGCATTCCGGGATTGTGGTCGCTTCGCACCGTCGATGTCATGACGCCCTTCGTGGCCGCTCTTCTCGGCCTTGGCATTCAGCAGGGTGCCTACACGGCCGAAGTCGTGCGCGCCGGCCTCCTGTCGATCGATAAGGGCCAGATGGAAGCCGCTCAGTCGATCGGCATGACGAAACTTAGGGCAACGCTGAAGATCGTGCTGCCGCAGGCCATGCGCGTCATCGTTCCACCGATCGGCAATGAAACCATCGGCATGGTGAAGCTGACGTCGCTTGCGAGCGTCATCCAATATTCCGAGGTGCTGAAGAACGTCGAGGACATCTACTATGTCAACTCGCGTGTCATCGAGCTGCTGATCGTCGCCGCCATCTGGTACATGGTCGTGGTTACGATCCTCAGCGTAGCGCAGATCTATATCGAACGGCATTTTTCCAAGGGTTGGGGTAGGCGTGATGCCGGCACCCAACCGGCAGCCAACCAGGCTCTCACCGGGGAGGCTTCCTGATGGACGCGATCATCAAGGCGCACGGCCTGCAGAAATATTTCGGCACGTTTCATGTCCTGAAGGATATCAATTTCGAAATCAGGAAAGGCGAAGTGGTCTGCATCATCGGACCTTCCGGCTCTGGCAAGAGCACCTTTCTGCGCTGCATCAACCAGCTCGAGCAGATCGATGCCGGCTATGTCACGGTCGAGGATGAAATCGCCGGCTATCGCCGTGAGGGCAATCGTCTCTTTCCGCTGCCGGATCGTGAAATCGCCCGCCAGCGTCAGGCCGTCGGCATGGTCTTTCAGAAATTTCATCTGTTCCCGCATCGCACCGTCCTGCAGAACATCATCGAAGGGCCGGTCGGCGTCCAGAAGCGGCGGAAACAGGAGTGCATCGCCGAGGCGCGCGTTCTGCTGCAGCGTGTCGGCCTCGCCGACAAGGCCGGCGCCTATCCGGGCGAATTGTCCGGCGGCCAGCAACAGCGCATCGCGATCGCCCGCGCGCTTGCCATGAAACCGAAGGCGATGCTGTTCGATGAGCCGACCTCGGCGCTCGACCCCGAACTCGTCGGTGAAGTGCTTGGCGTCATGAAGGAACTTGCCGCCTCAGGCACGACGATGATCGTCGTCACGCATGAAATCGGCTTCTGCCGCGAGGTCGCCGACCGCGTTGTCTTCATGGATGCCGGCATGATCGTCGAGACCGGCACGCCCAGTGACATATTGGAAAACCCCAGGAATCCCAGAGTGAAAAACTTCATCTCTGCGGTGCTTTAACAACAAAACCCTGAAAAGATCATCAGAGGAGAACTCCATGAAACTCATTCGTCTCGCCGCCTCAGTAGCCCTGCTGTCGCTCGCGGCCACTGCCGCTTCCGCGGATTCGAGCCTGAACCTCATTAAGGATGGCGAACTCCGCATCATGACCAATCCGATCTATCCGCCGATGGAGTTCGTCAATCCGGATACCGGCACGATCGATGGTTTCGACGTCGACCTGGCAAATGCGATTGCCAAGAAGCTCAACCTGACGACCGTGTTCGTGACCTCCGCCTTCCAGGAGCTGCAGAGCGGCCTGCAGACCGGCCGCGCCGACATGATCATCTCCGGCATGAGCGACAACGTGAAGCGCCAGGCCAGCATGGACTTCGTCGACTATATCACCAGCGGCCCGATCCTCTTTACCGTCAACGCAAATGCCGGGACTTATAAGCAGGCGACCGACCTTTGCGGCAAGACGGTTGCGGGGAGCCGCAGCACCTCCTTCGGTGACAACGTCAAGGCGTGGAGCGCCGAAAATTGCGAAGGCAAGGGCAAGCCCGCCATCAAGTTCGAAGGGACGGCGGATTCCAATGCTGCCCGTCTCGGCATGAAGCAGGGCCGGTATGACGCGGTCGTACAGGGCATCGAAACGATCGCCTACCAGATGCGCATCGAGCCCAACACCTACACGCTCGTCGGCGAGCCGCTGCTCAGCAACGACACGTTCGGCATCGGCTTCAAGAAGGATCACACCGCGCTTCGCGATGCGGTTGCCGGCGCTCTCGACGGACTGATCAAGGACGGCAGCTACGATGAGATCCTGAAGAAGTGGGGCCTTGTCCACAATGCCGTTCCGAAGGCGGTGATCAACGGCGTCAAGTAAAGCTTGAAGAAGCGCCGCGGTTATAGCGGCGCTTCCCTATCCCATCGCATGCATTCATCAGCCGGGGCGTTCCTGCGTCCGCGGATGGATGATTGCGTCCCAAAACACCTTAAAACGCATGCAGAGTTCCATGATTGCGAAGAGTGCAACCAAACCGGCGAAGCAAAGCCTGTGGCCGGAAGGCCGGCAATCGGCTGTGGCGCTCGCCTTCGATGTCGATGGCCCGACGGGCGATGCGATGCTCGACGGCTCGCTGCTCACCAATCCGCGCTACTTCACACAAGGCGCCTATGGACCATGGCGGGCACTGCCGCGGCTTCTTGATCTTCTTGCTGCCTACGGCCTCAAGGCGACATTCTTCGTGCCGACCTGGGTGGTCGAGCATTGGCCGTCGCAATGCGAACGCATCCTGCGCGATGCGCATGAGGTCGCCTATCACGGCCATTATCATGAAGTCTTCATCGACTGCAGCCAGCAGCAGCAGCTCGATATCATGGAGCGCTCCCGTCATATCTTCCAAAGCCGCATGGGCGTGACACCGGTTGGCTTCCGCACGCCGTCCGGCGACTGGAGCGACGAGACCGCGCAATTGCTGCACGAGTTCGGCGTGATCTATTCAAGCTCGATGCGTGGCGACGATCGGCCTTATTTTCATAGGACGCCGCGTGGTCGGGGCTTGGTCGAAATTCCGGGACGCTGGGATATCGATGATTATACCGCGCTCGCCTATACAGAAGAGCCTGATTTTCCCATCGGCCTCGACCGCATCTCGGGCTACGCCGATGTTCAAAAGAACTGGTGCGCCGAATTCGAAGGCTATCACCGCGAAGGGCTTTGCTGGACGACGATCCTGCATCCGAAAGTCTGCGCCCGACCCGGTCGGCTCGCGATCCTCGAAGGTCTGTTCAAGGCAATCACTGCCCACGGCGAGAGTGTCTGGGCAACGCATTGCTCGGAAATCGCAAAATGGTGGATCGCACAACATCCGGAGAATGCCGCATGACCAGCAAGGCTTTTGAAGGTTTCTGGCCACAGGGCAAGACATGCGCGGCCATCGTCTCCGTGATCTTCGACGACGGGCTCGACGCTGTTGCGCAGGCGCCGGATCTGAAAGGGCGCAGCAAGAGTTTTTCCGTCTGGCAATATGGCGCCGCGCGCGGTGTCGAGCGCCTTTGCAATGCCTTTGCCGATGCTGAGATATCCACGAGCTGGTTCGTGCCTGGGGTCGTTGCGGAGAAGCATGAACGATTGCTGCGCGAAATCGTGGCGCCACACCATGAAATCGAGAGCCATGGCTGGGATTTCGAGCGCTATGACGCCATGGATGCATCGGTCGCCATGGAGCTCCTCAAGCGCAGCCGTGACAGGTTGAGCGCGATTGCATCGAACGAGGTTTCTGGCTTTCGGCTTGCGGCCGGCAACTGGCCGCGCCATTTCGATCGGCTTCTCGTCGAGGCTGGTTATACCTGGTCGGCATCGTTGAACGGTGACGATGTGCCCTATAGCCATTCCTCGTCGCTTGTGGAGATCCCGGTTCACATCGAGCTGGAAGACCGGCCGTATTTCCAGTTCAATTTTACCCCTGCCTTCCCGAAGGGGCAAAGCCGCATCCCGTCCTACGAGGCAGTGCTGGGCAACTGGATCGCCGAGTTCGATGCCTACCGCAAATACGGTCTCTGTTACGTCATCCAGCTTCGCCCGGAATGGACCGGCACGCCCGGCCGGATCGCTCTTGTCGAAGCCCTGCTCGCTCATATCACGGGCTTCGATGACGTGTGGCTGACGACAGCTGCGGATGTTGCGCGCTGGCACGCCAGCAAGGTCATCGCCGCCCCCGCCGATCACCCGATCAACGTCTATGAAGCCTATGTCGACGAGGAACAGGCCCGTGAGCGATAATCTGACTCAGGCACTGGCGGGGCTTGTCTGCTCGACGAACTTCGAAGCTTTTCCGCCCGAGACCATCCACAAGGCGAAGCTTCATATTCTTGATACGCTGGGTGCAGCGATCGCCGGTTCGGCATCGTACGAAACCAATGTCGTCGTCGCGGCGCTGGGCATCCAGGCTCAAACCGGACATTCTCCGATCTGGGGAAGGCCAATCGGCTCCGACGCGAGGACGGCGGCATTTGTCAATGGCGTTTCGGCCCATGCCTATGAGCTCGATGACAGCGGCGGCTGCGATCATTCAGGGGCGGTTGTCCTTCCGGCCGTGCTTGCCGCGCTTGGCGATCACAAAGGACTGGTCGGCGGCCGAGACCTGTTGCGCAGCGTCCTGCTCGGCTACGAAGTCGGTCGGCGCGTGTTGGAAGCCGTCGGCGGGTACGAGGAGCACAATGGCCTCGGCTGGCACTCGACAGGGACGTGCGGCGCGTTCGGTGCTGCAGCCGCCGTCGGCAGCCTGGTGAAGCTCGATGTGAATGCGATGGCCTCAGCTCTTGGCTCGGCCTGCTCCTTCGCCGGCGGCACCTGGGCCTTCATTCATAATGGCAGCTCGACCAAGAAGCTTCATGCCGGTCGAGCAGCCGAAGGCGGGCTGATAGCTGCCTATCTCGCAAGGCAGGGCTTCGAAGGCCCCGACAGCGTCTTCGAGGCGGAGCGCTGGGGCAGCTTCCTTGCCACCTTCGGTGCTGGCAAGGGGGATCCGCAGCCGCTCGTCCGCGACTTCGGGCAATATTGGCGGCTCAATCGCTGTTCCATCAAGCCGCATGCTACCTGCCGCGGCACGCATGCCGGGATCGATGCTCTTGACCTGATGATGCAGCGTCACGGTCTTGAGCCCGGCGATATCGCCGTAATCGAGATTGACATCAGCGGTTTCCAGTATGGCATGTGCGGCGGCAAGGTGATCTCATCCCGCGCGCAGGCCCAGATGAGCCTGCCCTATGCGCTGGCTGCGCGGCTGCGCTACGGCGAGGTCTTTCTGGCCGAGCTTGAGGATGCTGCCTGGTCGGCGGCCGAGATCGGCCCGTTGATGGACCGCATCGTGGTGCGCATCGATCCCGCCATGAAGGACGAGGACGAGCCGGCAATCACCATCGTGACTTCTGCGGGTGAACGGCATCGGCTCGTCGTCGAGTTCCCACTCGGCGGGCCGCAGAACCCGCTCACCGATGAACGCCTGATCGGCAAATATACCGCGCTTGCCGGCATGGTGCTACCGGCCGCGAGGGTCGATGCCATCAGCGACTTCGTCCTTGACCTCGAAAACCAGACCGACACCCGCAGCCTGCTGATGCTGCTGCAATAGAGGATGAGCCCATAGGAGGGCGGCATTCGTTCAGAAGGGAAGACCGCGATGAGAAACCAGAAAGAAACCACATGGTCCCCGTTGTTCAAGGAGGCCGTCTCCAGGGACTTTGAGAGCTTTCACGAATGCCTCGACCAGGACAAGCGCATCGCGCTGCATGACGTTGCCGGCTCAAAGGTGCATGCGGAAATGCTTGCCCGCGCGGGCATCTTGACCGCCGAGGACAACGCGCAGATCCAGACCGGCCTCGACCAGGTGATGGAAGAGATGCGCGCCGGCGCCTTCGAGTGGAAGACGGAACTCGAAGACGTTCATACCAATGTCGAGAACCGACTGATCGCGCTGATCGGGGATTCCGGCAAGAAGCTGCATACCGCCAGGTCACGCAACGATCAGGTCGCGACGGACATCCGACTTTATGCCCGTGAGCAGCTGGATCTTCTGACCGAGGATCTGAAGACCCTGGTTGGCGCCTTTGTCGATCTGGCTGAAAAGCATGCCGAAGCAATCATGCCGGGCTTCACCCATATGCAAGTGGCGCAGCCCGTTACCTTCGGCCACCATCTCATGGCCTATGTCGAAATGTTCCTGCGCGATCTCGATCGTGTTGGTGCGGCGCGGGAGCGGCTTAACGTTTCCCCGCTCGGCGCGGCGGCGCTTGCGGGCACCGGCTATCCGATCGACCCTGAATACAGCGCCTCCAAGCTCGACTTTGCCGCATCCTTTGCCAACTCGCTGGACGCCGTTTCCGATCGCGACTATGTCGTCGATGTCTGCAGCGCCGGCTCGATTATCATGGGGCACCTGTCGCGCTTTAGCGAGGAAGTCATCCTCTGGTGCACGCCGATGTTCGATTTCATCGAGGTCGGCGACCAGTTCTGCACCGGCTCCTCGATCATGCCGCAAAAGCGCAATCCGGATCTTGCGGAGCTCGTGCGTGGCAAGGCCGCCCGGGTGATGGGCAACCTCGCCTTTTCGGCGGCCCTGATGAAGAGCCAACCGCTCGCCTTCAACAAGGACCAGCAGGAATCGAAGCCGCCGCTGACCGATACGCTCGAGACTGTTCGCGCGGCGGTCAGCGTCACGGCGCAGATGATCCCTACGATCACGGTCAAGCACGCAAGGATGCTTGCGGCGGCCAATCAGGGCTACTCGACGGCGACCGATCTTGCCGACTACCTCGTGCGTGCAGGCCTGCCATTTCGCGATGCGCACCACGCCGTTGCCGCGATCGTTGGTGCCGCCCGCGACAGGGCGTTGCCGACGCTTTCCGAGCTTTCGCTCGCCGAGATGCAGGTCTTTGCGCCTGGCATTCGCGAGGATGTCTTCGAGGTGCTGACCGTCGAGGGCTCGGTTGCCAGTCGCGATCATAAGGGCGGTACGGCACCACGCAGGGTCAGGCAGGCGGTGGAGACGGCACGCCGGGCGATCGCCTGAGGCAACCGTTGCCATTCCACGCACATGGTTTAATGCTTGTTGCTCGAGGTGGCAGCGGAGAAGCCAGATAGGGAATGGAGCCGAGGTTCGATCATAACAGATTGCCGCCGCTGCAGACGCTGCAGACCTTTTCCGTCGTCGCGGAAACGGGCAGCTTCACAGCTGCGGCAGTCGAACTCAACCTCAGCCAGAGCGCGATCAGCCGGCAGGTGCAGCAGCTCGAGCACTATTTCGGCTGCAGCCTGTTCGAGCGCCACACGCGCAAGGTGGCGCTGACGGAGCGCGGCATGGCGCTTATCCC
>NZ_JAELUG010000181.1 GCF_016429255.1 Rhizobium sp. ASV8
CCCCCCCCCCCCCCCCCCCCCCCCCCCCCCCCCCCCCCCCCCCCCCCCCCCCCCCCCCCCCCCCCCCCCCCCCCCCCCCCCCCCCCCCCCCCCCCCCCCCCCCCCCCCCCACCCCCCCCCCCCCGACACCCACCCCCACGACACGTCGTCGGCAGCGTCAGATGTGTATAAGAGACAGGGTCCGTTTCATGTCGATGGTCCGGGGTCGCTAGAGCCGGATGATTCCGGGCCAAATGGGCTTGGAATCTGAATCCGATCTGGAATCAAGGAAGTAGAGCATGATGTCGACCGAAATCCTCTAACGTTTTTCGGCGGCATGCTTTAACCGGACGTCAGGGAAAAAGCCGGAGATGAACATTATTTTCAATGCGCCTTCCGAAGACAAATCCGAACTTGAGGATGCCGGCGATTTCACGCCGCGCTTCGACGATCGCGGTCTGATCACCGCGATCGTGACCGATGCGCATGACGGCGAACTTCTTATGGTAGCGCATATGAACGCCGAGGCGCTCGCCTTGACGATCAAGACCGGTACCGCCCACTATTTCAGCCGTTCTCGCGGAAAACTCTGGAAAAAGGGCGAAACCTCCGGAAATCTGCAGACCGTGATCGAAATCCGTACCGATTGCGATCAGGATGCAATCTGGCTGAAAGTCCAAGTCGCCGGACATGACGCGACGTGTCATACTGGGCGCCGGTCCTGTTTCTATCGTACCGTCGAACTGGAAGACGGAAAGCCTGTGCTGAGCGTGGTCGACGATCATCTGCATTTCGATCCGGAAAACGTCTACAAGCACTAGACCTATCGGCGAAATAATCGAACTGGCTACAACCGGTATACGATTTGGAAACAAAAAAGGGACAGTATTTTAGCAAGAGGCACGCAAGGCCTCGGAGGAGGCTTTAAATGCTGAATTGGGGTTTGAATCGTCACCTCGGCGGACAGAACTCGACCGGTTTGAGCACCTCGCAGGATACGTCTCCGCCACTTCCGACCCCCGCCCCCCCCAAGAAGGTCAATATCGCCCTGGCGCTCGGCGGCGGCGCGGCGCGCGGTTGGGCGCATATCGGCGTACTGCGCGCCTTGGACGAGGCAGGAATAGCCGTAGGCATGATCGCAGGCACCTCGATCGGCGCTCTTGTGGGCGGCTGCTATCTTGCCGGCAAGCTCGATGAGCTGGAAGCCTTCGCCCGTTCCCTGACAATGCGGCGCATCGCGAGCCTTCTCGACCTGACGATCGGTGGCAGCGGTTTGTTTGGCGGCATGCGGTTGACCAAGCGCATGCAGGAACATCTCGAAGGCCTGTCCATCGAAGATTTGGGCCATCCATTCGTCGCCGTCGCTTCCGAGTTGAACACCGGTCACGAAGTCTGGATCGCCAACGGATCCCTTATCACTGCACTGCGCGCATCTTACGCCCTGCCCGGTATCTTCGAACCCGTGCGATCGAACGGCCGAACACTCGTCGACGGTGCGCTCGTCAATCCGGTTCCCGTTTCGGTATGCCGCAGCTATGAGCAGCCGCTGGTGGTTGCCGTGAACCTGCACTACGACCTCTATGGCCGCTCCGCCGTGGTCAAACACAATGTCGGCCCGCCCAATGGCGATCAGGTCCGCCGCGACGATACGCCCGCCATGAAGCTCGGCATGACCGGGGTGATGGTACAGGCCTTCAACATCATACAGGATAGAATTGCGCGCGCTCGCCTTGCGGGCGATCCACCCGATTTGGCGCTGCATCCGCGCCTGAGCGATATCGGTCTTTCGGAGTTTCACCGCGCCGGCGAAGCCATAGAGCGCGGCTATGAGGAAGCATCGGCGAGATTGACCGAGATCCGGCGCATGCAGGAAGCATACGCTCGCTAGACCGGCGCCGATATGTCAGCGAAAGCTAGTCGTGCCGCCGATTCAGGCTGGAAACGCTCGTCTTGCAATCGACCCGTCGGGTCGATTGCACGCGCCACGCCAAACTGCTCCTCAGCCAGCAATATAGGCCTTGATATGCTCGGCCTCGAGCTCGATCTCGCGGATACGCCATTTGACGACGTCGCCGATCGAGATGATACCGGTGAGTTTACCCTTCTCCTCGACGGGAACATGCCGGAAGCGACCCAGTGTCATCACCTCCATGAGCTCATCGGTGGTTGTATCTTCCTTGCAGCGCTGCACCTTCGCCGTCATCAGCGATGCGATCGGCTTGTCGAGGCATTCGGCGCCATGTTTGGCAACTGCATTGACGACATCGCGCTCGGTAAAAATACCGGAAATCTTACCGTTCATACCGACGACGACAATCGCGCCGATGCGCTTTTCGTTGAGCAGCTTCGCAGCCTCTGCGAGCGTCGTATTCCCCCCGGCGGTAACGACATCGCGGCCTTTGGCATCCAGTATTGCTTTTACGGAAACTGACATTCGATCCTCCCATCTCGAAAGCATGGTGAACACTTGAAGCATCCGATATGTTCCGAAATCACCCCCGGAGCTCAAACCGGCGCCTGCCCGTCGGTCGAGTCGATCTCCTCTATCCCACGACCGACGGATAACAATGGTGCGCTCGCAACGGCAAGAAAGCAACAGCTTCATTCATCGCGTAAAGCAGCTTCTTGTTCTTCCATGCTGGGCTGGCGATCAAACAGCGCGAAGAGCAGAAATCCGAAGAGAAAACCGCCGATATGGGCATCCCAGGCGACCGGCTGCGCACTGTCGCCGACAAGCGTAATGCCGAAAGCGACGAGCGCATTACCGGCAATCCACATGACGATATAGGCAACGACCGTGCGGCTGCGCAACGCATGGAGAACGCTCAGCCGCGGATTGAGATGCGCCTGCCGCATCGAAATGCGACGTCCGTCCATCGCCGGGAAGGCGAAGCGGCACGCAGCGCCCATCAGTGCCGAAACGACCCCGGATGCGCCGATCAGCAGGGTCTGATCGCCCCAATAGAGCGCCGCATGCATGAAGGCGGACGCGGCGGATGAAAGAATCCAGAAAATCACATAGCGGGCAGTACCGATACGCCGTGCGACCGGTGCCGCGAACACCATCAGCCAAAGGCTGTTGAAGACGATATGTTCGATGCCGCCATGTAATAGGGAATAGGTGACCGGCGTCCAAAGCCACTCCAGCCCCTGCTGAGACAGCGGGAAGTCGTAACGTGCCGGAATGAAGCTGAATGTGAAATAGATCCAGTTCAGCGTATCGTCCGACCAGGACGGTACACTCATGAGCGCGAAGACGGCAACCAGCAGCGCAAGGCTGGCCAGGATGACCGGAGGCAGATTGAAGGCCGGAACTCGCGGCGGCCGGGGATCTTCCGGCTCGTGGCGCGGCAGCTGTTCATCGTCCATGTCTTGCTCTGCTTTTCCTTAGATGTGATCGACACATAGCGCAGCAAAACTCAAAAAAAAAGCCGCCCGGATGCCGGGCGGCGTATCGGACGCTTTTCTGCTGGGTTGGCCTGCAAGGCCTGCATTGCGCCCTGAAGTTCGTGCTGAAGGTCACTTGGTGAAGTGATGCTCAATTCCTTTCATCTGCCGTCAGGATTGGCAATCGAAACCGATCGTTAACCCTAACGACCCCGGTCTGGCATGAAACTGGCAAGGCATGATGTGAAGGCGAAAAACGGCAACGCGATTGAACTGAAATGGGACACCCACGCATCATGCGGCAGAAGACGAGCACAGAGATATTTACCTACTGGGAGCAGATCCGCGGTGACGCGGATGCGCCCTTGCGCAATTTGATACAGCCCTCCGCCATCAGCCATATTCTCCCGGAACTCTTCATTCTTGAGAATACGGCGGACGACAATCCGCGTTTCCGCCTGGCGGGCACGACGATCTGCAATCTGATGGGACGCGAGATGCGCGGCGAGGACTTCGCGGCGCTGTGGGCCGGCAGCCAGCAGGACGATCCCGTGCATATCGCCGCCGGCGTCATGACGCATGTCGTTCCTGCGATGATCCATGCAACAGGCTATTGCATCAGCGGCCGTAGCGTAGCGTTCGAGATGATGCTGATGCCCTTGCGCAGCTCAAGCAATACCTGCGACAGATTGTTGGGCTGCCTGGCACCCACCGCTCCCGCCGCGTGGCTTAGCAATGAATGTCTGGAGTTCCTGGCGCTCGATCGTACGCGCCTGCTTTATGAGCGCCCTGCCCGCATCATCGATGCGCCGCCGCATCCCGATCCGACCGACCTCCTGCCATCCCAGGAAAGCATGCGCCTGGGCGAATGGATGCGCAGAAAGCTCAATCTGGCAATGCACGGCCGCAATGCCGCTGTTGAACCACCTCGGGACAAAATCGGGCGACGCTTGTAAGTAACGCTGCTGGAAAGACAACATTACCTTAAGAACTTTCGGCTAGTTATTGCATCGGACGCAATTGGTCAAAGAAGCTCATCCATGCATTCATTTCAGCCGGCCCAGGGCATGCGGTCAAATCAAATGACAGGCAATACCCTCCGCAACGATCAGAGGACTTTTCAGCGAGTCCCGATCAATATGCAGGGTCGACTGATGCTTGCCAATTATGAAGAATTCGAGTGCCTGGCAACCGAAATGTCGCCGGGCGATATGCATGTCACCTGCGCGGGACGTCCTCGGGCCGGTGAGCGCGTCATCGCCTATATCGATCATCTCGGCCGCGTGGAAGGTCACGTCGTTGCTGTCGATGGCCGCGGTTTCACCATGTCGATCAATGCGACCGAAAGGAAGCGCGAAAAGCTTGCGGCCCAGCTCACCTGGCTTGCCAACAAGCATGAGCTCGGCCTGCCCGAGGATCGCCGTCATGATCGTCTGACGCCGCGCAATACACGCTGCGAGTTGATCCTCGACGACGGCACGCTTCATTTCTGCCGGATCATGGACCTTTCGCTCTCCGGTGCCGCCGTCGACGTTGATGTGCGCCCGCCGCTCGGCACGCCCGTACGCCTCGGCAATATGCGGGGCCGCGTTGTGCGTCACTTCATGGAAGGCGTGGCGATCGAGTTCCTTTCGCTGCAATCGCGTGAGACCTTGCGCGAATTTCTCTGATCCTGTTATCGTCCTGTCACACAACGCCATGAAATAGCGACGTTTGTCCTTTCTTCGGTGCGTGTGGCGGCAAGATGCTCTATCCGGATAATGCTCCCTTTGCGGATGGCCTGCTCGAGGTCGGCGACGGCCAGCGGATATTCTGGATGCAATCCGGCAACCCCGCGGGCGTCCCGGTCCTGATCCTCCATGGCGGGCCGGGATCCGGAAGTTCCGCTGGAGCGCGCCGATATTTCGATCCGCAGCATTACCGGATTATTCAGTTTGACCAGCGTGGCTGCGGCAATAGCCTTCCACATGCGTCGGAGCTGGATGCCGATCTGTCGGCGAACACGACATGGCACTCCATCGCGGACATCGAGCGGCTGCGACATTGGCTGGGCGTCGAACGCTGGGTCGTTTTTGGCAATTCCTGGGGGTGCACGCTCGCCCTTGTCTATGCCGAAACCCATCCGGATCGAGTATCTTCTTTGCTTCTCCTCGGCATCACCATGACGAGGAGGACGGAGATTGACTGGCTCTATCACGGTCTCGGCCGTTTCTTTCCCGCGGAATGGGCGCGTTTCCGTGCGGCGGTCCCCTCCGAGGATCGTGACGGGCATCTTGTCGACGCTTACTACCGCCTTCTGTGCAATCCCGATCCGGACATTCACGTGAAAGCGGCCAGGGATTGGCATGACTGGGAATCCGCGTCGATCCTGATCGATCCTCGCGCCACTTTATCGGCACGTTGGTCTGACCCGCGCTTTGTAACGGCGCGAGCCCGTATCATCACGCATTACTTTCACCATCTGGCCTGGCTGGAGGAGAGCCAGGTCCTGCGCAACGTCGATCGGATCGCCGACATTCCCTGCACGATGATCCAGGGGCGTCTCGATCTCGAAGCACCCCTGCTTACGGCATGGGAATTGTCGCAGGCATTGCCGGACGCCGAGCTTATCATTGTTCCCAACGCCGCCCATTCCGCGGATTTGGCGGAGATGGCCGCGACGATCGTTCGTGCTACGGACGCAATGCGTGTGCGGACTTCAAAGTAAAAACCAAAAATATTTTTTGGCCGTTTTTCCCAAATTGGTACGGAATGGCACATTTCGGTCACCAGCCCGCTGAACCGACACGACCATATTGTTTCACCCTGAGACGATATTCGACCACAAGAGCCGCCTCACCGTTAACAATTCCATTGACGAGAAGCCGATTGAAAGCGGCGCCGGGATGACGTTGCCCACAGGGGAACACATACCGGAAACGTTCAAATTTTAATCGAATTCGTTAACGAGCGACTCTGCGCTTTCCTTTTGCGACGTAAAGGAATTGATTCAAATTTGATTCAACTAAGCCCTTAATTTGACTGTGCAATTTTGCGCCAGATAAAAGCATCCCTGTCATTCTGATCCCAACAAAATAAGCAGGGACAGGGACATGAACTTTCAATTGGTACTTCGCGGTCTTGCCGCCTTGGCACTCACCACTCTCGGGTTCTTTGGCCTTGCTCAGGCTGCGCCCGCCAGCATGACGATCACCGGCGACGCTGCTCCGCCGATCGGTCATTACGAGTTCTGCAAAGAAAACCCGCGCGAGTGCGTTTTTGCGGGTGGTGATGCCGGTCCGATCATCCTCAACCAGGATAGCTGGAAGACGATCCTGAAGATCAATTACACGGTCAACACGACGATCAAGCCGATGACCGACATGGAACTCTACGGCGTCGAGGAAAAGTGGGCGATCCCGACCACGGCCGGCGACTGCGAGGATTTTGCCCTGCTGAAGCGCAAGGAACTAATCGATGCCGGCTTTTCCCCGTCCGATCTGCTCATGACCGTCGTCCTGCAGCCGAACGGCGACGGCCACGCTGTCCTGACGGTTCGCACCGATCGCGGCGACTTTGTCCTCGACAACATGCGCAACAAGGTGAAGCTCTGGTCCGAGACCGAATACACCTTCCTCAAGCGCCAATCCGTCGAGCACCCGGCTCGCTGGGTCAAGATACAGGACGGCCGCGCCGTCGCCGTCGGCAGCCTGAAGTAAGGATCCCATACAAGGATCGTCGGTGGCCTAGCACCGATGATCAAGAGCAGAGGCCCGGTCTCGTCCCCTGATTTCTGTCCAGACCGGTGCCTCTGAGCCGTTCCCACTGTCCCGGGAACGGCTCTTTCCGTTCTCCGGCTCAGTTCCGGCCGCATGGGAGGAAGTTCGCGGAATAGCACGCTCGTCGACGTATTTTTAAAGCTTCATTAACCATCGTGGCGCCAATCATTTTTCCGACAAGACTCATCAAAAGTCTGACCCTGCCGCGGAATTGCCATCGCTCGACTTGAGGGTGGCATCCAGCGCAGAAGGAAATGAAGGCAAGGACATGGTTTCTTCTCCGTCATCAGCCTCGATCATCGACGAAAGGCCACTGATATCGAGCGGCCTCGTCTATCGGGTTACGTCTGTTATAGCCGTACTGGCCGCCCTCACCGTTGCCATATCCGTTGGCGGCCATTGGCTTGGCGAGAGAATTTCGCTGGGCGGCCATACCACGGACACCAAACCCGTCTCTGTGACGATCGGCGAAGACACGCTGCGTCTGACGGCAAATACCATCCGATTCCCGAGCGAGCGCGTGAACGGCACGGCCGAACGTGTCGATCTCTATCTCACATGGCCGCAGATGCAGGGATATAGCGAGGCCGATCGGCTTCGCTTTGACGATGTCTCCCAATCTTCGTCGCTGATCTTCCTGCAGCTCAGCCAGAGCACGATGTCGCGTGACATGTCCGGCCGGCTGGAGCCGATCTATTCTCATATCGTGGATGGCGCACCATATGCCGGTCCCTATGGCCTGACGGCGCATCGCCTGCGTGCCGACGCCGGCTACAACAACGAGATTCTTCTGACGGCGCAGCGTCTGGGCCAGCCCGACTATGTCGTGCGCTGCCTCCTGCCCGCTTCACCGGCCCTGGCAACCAGTGGTGACTGTCAGAGGGATGTCAAAATCGGCAAGGACTTGAGTGTCCTCTACCGCTTTTCCAGCAATCAGCTCGGCGATTGGCGCACCATGGATGCCGCCGTCCAGAGCTTCGTTGGAACGCGGCTTGCGGATGCATCCGGCTCTTCATCGGCTGCAGGTGGCGGTCGCTAAAATGGCACGAAAACCTGAAACCAACCGTTCATCATAAACCGATTGGTAACGCTAAGCCCTTACTCTCGAACGCAGCGGGCGTTTGTGGAAGGCAGCGGCCGGATCATCGAGAATGTAAATGCAAGCAGAGAGTGATTTAGTGTCCAGATCAACCCTTCCCGTATCGTCGTCTCAATCCGGTAAGATTCTGGCGAGAATGTTCTTAGGTTTTTCTGTCGCAACGGCAACGATCACGGTAACCGCTGTGAGCGCCTATGCTGGCACGAAATATGCCGGCATTGTCATTGACGCCAATACGGGCAATGTTCTCTACAGCGAAAACGCCGACACCCTTCACTACCCCGCCTCGCTGACCAAAATGATGACGGTCTATTTGACCTTCGAAGCGCTTGAGGCAGGCCGCATTACTCTCGATACGCCCGTTGTTTTCTCCAAGAATGCCGCCATGCAGGCGCCGACGAAGCTCGGCATCGGTACTGGCCGCTCCGTAACGGTTCGCGAGGCTATCCTCGGCATCGTCACCAAATCGGCCAACGATGCCGCCATGGCGCTGGGCGAAATGCTTGGCGGATCCGAGGAAGGCTTTGCCCGCATGATGAACGATAGGGCTCGCGCACTCGGCATGACGCGCACGACCTATCGCAATCCGAACGGCCTGCCGAATACCGCGCAGATGACGACGGCCCGCGATCAGGCTCGCCTGGGCATCGCTCTTCGCGAACACTTTCCGCAATATTACGGCTTCTTTTCCGAGACGAGCTTTCGCCTCGGCAGCCGGGTCATACCCGGCCACAATCATCTGATCGGCTCCGTGCGCGGCGTCGACGGCATCAAGACGGGCTATACGCGTGCGGCCGGATACAATCTCGCGACTTCGGTTAAGGTCGATGGCCGCTCTATCGTCGGCGTCGTTCTTGGCGGCGCGTCCACGCCCGCCCGCGACAATCAGATGCGCAAGTTGATCGCGGCATATCTGCCGCAGGCTTCGACGCGCCATATCGCTTCTGATGTCATCGCTCACGCGCCGGCTGCGCCCAGTGTTCAGGTTGCAAGCGCCCGTTTCGGCGAAGTCAATCGTGCAAAGATTCGCAACGATGAAACTGCTGACGCGGCCGAGCCTCAGCAGCCGTCCAGCGCCGCCGCCTTTGCAGCGGTAACGCCGAAATCGGCCACCCCCCTACTCGCCGCGCAGCCGGTTCAGCAACGCGGGGCTTCCGATGAGGTCGCTTCCGACGATGCCGACGAGGATGAAGTCGATACCGTCACCACTGCCTCGATATCCAAGGCCGATACGAAGGTCGTGAAGTTGCAGCGTGCTGAAAAGGCGGAGAAGACCGAGAAGGTTTCAAAGGCCGAGAAAGCGGAACGCGATCCAACCGGGTGGGTCGTCCAGATCGGCGTTTCCTCCAGTAAGGATGGCGCCAGCGATCTGCTCGATACCGCAAAGAGCAAGGGCGGCAAGGCATTGCGCTCGGCAAAGCCCTATACCGTCGCCTTTGATGGCGGCTACCGTGCGCGCTTTGGCGGCTTTGAGGATCAGGGCTCAGCCCTTAACGCCTGCAAAGCTTTGAAGCGCGCCGGCGTCAAGTGCTGGGCGAGCGTGGAATAGAATGGCGACCAAATGTGTTTCGGATCGCATGAAGCATGTCCAGGAAAAGTGCGCAGCGGTTTTCCGCTCGGAGTGCGGACGAAACAAGAAGACTTGGCGCTTTCGCTATTCGAAGGAAAGCGGAAATGCATGAAGATCGGTCGGGTCTCCATCATTGGTGCCTGGCCTCCCGGTTCCGGATGTCCATCGGACCGGCCCTGAGTTTGTAACGTGTACGGGGATTTGAAATGGCAATGAACGAGAACTATCCCGGTTTCTCGCTCGACGGCGGGGGCAAGACGAAACCGAAGAGCTTCGCTCTTCATCCGCTGCATGAGGCGGCGATGCGGCTGGCCGATCTGGGCCTTAACCGTTCGCGACCACGCAACAAGACCAAAGATCTGATCGGCATTCTGCTGTGCCACGGCGCGCGCGCCTGGCGCTACTCACAGCCGGACGCCCATATCCATCTGCACATCACCGCTCCGAGCGGCCGTGCACCGGTCATGATGCGGCTGCGATAAGCAGCCGCCTTAGAGCAATCCAAGCTCTGAAAGTTCCCGTCGCAGGTCGGCGGGCAATTCGGCGGCTGCGCCGAGGCTATCGAGATCGCGCGGCACGTCATCCTGCGGCAGATAGCGCCAGCCTTGAAACGGCCGACGAGGCTGCCCGGTCGTTTCGACGACGCTCGGGTCGAGGATGAGCCGGCAGCGCTGAATGCCTTCGGCATCGGTGAAGGTCTCGATGTCAAGCAGCTTCTGCCTTGCCTGCACCTGCCCCTTGATCACCCAATAGAGCGAGCCGCCATCGAGCAACTCCTCCGTGCGCTTCGGGACCATGCGGGTCGTATGGGTCGTATGCGGCTCGAGACCAGCTGCGATGGCATTCATCGCCCGCTCGGAAACCCATTCGCGCAGGTCATCGATGGAATCCGCGCCCACGCACAATTTGATGAGATGCAAAGCCATAGATGCCGT
>NZ_JAELUG010000182.1 GCF_016429255.1 Rhizobium sp. ASV8
AGGTTCAGGAAGAGAGATGGATCCTGGATGGTACAAATCCATCGACATTCGATGTGCGCCTGCCACGCGCCGATTTCGTCATCTGGGTGCGGATGCCACGTCTGCTATGCATCTGGGGTGCTATCTCGCGCTGGGTCAAATGGATGGGCAGAACGCGGCCGGAAATGGCGCCGGGCTGCATCGAGAAGGTCGATTGGCAATTTCTCCGTTTCATCTGGACGTTCGAAGAGAAATTCGCGCCCCGCGTTCTTGCGGGTCTTCTGCGATATGGCTCGGATGTACCGATCCTTCAATTATCGAGTCGCCGGCAGATGCGTCAGTTGCTCGATTTGCTTGCATAGGCATAATAAGCACACTCAAATGACAAAATATCGTGCCCGTCTGACCGCGGGAGATGGACATGCAGGAGTTGGTGAGCATTGCAGACGGAGCGGCCCATCTGAAGGCAGCTAACCGAGTCCTCATCGTGGGGTGTTCGGGCGGCGGCAAATCGACATTGGCGCAGAAGATCGGCCCTTGTCTGAATTTACCCTACGTCTCCATGGATCGGGAGTTTTTCTGGCTGCCGGGCTGGGTGAACCGAAACAAGGCGGAAGAGCGCGCCTTGATCGCGGCGAAAGTTGCCGAGGCGCGCTGGTTGATCGACGGGACGGCTCCCTCCAGCTTTGATCTCAGATTGCCACGCACTGATCTTGTTTTGTGGGTGCGTATGCCGCGCTGGCTATGTGTCTGGGGAGTTCTATCCAGAACGCTGCGTTGGCTGGGTCGGTCCCGACCGGAAATGGCGCCGGGTTGTCCCGAGCGCTTCGATTGGGAATTCTTTCGTTACATCTGGACGTTCGAAGAGAAATTCTCACCCAAAGTTCTGGCCGGCCTTGCGCGGCATGGCCCGAACGTACCCGTTTTACAGCTGAAATCCCGCGGCGAAATGCGTCAGCTTCTTGATCTTCTTGGCCGTCCTGCTTAATTGCGGCTCATGCCTCAGTTCGAAACTCATCGCCCCGTTCCGCATTCCCCCGACCAGATGTTCGACCTTGTCGCCGACGTCGAGCGTTATCCGGAGTTCCTGCCGCTCTGCGAGGCGCTCGCGGTCCGCAGTCGCAAGGAGCGCGACGGCAAGATCCTGCTGATTGCCGATATGACCGTCGGCTACAAGGCGATCCGCGAAACCTTTACGACGCAGGTGCTGCTGAACAAGGCCGAGCGTGCGATCGATGTGAAATACATCGACGGCCCGTTCAAATATCTCGACAATCGCTGGCGCTTCACGCCCGCTGAAAATGGCGGCAGTGTCATCGATTTCTTCATCGATTACGAGTTCAAGAGCCGTATTCTCGGGGCCTTGATGGGGTCGATGTTCGACCGGGCCTTCCGCATGTTCACGGATGCCTTCGAGACGCGCGCCAACAAGATCTACGCCTGAAGCCGGGGTTCGGTCCTACTTGCCCAGAGTGACGAGCATTTCCAACGCAGTCTGCAAGGTTGCGAGGCGAACCTTGTCGCGGCCGATATCGCCGTAGCGCATTTCATGATGAATGAGTGCACCGCTGCGCGCCTTGGCCGCAAGATGGACAAGCCCCACCGGCTTTTCCGCTGAGCCGCCGCCGGGGCCGGCAACGCCAGTGACCGCGACGGCAAAATCGGCCCGTGAGCGGAAGAGGGCGCCATGCACCATCTGCAGCGCCGTCTCCTTCGAAACCGCGCCGAATTGCGCCAGCGTCTGCTCTTGAACGCCGAGCATCTCCATCTTCGCAATGTTGGTATAGGTGACGAAGCCGCGATCGACGACGGCGGACGAGCCGGGAATTTCCGTCAGTGCGCCGGCGATCAAGCCGCCGGTGCAGGATTCGGCTGTGGCGACCATCCAAGCCCTGGCGGTGAAGTCGGTGACGATCTTCTGAGCGAGCGCTAGAATCTCATCGGGAAAATGCATCATGCCTTGCCTCCGCGATAGACGACGGTTGCCGTCGCGATGGCGGCGATGCCCTCGCGGCGACCGATGAAGCCGATTTTTTCGTTGGTCGTTGCCTTGACCGAGCAGCGATCGATGCTGATGCCCAGAAATTCGGAAAGCTTGGCCCGCATGACGTCGCGATGCGGCCCGACCTTCGGCGCCTCGGCAATCAGCGAGACGTCCGCATTCATGATCGTACCGCCGCGTTCGCGCACGATCTTCGCAGCGTGCTCGATGAAGATCCGGGACGGTGCACCCTTCCATTGCGGATCGGACGGCGGAAAATGATCGCCGATATCGCCAGCGCCGCATGTGGCAAGCAGGGCATCGGTGAGGGCATGCAGGGCCACATCAGCATCCGAATGCCCCTTCAGCCGTTGGTCGTGCGGGATGAATACGCCGCAAAGGGTGACGCCGTCGCCGGGCTCCAGCTGGTGCACGTCATAGCCATTGCCGGTGCGCACATCGGGCAGCAGACCGGCGGTTAGCTTTTCATCGGCCATGGCAATATCCCTCTTGATCGTCAGTTTTACGTTGTCGGCGCTGCCGGTCACCAATGTCACCGGCAGGTTACACCATTCGGCGATCGCCGCATCGTCGGTGAAATCGCTCTTGCCTTCAGCCGCCGCTTTTTCATGGGCGGCTAGAATATCGGCGAAGCGGAAAGATTGCGGCGTCTGCGCAGCATGAAGTCCGGCGCGCGGGACGGTCTCGGCCACCAAGCCGCTCGCGTCTCCGCGCTTCAGCGTGTCGCTGACCGGCATGGCAGGCAGAACGGCAGGTGCGCCCGAGGCAAGGGCCGCAATGACGCGATCCAGCAGATCATGGTCGAAGAAGGGGCGCACGGCATCGTGGATCATGACATGCGTGATGCCGCTCTCCTTCAATTGCGTTAACCCAGCCAGTACCGATTGCTGGCGCGTCGCACCGCCAAAGGCGATCTCGATCTCAGGCATTTCAGCGACTTGACTCAGCGCGGAGCGGAGCAGCTCTTCATCATCCCGGTGAATGACGACGACGATCTTCGATGCCTGTGGCCATGTCACGAATCTTTCAAGCGTATGCGCAATAACCGCTTTGCCGCCGATCGGGCGATATTGTTTCGGGCCTTCTTCGGGCGAGCCCGCCCGTTCGCCGCGCCCGGCGGCAACGATCACAATTCCCACCGACAACGGTTGCGTTGAATGCATTTGCGTCATAAACCCCCGAAATATGAAAGGCTCGGTCTTCGGCATGGCTTTGAAAAGCGTAAAGCTTTCCTTTGAACAAGCACATGCTAAATAGATCGCCAAAACGGGATCCTGCTTCAGCAGGGTCTATCGCCTCAACCGAGAACTTTCCAGCATTTGCCCAAAAAATATCGAGGCTCTTCGAAACCTCTTGGCAAACTTTTAAAGCGTGTCTAAAAATAGTGCAGATGTATGGTGTGCCCGAAAGATAATCATTTGCTTTCCTCCAAGCTCGCAGCCCCATTTTCCATCGGTCCGGTATCCATCCGTAATCGCGTCATTCTTGCGCCGATGTCGGGGGTGACCGACCTGCCTTTCCGACAGCTCGCTTTGCGTTACGGCGCAGGCTTGGTCGTCACGGAAATGGTGGCGAGTCGCGAGCTCGTACAGGATACGGCGGAGTCCTGGGCGCGCCTGAAGAGCGCCGGATTGAGGCCGCATATGGTGCAGTTGGCCGGACGAGAGGCCTATTGGATGGCCGAGGCTGCCAAGATCGCTGCCGACAACGGCGCGGATATCATCGATATCAACATGGGATGCCCGGCCAAGAAGGTCATTGGCGGCTATTCCGGCTCGGCATTGATGCGCGATCCCGATCACGCGCTGACTTTGATCGAAGCGACGGTCGGCGCGGTGAACATTCCCGTGACCCTGAAGATGCGCCTTGGCTGGGATGAGAATTCCATCAATGCGCCTCATATCGCGCGTCGTGCGGAGGAGGCCGGCATTCAGCTCGTCACGATCCATGGTCGCACGCGCATGCAGTTTTATGAGGGTAGGGCGGATTGGGATGCGATCCACGCGGTACGCGATGCCGTGTCCATCCCGCTCGTCGCCAATGGCGATGTCGAAACGATCGAAGACGCCGAGGAAATCCTGCGACGCTCCGGTGCCGACGTTGTGATGATCGGCCGTGGTTGTCAGGGGCGGCCGTGGCATGCCGGCGTTCTGGCCGGTCATCGCGAACCGGGCCGTCAGGAAGTCATCGAAGTCGCGGTCGAACACTACCGCATGATGCTGGAATTCTACGGCGAAGCCGTCGGCATCCGCCATGCCCGTAAGCATCTGGCCTGGTATCTCGATCGCTATGCCCCGACGACGACGGCTGCTGATAAGGCGAAAATCATGACGTCGAAAGACAGCGGCGAGGTGGCCGCATCGTTCCATGCTGCGCTGCAGGCTGGCGCCGATCTCGCCCAATGCGTCCAGGAGGCTGCATGACTTCGAAATCAAGCTCGGGCGGCGAGGGCGATACAGGCAATTCCGTTGCCATGGCCGTTCTTAACGCCATACAGAACCCCGTTATCATGGTCGATGAAGCCGGTTTTGTTGCCTTCGCCAACTGGGAGGCGGAGGCCTTCTTCGGGGCCAGCGCCTCGCATCTGTCGCGCTACAAGATTTCGGCCTTTATCCCCTTCGGCAGCCCCTTGCTGGCGCTGATCGATCAAGTGCGCGAGCGGCGCGGACCCGTCAACGAGTATCGGGTCGACCTCAGTTCGCCGCGTCTCGGACAGGATAAGCTGGTGGATCTCTACGTCGCCCCGGTTTCCAGCGATCCCGGTTCGGTGGTTGTGGTGTTCCAGGAGCGATCCATGGCGGACAAGATCGACCGCCAGTTGACGCATCGCGCCGCTGCCCGTTCGGTTACCGGCCTTGCCTCCATGCTCGCGCATGAGATCAAGAACCCGCTCTCGGGCATTCGTGGTGCCGCGCAGCTGCTCGAACAATCGGTCGAGGATGACGACCGCGCGCTGACGCGTCTCATCTGCGACGAGACAGATCGTATCGTGTCGCTGGTCGACCGCATGGAGGTTTTCTCCGACGAACGGCCCGTCGATCGTGTCCCGGTTAATATCCATTCGGTTCTGGATCATGTGAAAGCGGTCGCCAAGGCGGGATTTGCGCGCAATATAAAGATCTCCGAGAATTACGATCCTTCGCTGCCGGCGGTTTTCGCGAACCGGGACCAGCTTGTGCAGGTCTTCCTCAATCTGGTGAAGAATGCCGCCGAAGCTGTCGGTGACCGCCAGGATGGCGAGATCATGCTGACGACGGCCTATCGCCCCGGCATCCGGCTTTCCGTCGCCGGCACCCGCGAAAAGATTTCGCTGCCGCTGGAATTTTGCGTCATCGACAATGGTCCGGGCGTGCCGCCCGATCTCGTGCCACATCTCTTCGACCCGTTCATTACAACCAAGACGAACGGCACAGGTCTCGGCCTTGCGCTGGTCGCCAAGATCATAGGCGATCACGGCGGCATTGTTGAATGCGACAGCCAGAACCATCGCACTACTTTCCGTGTTTTGATGCCTGCCTCCAAGGGCATCACTTCAGAAGATGCCCCACTTCCGAACTCTACAGGGACTACTCGATGACAGCCACGATCCTTGTCGCCGATGACGATGCGGCCATCCGTACCGTGCTCAATCAGGCCTTGAGCCGCGCAGGTTACGATGTACGCATCACCTCCAACGCCGCAACCCTCTGGCGTTGGGTTTCATCCGGCGAGGGCGACCTCGTTGTAACCGACGTCGTCATGCCCGACGAAAATGCATTCGACCTGCTGCCGCGCATCAAGAAGGCGAGACCGGATCTGCCGGTTCTGGTCATGAGCGCGCAGAACACTTTCATGACTGCGATCAAGGCATCTGAGAAAGGTGCGTATGATTATCTGCCGAAGCCGTTCGATCTGACTGAGCTGATCGCGATCGTCGGCCGCGCCCTCGCCGAGCCCAAGCGGAAACCGACGAAGCACGATGACGACGTGCAGGACGGCATGCCGCTCGTCGGCCGCTCGGCTGCGATGCAGGAAATCTATCGCGTGCTCGCGCGCCTGATGCAGACCGATCTGACGCTGATGATCACGGGCGAATCCGGGACCGGCAAAGAGCTTGTGGCGCGCGCCCTGCACGACTACGGCAAGCGTCGCAACGGCCCGTTCGTTGCCATCAACATGGCTGCCATCCCACGCGATCTGATCGAGTCCGAACTGTTCGGCCACGAGAAAGGTGCCTTCACCGGCGCTCAGGCCCGCTCGACGGGTCGTTTCGAGCAGGCTGAGGGCGGCACGCTGTTTCTCGACGAAATCGGCGATATGCCGATGGATGCGCAGACGCGCCTGCTGCGCGTGTTGCAGCAGGGCGAATACACGACCGTCGGCGGCCGCACGCCGATCCGTACGGACGTCCGCATCGTTGCCGCCACCAACAAGGATCTGAAACAGGCGATCAATCAGGGCCTGTTCCGCGAAGATCTCTATTATCGCCTCAACGTCGTGCCGCTGCGGCTGCCGCCGCTGCGAGACCGAGCCGAGGATATCCCCGATCTCGTTCGCCATTTCATACAGCAGGCCGAAAAGGAGGGCTTGGGCTCCAAGCGCTTCGATCAGGAGGCGCTCGAGCTGATGAAGGCCTACCCCTGGCCGGGCAACGTCCGCGAGCTGGAGAACCTGATCCGCCGGCTGATGGCGCTCTATCCGCAGGATGTCATCACCAAGGAGATCATCGATGCGGAATTGCGCGCCGATGTGCCCGACAGCCCGATAGAGAAGGGGCCGGTTCGCACCGGCACAATGACTATCGCCCAGGCGGTGGAAGAGAACATGCGAACTTATTTCTCCAGTTTCGGCGACAATCTTCCTCCGCCCGGCCTCTACGACCGCGTTCTGACGGAAATGGAATATCCATTGATTCTCGCCGCACTGACGGCCACGCGCGGCAATCAGATCAAGGCTGCCGATCTTCTCGGTCTGAACCGCAATACGTTGCGCAAAAAGATCAGAGAACTGGGAGTTTCGGTTTACAGGAGTTCCCGCACGGCTTGACAACGCAATCATATGCGTTGCATTTTCGCCACAATGCGTTGCTTAAAGGTCACGCAGGAGATTCGTCGTTCCTGCGATGATGATTCGTCTGACGTTTTTCCTAGTAAGTGGAATTTCGTACGATTTTTCAATGTATTGCAGAAATGATTTGAATTAATAGTTTCGCTTCGGGGCGAAACAGGATGACAGTTCGGCTTGGCCTGTCGCTTGTGCTTTAGCCGTACTGGTATGGCGCGGATCGGCAGAGCTGCAGATCGTCGTTCGGGCGTGGAGATGATGGGAATGACCAAGGACGCGGTGTCGCAGGCGGCGAGCGACGAGGCGGTTGTCAAGGTGACAGACCGTCGTGCTTCCTTCGCCCTGCCTGGCCTTGTCCTGGCCGGCGGCGCACTTCTGTGCGCGATCGCCACCCTGCTGATGCTCCTTGGCCTGACACCGGTTGCTCCGACGTCTTCTGTCGTCTTCACCTCCGTCGTCATCAACGGCCTGTTCGTATTCGGGCTGATCGCCTTGATCGTGCGGGAAGTTGCGCGGTTGATGAAAGCGCGCAGCCGAGGTCGCGCCGCGGCGCGTCTGCATATCCGCATCGTGGCTCTTTTCTCCATCGTGGCGATCACGCCGGCCATTCTGGTTGCCATCGTCGCGAGCCTCACCTTGAACGTCGGTCTCGACCGCTGGTTCGGTGTGCGCACGCAGCAGATCATCAGTTCTTCGCAGAACGTCGCGCAAGCCTATCTGATGGAGAATGCCAGCTATCTGCAGGGGCAGACGGTGTCGATGGCGAACGATCTGGAGCGAAATCGTTCGCTTTACAGCCTCGATCGCACCGGCTTTGCCGATCTGATGACGCGTCAGGCCCGCGGACGCGGCTTGCTTGGCGCCTTCCTCGTTCGCCGCGACGGAACCGCCATCGTTCAAGCCGAAATCAAGACCGAACGTCCGCTGCCGGCGATCCCGAAGGATGCGCTGGATTCGTCGGCCAATGGCCAGCCGACGCTCATTCCGCCTGGTGTGACCAACCTCGTCGGTGCGGTCATCAAGCTCGACGAAATCCCCGGCTCGTTTCTCTATACGGTCCGAGCAGTCGATCCGCGCGTCATGAACGCCATGCGGATGGTGGAAGACAACACCGTCGAGTACAAGGCGATGGAAGAGGGGCGCATGTCCCTGCAGATCGCCTTTGCCGTTCTCTACATCGGCTTCGCGCTGATCGTGCTTCTGGCAGCGATCTGGACCGCGATCGCCATCGCAGACCGCATCGTGCGGCCGATCCGTCTTCTCATCAGCGCGGCTGATAATGTCGCATCGGGCAATATGAACGTGCTGGTTCCCGTGCGCTCGGCGGATGGCGACGTCGGCAGCCTGTCGCGCACCTTCAACAAGATGATTTCGGAAATCCGGACGCAGCGCGATGAAATTCTTGAGGCGAAGGATGAGGTCGACGACCGCCGCCGCTTCATCGAAGCGGTGCTTTCGGGCGTGACCGCAGCCGTGATTGGTGTCGAGCACGATCGCCGCATCACCATCGTCAATACCTCCGCGGCAGATCTGCTGGGGCTGACGAGCGACGAACTCGTCGGTCAGAATCTGGCGGAGATCGCGCCCGAGGTCGAGCAGGTCGTAACCGAGGCGACGACGCGCCATCGTAACGATTTCCGCAAGCAGATCAGCCTGGTTCGCGGCGGGACGGTGCGGACGCTGAGTGTCCAGGTGACGCGGGAGGAATCGCGCGACGCCAACGAATCCTACGTGATCACACTCGACGACATCACTGATTTGGTGATCGCGCAGCGCTCGACCGCCTGGGCAGACGTCGCGCGTCGCATCGCCCATGAAATCAAGAACCCGTTGACGCCGATCCAGCTTTCGGCTGAGCGCATCCGCCGTCGTTTCGGTAAGAACATCGCCGAAGCCGACCGCCCGGTTTTCGATCAGTGCACGGACACGATTATCCGGCAGGTCGGCGATATCGGCCGCATGGTCGACGAATTCTCTTCTTTCGCCCGCATGCCCAAGCCGACCATGGAGCCAAGCGACCTTCGCGACATCCTGCGCGATTCGGTGTTCCTGCGCGAAATGGGCAACAATCACGTCAAGTTCGAACGAGAGCTGGGCAATGAACGGCTCGAAGGCATGTTCGATACGCGGATGCTGGGTCAGGCCTTCGGCAATCTCATCAAAAACGCCGTGGAAGCAATAGAAGGGGTGCCAAGCGAGGAGGCGCGGGAGCAGCCGAAAGTTCTCGTGCGTGCTTCCCTGGATCCGGACCGCGACCGCTTCACCGTCGATATCATCGACAACGGCCGTGGCCTGCCGGTGGAAAACCGTCACAGCATTCTCGAACCCTATATGACGATGCGCGACAAGGGCACGGGCCTCGGTCTCGCCATCGTCAAGAAGATCATTGAAGACCATGGCGGGCAGCTCGAACTCCACGACGCTCCCGCCGAATTCGACCAGGGCAGGGGAGCCATGATCCGCGTGCATTTGCCGCGCCGTGAGCAGGCCGCCGTCGCCCAGACAGAAAGCGATAAGGAAAGCGTCTATGGCATCTGATATTCTCGTAGTCGACGACGAGGAAGACATTCGCGAAATCGTTTCGGGAATTCTTTCGGATGAGGGGCATGAAACCCGCACGGCGCATGACAGCGACAGTGCGCTTGCGGCGATTTCGGATCGAGCGCCGCGGTTGATCTTCCTCGATATCTGGATGCAGGGCAGCAAGCTTGACGGTCTCGCGCTGCTGGACGAGATCAAGACGCGCCATCCGGAATTGCCCGTGGTCATGATCTCCGGTCACGGCAACATCGAGACGGCGGTTTCCGCCATCAAGCGCGGGGCCTTCGACTTCATCGAGAAGCCCTTCAAGGCCGATCGATTGATCCTGATCGCCGAGCGGGCACTGGAGAATTCCAAGCTGAAGCGGGAAGTCTCGGAGTTGAAGCGCCGCACCGGCGATGCCGTCGAACTGATCGGCACATCGGTTGCCGTCTCTCAGCTTCGCCAGACCATCGACAAGGTGGCGCCGACCAACAGTCGCGTGATGATCTTTGGCCCCTCAGGCTCCGGCAAGGAGCTGGTGGCCCGCATGATCCACAAGAAGTCGACCCGCGCCAACGGTCCCTTCGTCGCGCTGAATGCTGCGGCGATCACGCCGGAGCGTATGGAAATTGCTCTGTTCGGCACGGAAGGTTCTCCCGGGCAGGCGCGCAAGATCGGTGCTCTGGAGGAGGCTCATCGCGGCATCCTTTACCTCGACGAGGTCGGCGAAATGCCGCGCGAGACGCAGAACAAGATCCTGCGTGTACTGGTCGACCAACAGTTCGAGCGCGTCGGCGGCTCCAAGCGGGTGAAGGTGGATGTGCGCATCATCTCGTCCACGGCCTATAACCTGTCTCTTATACACATCTCCGAGCCCACGAGACGGTCTATTAAATCTCGTATGCCGTGTTCTGCTTGAAAAGAGGGGGGGGGGGGGGGGGGGGGGGGGGGGGGGGGGGGGGGGGGGGGGGGGGGGGGGGGGGGGGGGGGGGGGGGGGGGGGGGGGGGGGGGGGGGGGGGGGGGGGGGGGGGGGGG
>NZ_JAELUG010000183.1 GCF_016429255.1 Rhizobium sp. ASV8
CTTCTGCGGCGCAGGTGCCGGTGGTTTCTGCTGCACGATCTTGGGCTGCGGCTGCGGCTTCGGTTGAGCCTGTGGTGGCGGCGCAGGCGCCCTCGCCTGAGCGGCGACATGCGGCACCGGCCGTGGTTGCGCAGCTGCTGGATTAGCTTGCCGAGGCGGTTGCACGGCGACGCGAGGCTGACTGCTCACTTGCGGTCGGTTGTTGACAACGGCCCTCGGCTTCGGCGGAGCCTTGGCAACGATGGTCGGCGACGCCGGCTTTGATACCTGGCCATGAGCACTAGGCTTCGGTGCGGAGGCCAGGGAATTCGGCGTTGCTGCCGGAGCGGCTTTGGGTGCCGGGGACTTGGCAATCTGATTTTGCCCCTTCGCGGCAGGCGCGTTACCAGCAGGCGACAGAGGCTGACCCTTGGCACCGGGAAGCACATGCGCATTGGCATTGTTGCCCGGCTGGCCAGGCTTGGCTTGATTTGCTTGAGCTGCACCGGGGGTGACTGGAAGTTTGCCACCGGCTGGCAAAGGCTGACCATTGGTTCCCGGAAGAGCGTGGGCATTGGTATTCGTGCCCGGTTGGCCAGGTTGGGTGGCGACAGCCGGGTTGTGCACGGCATTCGGCGCGATCTGAGGCTTTTGCGCCTGAGCGGCACCGGGAGTGGTCGGCAGCTTGCCGGCAGCCGGCAGCGGTTGGCCATTGGCGCCGGGCAGCGCATGAGCGGCATTTCCTGTTTGCGGCGGTGCCGAAGGCGCCACTGCGGGAGCGGCTCCAGGCGCGGCTTTCACAACAGCTGCGGGATTTTGCTTCTGCAGAACCGCAGCCTTCTTCTGAACCGAGGGCGGCAGGGCAACATGGAGTGCCGCAGCCCCTGCGCCGGCGATCACGGCGGCTCCGACCAACTTCTGCCCCGTCGTCAAGCCTGGCGCTGCCGGAGCGGCACCGTTTTCGTTGACGGTCGTGTTGTTGATCACCGTGTTGTTCACAACGGTATTGTGGATGTTGTTGAAGATGACGTTGTTTTCCGGCGGTGCGATATCGCGGGGCGGTTCGACCCATTGCGGCACGGGAACGTAAACCGGCTCGGGCAAGACGTAGAGATCGACCGCGGGCGCAGGCGGCGCGAGCACGACGAAGTCCGGCGGCGGCGGCGCTAGGAACACCACGGGCGGCGGTGGTGCATAGCCGAAATCGGCATCGTCAAAATAGAGCACTGGTCGATCGATATAGACGATCTCCGGCGGCGGTGGCGGCGGTACGTCATACTCGATCACGGCAAACGACGGCGGCGGCTCAATCGCTGCCTCGAAATGCTCGAGCCGGCGACGGGCGTCCCATACATGCGGGCCGCGCGGATAGCGCCTCAGATACGACCAGTAGGCCTCGGGCGTATCGGCACGCCAGGTTTCTCGCCAGGTGATTGCTTCACGACGAGCGGCCACGATGGCACGTACGCGCTTTACCATCGCATCATTCGGATAGGCAGCCAGGAAATCCTCATAGCCTTGCAGCGTATCGCGATCGAGCGCGGCGAAATAGGCATCACGCTCGTCGAAGTCGCGGATCGCCTTCGTCCGGATCGCGGCATTGTCGTAGCTGGAGACCTGAGCGGCCGGCGCATCGGGGCCACGATCGAAGAAGGTGAAGGCGTTCTTGAACTTGGAGGCATCCCAGGAAATCTGTGCGCCCTTGGTCAGATCGCTGACCCGCAGGCGTGTCCGATCGAAGACATCGTCAAGCGACAGGCCGCCAACGCGGATCATTTCAGCCAGGGCATGCGCATAGGAACCATAAGGCCCAGCCTCCTGCGGCGCGACCGTACCCGGAGCCGCATTGAAGGCAATCAGCTGATTGGCATCCGGATCGACCAGCGCCAGGCCGCCTGCGAGCGGCTGATTGGACTGCACGAACGGATTGGCTCTCGCCGCATCGAGCACGATGATACTGCCGCGATTGTTCAGCGATGCCAGCGATTTCGTGAAATCAGTGATCCGCAGCGCCTCGACCGGAACATCGGTCGCATTGGCCATCTGAGCATCGACGGGAACGAAATAATTGTCGCCCTGATATTGTACGCCATAGCCCACCAGATAGACGAAGACGACGGTGTTGGGCCCAGACGCGTTCGCTTTCGTCAGAAAGTCTCTCATCGCGTCGCGCAAACCGTTCTGGTCGAGGTCGCGCGCTCCGATCACGTCGAAGCCGGCGGCCTGCAAGGTCTGGGCGATGAGACCGGCATCATTGGCCGGCGTCGGCAAGGCGCCTGCCTTATAGGCGGCGTTGCCCACGACAAACGCTATTCTTTTTTCAGGGGAGCCTTGCGCTCGAGCGGGGCTCACGCCCGCAAGCCCGGCGAAAACCAACATCAAGGCGAAGAACGCACAGATCGTCTTTTTAAACGACAATCCCATCATCGAAAGCAAAGGTGACATACCGGTTTCTTTCACGAAACATGTGGCGCACAAGGGATCAACAACAAAGGGTTAGGATTCGATTCGGGCGAATACACGGCAGCTTCGGGGCGATGTTACGATGCGTTCACATTGAGACGTGATGGCTTACAAATGCCGGCAGCCCCCGGCCAGCCCGCCAAAACCCGGCATTCCCATTGAACCAAAATGGTGACGCGCCTGCAAATCAATGCTAAACGCGCCCGGCAACATCCAACAATAGTGAGTTTGCCGCACGTCCTTCGATGCGGCCCTGAGAGACCAAGATCATGGCTGAGTTCAAATCCGATTTCCTGCGCACACTGCAAGAACGTGGCTTCATTCATCAGATTTCCGATGAAACGGGCCTCGACGACCTTTTCGCCAAGGAAACCGTGACGGCCTATATCGGCTATGATCCGACGGCATCGAGCCTGCATGTCGGCCACCTCACCCAGATCATGATGCTGCATTGGCTGCAAGCGACCGGCCATCGGCCGATCTCCCTGATGGGCGGCGGCACCGGCATGGTCGGCGATCCCTCCTTCAAGGAAGAGGCGCGCAAGCTGATGACCATCGATATGATCGAGGACAATATCGCCTCCATCAAGCGCTGCTTCTCGAATTACCTTACCTATGGCGAAGGCCCCAAGGATGCGTTGATGATCAACAACGCAGAGTGGCTCCGCTCGCTCAACTACCTCGAATTCCTGCGTGACGTCGGCCGTCACTTCTCGGTCAATCGCATGCTGTCCTTCGACAGCGTGAAGACGAGGCTCGATCGCGAGCAATCGCTGTCTTTCCTCGAATTCAATTACATGATCCTACAGGCCTATGACTTCGTCGAACTGGCCAAGCGCTACGATTGCAGCCTGCAGATGGGCGGCTCGGACCAGTGGGGCAACATCGTCAACGGCATCGACCTCGGTCACCGCATGGGGACCAAGCAGCTCTTCGCCTTGACCTCGCCGCTGCTGACGACCTCTTCCGGCGCCAAGATGGGCAAATCGGCTTCTGGCGCCGTTTGGCTCAACGCCGATCTGCTGCCGGTCTACGATTTCTGGCAATACTGGCGCAACACCGAGGACGCCGACGTTCCGCGCTTCCTCAAGCTGTTCACCACTCTGCCGATGGCTGAGATCGCACGGCTTTCCGCCATTGCGGGCTCCGAGCTCAACGAGGTCAAGAAGATCCTCGCAACCGAAGTGACCGCCATTCTGCATGGCCGCGCAGCGGCCGAGCAGGCAGCTGAGACGGCACGCAAGACGTTCGAAGAAGGCGCGCTTTCCGAAAACCTGCCCACGGTCGATGTTCCCTCCGCTGAACTAGAGGCAGGCATCGGGCTTCTCTCGCTGATCGTTCGCGCCGGCCTTGCCGCTTCGAATGGCGAAGCTCGTCGCCACGTCCAGGGCGGTGCCGTCCGCATCAACGACGAACCGGTCAGCGACGAACGCAGGATCATCGGCAGCGGCGAAATCACCGCTGACGGCGTCATCAAGCTGTCGCTCGGCAAGAAGAAACACATCCTGATCCGCCCGGCTGCTTGAGCCAGCATTGTGGATCGAAAACACCGAAGGCCGGCATATTCAGCCGGCCTTTTCTTTTGCCACCCTTCCGGCGATCGCCTTCGTCTGCTGCAGACGGGCAAGGCCTCCTTCTCCTTGACCCCACTCCCCGCCTTCACTAGCCTTTGACGATATCGAAAAGATCTCGATCATGGGGGGATCAGATGTTTGGAATGAACACGGCGTATGGGGTCGGATTGGCGTGTTTTGTTGCGATAACCATTGCAGGTGTCGCTTCCGCTGCCGAAACGAGAATTACGTTCGATGTCGATGGCCAAAAGGTAATCGGCACGCTGTCGACCATCGATAGCAACCCCAAGGCCCCCGTCGTCGTCATGTTTCATGGGTTCGGCGGCACGCGCGACGAGTTGGCGATCAAAGACACCAAGGAAGGCGTGTTTTCTCGCAGCGCGCGGCTCTTTGCCGAAAGCGGCTATGCAAGCCTGAGAATTGATTTTCGCGGTTCGGGCGAGAGCGAGGGCAAGTGGGTCGACACGACGTTTTCCGGCCAGATCAAGGACGGCATCGCTGCAGTCGATTGGCTTAAGGCAAGCGACAAGGTGGACGGCTCGCGGATATCCATCCTCGGATGGAGCCAGGGCGGCCTGGTCGCCTCCCATGTGGCGAGAGCACGTCCCGACGTGAAGTCGGTAACCCTATGGGCGCCAGTGGTGACGCCGCTCTACACCTATGGCGGCCTCCTTGGCGCCGACAATGTCGCAAAAGGATTGTCCAGTCCGCCGGATACGGAGATCACCGCCAAGCTGCCCTGGGGCGCAGACACGACGCTCAAGGCTTCCTTCTATAAGGAGATGCCAACCACGAGCACGATCGCGGCCATCGCGCACTACCCCGGACCGCTGCAGGTGATCGTCGGCAGCAAGGACACGACCGTCACGCCGCAACCCGCGTCCGGCCAGGTCCTTCTGGACTACCACGATGGCGATGAGCGGCTCGACGTCTTTGACACCGATCATGTTTTCAGCGCCTTTAACGGACCCGAAGTGATCGATAGCCACATGGTTCCGGCAACGCTGGAATGGCTCAAGAAATTCAATCCTTGATTTGGTCGGTCCATCGATAAAGCCTTCAGTCTGGCGGAAGCACCACGCAAGAACTTAGATGCGAGATGCGGTTGACTGATCATTCATGCCGACCCCAAATTGCCCTATTCCGAACTGTTTGCACCAATCTTCTCGATCCATTCCTTGATGCGATGAGCGGTTTCCTGAGGCGATAGTTCCGTGTTGTCGATGACGGTTCGGAAAGTCGCGCCGTCGTCGAAGAGCGAGCGCGTTCTCATCAACTCGACCAGAAGCTCCGGGTTCTGTTTCTTTTGCAGAACGCCGCGATCGCTGCGAACAATTCGGCGAGCGTTTTCAACGGCGGAACAGGTGAGCGTGACGGCGAAGAGAGGACAATTTCGCGCATGCGCGAGATCAAGCAAGGCTTGCCAGTTCTCCTCAAGAAAGCCGCTGGAGCCGCCACGAGCGACCACATTCGTGAAGATGATGGGCAAGGTCGGAGACACTTCAAGAATCCTTGCGAAAGCCGCCGCCCTTACAGCACGTACCAGATCGTAATATTCCGAACTTCCGCCTTCCGCGAGAGCCTTGCCGACATTCAAAATGGTATGATTGTCCAAAAGCTTGCCGCCGATGAGCTTTCGCAATTCGCGCGCCGTCGTCAGCTTCCCGACACCTGGCCATCCGCTGAGATTGATCAACACGACTATCTCCGGAATTTGTTTGATCGCGACAATAGCAGACTTCAATGCCGGGTGCCTGCGAACTTCAAAAGGTATAAGCGAGCTGATCGCGTCTGAGGTCGGGTCTTCGACCCGTGAAGACCTCTCCGACCGTCAATATTCGAATATCGACCTGAACACCCCTGGTGCAATGATCGACAGCGGGTTGATCTGCATGGTCGGCTTGTCGAAACTTCCTGTTAGCCTGAAGGTAATGCCGATGAGGCCGCGGTCGCTGCCGTTGCCCAGAAGGAAGCCTACGATCGGAACTTCCGCGAACAGCCGGTTCAGGCCATAGGCGGGCATGAAGGTTCCGGTCAGGTCCATCTTGCCATTGGCGTCCTTGACAGTTCCCTGGAAGGTCGCTCCAACCTGCACGCCGCGGACGACACCATTCTCGACCGACAGCGTTCCGTCGCGCAGCACGAGCCGGGCAAAGCCTCGTTCGAAATTCTGCGCCCGCGTATCGATATTCTGTTTCACTGCCGCGTTCAGGCTCTTGCCGTTCTTGCCGCTCGGCGTCGAAACGATGGTCGAAAGCTTCTTTTCGTCGATGATGGCGAAGTTGCGGATATCCAGCGAGCCGTCCCAGTCGTCCTGCCCGATTGAGCGCAGCGACAGGTTGAGCAGGCCACCCTTCAGGTGCTTGTAGAGATCGGTGAAACGCGCCACCGCACCTGCGTCGCCGCTGGTAATGCGGATCACGCCATTACTGCCCTTGCTCATCTGCGTGACGAAGGCCTCGCCGCTACGGGTAATACCGGTGAAATCTACAGCCGTCGTCTTGCCGCCGGAGATGGAATAGACGCCCTTGAGATTGCCGATCGATTCATCGTTGAATCCGACAACCTTGTTGAGATCGACGCGAACGGTCGCACTTGCGCTCGCCGAATCGTCAGAGCCCTGCCGCCCACCGGAGGACGATGTCTTCAGGCGGGCCAGGATCGGGCGAATATCGGCTGAATTGCCGGATACAGAGACATCATAGCTGCCGCCTTTGCTGTGTTTCAGCGACAGTCCGAAATCGTCGAGCGCGGAAAGCTTCACCTCGTCGAAGCTCGCAGTTGTCAGAACTCCCTTGCTGATAACAAGATCGCCGCCGGCACCGAAACCGTCGCCCTTGAGCACGAAGTTCTTCAGCGCCATCTGATTGTCGGAGCCGGACGCTTCGAACTGCGCACTCGCCGGAATGCCGCTGCCCTTCGACCATCCGATCCAGGGAACGGTCAGCGCGGCCTTGCCGAGATCGACCTTGACGCCTTGTAGATCGTCGTCGATGCGCGTCATCTCCACCTTGACTGGGCCGTCGATCATATCGCGCAGGCCCGGCAGAACGGTGTTGCGTTGAGCATCGGTCAGCGTCGCCGTTATCACCCGGCCGCGTTTGACGGTCGATTTGCTGTCGGTCGGCTCGACCATGTTGATCTGCGCGGGAATGCCGTCGATCTGCGCCTGAGCCTGCAGCTCCACCGACTGCTGATCGGCATCGATCTCTCCGGTCAGATTGGTAATCTTGCGATTGTTCATCGGCTTCAGCAGGTCGACGTCATTGAGCGTCAGCTTCGCCTGCCAGTCCGGCGGTGGTGGCTTCTGGTCGTTGATGAGGCCGATCCGCGCATCGATCTTGGCAACGATCTTGCCGTTGAAATCCTCGGGCTTGAACTCGGTCCGCTGCAGCGCCTGAACCGGTTTGTAAGTCAACAATTCGCCGATGGCGTCGCCGCTGCCGGAGATCGTGAGATCCAGATCGGCCATCAAGGGCTTGTCATATGTCGCGGGTATCGAAAAGCTGCTGCTGTTCAGCGATATGGTGCGTCCTGTCGGAAAATAGGACGTGGCGCTGGCGATCGCGACCACCATTTTCGGGCCTGTCAGGTCGAAATGCGCTTTCGCATCACGCAGCGGCGGAATATCGCCGGGCACATTGAGGCGCGTCCCATCGATATCGAAGGCGATATGCAGTTCATTCTGACCAAGCTGCAGCTTGCCGGTCTGCGAAGCTTCCCGCAGCCTTCCGGCTGGAATGAAGACGGATATGACCGCATTCGTCACCGAGCCGCCGAATAGATTGTTCTCGACCCAGGTTCGCGGCTTCGATGCCATCCAGAAGGGCCACAACTGCTTGACCACGGTCGTATCGAGCCGATCCGCACGTCCGCCGAAGCTGATTTCCGGCGAGCTGTCGCCGAGCTTCATGTGCAGGGAGCCGAACAGAGCGCCCTGGGGTGTCGATATGCCGAGATTGTCGAACTGAAATTCCTTCGTTGCGGCCAGGAAACGACCCGTCGCCTGACCATCGAAACTGACAGGCTTTTCCCCCGAGATCGAGGAGGCGGCCGTGCCGTTCTTGATCAGGAAATCGATGCCAAATCCCTTGCCCGCATTGGCATCGACACGGTCGAGATCGATCAATGCACCGGAAAACGGCACGATCGTCTTCACGAATTGCATCGTCGATGGCGCGATCTCGAGTGTCTGATGATCGAAATTGTAAGCCAGATTGAGATTGGCTTCGGTCAAATCCTGCGGATCGCGATCCATGTACAGCACGCCGGGCTGGATCTTGACGGACGTCTCAAGCTTTGGGTTGGTGCCGGACGCCCCTTTGATCGCCGAAAGCGTCACATCGGCAAAGCTCATCAAACCCTGGCGCGGAGTTCCGGTCACATCGTAAACCATCGTCAGCGGCTTGAGGTCGAGATTGGCGATCTTCGCGATCAGCGAGGAACTATGGCCGGCTTCCGTCTGCTCAGCCTTGATATCGAGTGTTGCGACGGATCCATTGACAGCAACCTGCCCGTAAAGATGCAGCTGGTTCGGCTCTACCCGCTCGAAAGTAAGGTTGTCGACCACCAGCGCGATCGGGGGAGCTTCAGCGCGCGCCAGTTTTACCGAGAAGCCCGAAATATGCACGGAACTCGTACCGCCACGCTGCACGAATCGCTCAAGAAAATCGAGATTGTCAAAGGCTGCGGCCAGGGCCTTCGGCAGCGCGTCGACGCGCAATGCGGTAAGATCGACCGGATCGCCTTGCGGCAGCAACGAGGTATCGAGCGCTATTCCCTCAGCCGCTACGCTCGCCACTTCCACGCGCCCTTCGACGAGGGCCAGCGGATCCAGTTCCATATTGACCACTGACATAGTCGACAGATGTTTGCCGCTATCCTGATCGACGACGTTGACGTCGCGCGCCTCAAGCGCCAATCGCAGGCCGGAGGTGAAGCGAACAACGGTGGCGCCGACCTCTGCCTTGTAGCGTGGCCCGATGGCCTTATCGAGAGCGACCTGCGCCTTTTGCGACAGCGGTTGATCGAAGATGCCGCTTTCTATGGTAACGATCACTCCGCCCAGAATGACGGCGAGAAATGCAAAGAAAACCAGCGTTATACGGCAGACATGCCAGACATGAGAGCGACTGCGGCGGGAGCGTTCGGGCACATGCACGATCAGAGGGTCATCGACCTGAGCGGAGGGCAGATGGTCGAGTGACACGAGATCCTTTTTGCGGAATGTTACCTTTTCGCCTCGGATCACTCCTGTGCGTCCCTTTCGTTCTCTGCAATTTTTTTGGTGACGCCGCGTCCTATGTGGACGCCATACCCGATCAGTATATATGGCTCACCCTGTGTGTCATCTAAAAAACCGGCAAAAGAAAGGTTTTCCCGTGACGGAACTTGCTCCTGTTGAATTGAAGATTGGCGACAATGCGGCCAATTTCGACCTTCCGCGCGACGGCGGCGGGCACGTACGCCTGGCCGATTTCGCCGGGAAACCGCTGGTTATCTATTTCTATCCAAAAGACGACACGACCGCATGCACCACCGAATCGATTTCCTTCACGGCGCTCGCGGCCGATTTCGCCAAGGCAGGCGTCGCCCTTCTGGGAGTGTCGCCGGACTCCGTCAAAAGCCATGACAAGTTCGTGAAAAAACACGCCCTCTCGATCCCTCTTGCAGCGGACGAAGAAAAGACGATGGCAATGGCCTATGGCGTATGGCGGGAAAAGAGCATGTACGGCCGCACCTATATGGGGGTCGTGCGGTCGACATTCCTGATCGGCGCCGACGGACGGATCGTCAGGATCTGGGACAAGGTCAAGGTCGCCGGACACGCCGAGGAAGTTCTCGCCGCAGCAAAGGAGCTGTGACGGCATGGCAGGCAATCCGAATGCGATCACATCGCTGCGCGGCGGCGCCATCGCTGCCATTCGCTCAACCGACCTTGATCGCAAGACCGCCCTTGCGCAAGAGGCCGCGACGCGCTGGTTTGCCCGCACACTGTCATTGCGTTCGCCGCTCGACCCGCCGCTGGCGGATCGGCCCGGCCGGCCGGAGCGCCCGGAACTGGTGCCGCCGAAGCACATGGAGAAGCGTTCACTGCATACGCTGAAGGGCCGTATCGCATTGCTCCACGCGATCGCCCATATCGAACTCAACGCTGTCGATCTGGCGCTCGACATCGTCGCCCGCTTCGCGACCGAACCCGTTCCGAACTCCTTCTTCGATGGCTGGATGCAGGTTGCCTTCGAAGAAGCGAAGCATTTTCGCATGGTCCGGGATCGATTGCGCGAACTGGGCGCCGATTATGGCGACCTGCCCGCTCATGACGGTCTCTGGCAGGCAGCTCATGCGACCCGCACCGACCTCACCGCGCGCCTGGCCGTCGTGCCTCTGATA
>NZ_JAELUG010000184.1 GCF_016429255.1 Rhizobium sp. ASV8
GCCGACGCCGGTGTTGAGGCGGGCGGAAACGCCGCGCGAGCGGGCGACGACCGCCTTCACATCAGCACTTACCTTGCCTTCGAGAACGAGGCCGTAATCCTTCAGATGGTTGGAATGATCGAGGATCTCAGCGGAACGGAGCAGTGCCTTTGTGGGGATGCAGCCCCAGTTGAGGCAGATGCCGCCCAGGTGCTCGCGCTCGACGATCGCGGTTTTCAGGCCAAGCTGGCCGGCGCGCACGGCGGCGACATAACCGCCGGGACCGGAGCCGATGATAATGACGTCGTAATTCTCAGCCATGTGTTTCCTGCCTTATTGGTGGCGGCGGATCGAAGCCGGCGCCTTGACTGTATCAGAGACCGAGCATCATCCGCACGATCGGCTCGAGGCCGCGACCGAGCGCCCGGGTGTTTTCCGCATCGAGATGGACGCCATCGAGCGGCGTGGTAACGGCGACGGTGTTGGCATCGAAAAAGCCGCAACCCAGCTCGTCGGCCAGATCGCTGTAGAGCGTCGGCAGCTTGCTCGATTCCTTGACTGCACCGAGAAAGCTCGCCGCGAAAGCGGCATTGGCGGTCTCGGAGATTGCCGGCGGGGCGACGATGAGGATATCGGGCACCTCGTAGTCGAACCCCCAGGCATGATTGCGCACAAGCTGGACCAACCTGCTGATGCCCTGCAGGGCAGCGAAAGCCGAGCCTGCAACGACCGGCTTCATGTCGTTGGTGCCGAGCAGGATGATCACCAGATCGAGCGGATTATGAGTCTGCAAGATCGTCGGCAGGATCCTTGCACCGTTGCGATCGCAATCGGCAAGATGATCGTCGAAAGCGGTCGTGCGACCGTTCAACCCCTCAGGGATCACGCGAACCTGGCTGCCGAGCGCCTTTTGCAGCACGCTCGGCCACCGATCTTCATAGGCATGACGGCCGACCGTCTCGGCGCTGTAGCCCCATGTCAGCGAGTCGCCGTAACACAGAACAGTCTTGGTCATTCATGCCCTCCGTATTGCCAAGGCTCAGACGAGCATCCCCATCGGATTTTCGATGTAGCCCTTGAAGGCTGCCAGAAGCTCGGCGCCGAGCGCACCGTCGACAGCGCGATGATCGGTCGACAGCGTGACGGTCATCACGTTGGCAATCACCATTTCGCCCTTCTTGACGATGACACGCTGTTCGCCAGCGCCGACGGCCAGAATGGTCGCATGCGGCGGGTTGACGACGGCGGCGAAGTTCTTGACGCCCATCATGCCCATGTTCGACACGGCAGTCGTACCGCCCTGATACTCCTCGGGCTTCAGCTTGCGCTCCTTGGCGCGCTTGCCGTAGTCCTTCATCTCGTTGGAGATGGTGGAGAGCGTCTTCTGCTCGGCGCTGCGGATGATCGGCGTGATCAGGCCGCCCGGAATGGAGACGGCAACGCCGACATCGGCATGCTTGTGCTTGACCATGTTGCTGTCGGTCCAGGAGACGTTGGCATCCGGAACATCGCGCAGTGCCAGCGCCAGAGCCTTGATGACCATGTCGTTGACAGAGAGCTTGTAGGCCGGAACGCCATCCTTCGACTTCGGCGCGGAATCGTTGAGCTGCGTGCGGAGCGCCAGCAGTGCATCGAGTTCGCAATCGACCGAGACGTAGAAGTGCGGGATCGTCTGCTTGGATTCCTGCAGGCGCTTGGCGATCGTCTTGCGCATGCCGTCATGCGGCACGAGCTCGTAAGAACCCTGCTCGAACAGCTTGAGGACGGCATCGTCGGACATGCCCTTCGGTGCGGCCGGAGCAGCAGCGGCGGCGGCGGGCTGTGCAGCCGGTGCTGCTGCCGGAGCAGCCTTGGCGGCGCCGCCGGAAACAGCAGCTTCAACGTCCTTCTTGATGACGCGGCCATGCGGGCCCGTGCCGGAAACAGCCGTCACATCGATGCCGGCTTCCTTGGCCAGACGGCGTGCGAGCGGCGACGCGAAGGTGCGATGACCGTCGCTTGCAGCAGGAGCTGATGCGACGGGAGCCGCGGCGGGTGCGGCAGGAGCCGAAACGCTTGCCGGAGCAGGCGCCGCAGCGGGAGCGGCCGCAGGGGCCGCTTCTGCCTTCGGTGTCTCCTTGGCAGCCGGAGCAGCAGCGCCGGAGGCCGCAGCAGCGACATCTTCACCATCGGCGGCGATCACGGCGATCAGGGCATTGACCTTCACGCCTTCGGTGCCGGCTGGAACGACGATCTTGGCGACGGTGCCTTCATCGACGGCCTCGACTTCCATCGTTGCCTTGTCAGTCTCGATCTCGGCGATCACATCGCCGGACTTGATCTTGTCGCCTTCCTTGACGAGCCACTTGGCGAGGTTACCCTCTTCCATGGTCGGCGAGAGGGCAGGCATAGTGATGTTGATAGGCATCGATGAGCCCTCCCCTTACTTGTAGCAAACGGCCTTCACCGCATCGACCACTTCAGCGACGCTCGGGAGCGCCAGCTTTTCGAGGTTGGCGGCGTATGGCATGGGTACGTCCTTGCCAGCGATCGTCAGGATCGGCGCATCGAGATAGTCGAAGGCCTGCTGCATGACGCGGGTGGCAATTTCCGTGCCGACGGAGGACTGCGGATAGCCTTCCTCGACGGTGACCAGGCGACCGGTCTTCTTGACCGATTCGATGATCGTCGGAAGATCCATCGGACGGATGGTGCGCAGGTCGATGAGTTCGACATCGATGCCCTGGGCTTCCAGCTCGGCGACGGCCTTCGTGGCATAGGTCATGCCGATGCCGAAGGAGACGACGGTAACGTCCTTGCCCGGACGATGAATGCGAGCCTTGCCGATCGGCAGAACGAAGTTATCCAGCTTCGGCACGTCGAAGTGCTGACCGTAGAGGATTTCATTCTCAAGGAAGATGACCGGGTTCGGATCGCGGATCGCAGCCTTGAGCAGACCCTTGGCGTCGGCTGCCGTGTAGGGCATGACGACCTTGAGGCCCGGAATATGGCTGTACCACGAAGCATAGTCCTGGCTGTGCTGAGCGCCGACGCGCGCTGCCGCACCGTTCGGACCGCGGAAGACGATCGGAGCGCCCATCTGGCCACCGGACATGTAGAGCGTCTTGGCGGCGGAGTTGATGATCTGGTCGATCGCCTGCATGGCGAAATTGAAGGTCATGAACTCGACGATCGGGCGAAGGCCGGCCATTGCAGCGCCGACGCCGATACCCGCAAAACCATGCTCGGTGATCGGGGTGTCGATGACGCGGCGAGCGCCGAATTCCTGCAGCAGGCCCTGGGTAACCTTGTAGGCGCCCTGGTACTCGGCCACTTCTTCACCCATAACGAAAACGTCCGGGTTGGCGCGCATTTCTTCGGCCATCGCGTCGCGCAGCGCTTCACGCACCGTCATCGACACCATTTCGGTGCCGGCCGGAATTTCCGGATCGGCGGCAGCGGCAACCTTCGGCTGGGCCGGAACCGGCGCAGCTGCCGGAGCCGGAGCGGCGGCGGGAGCTTCGGTCTTTACCGGCTCAGCAGCAGGAGCTGCCTTCGCCGACGAAATGGCATCGGCCGATTCACCATCCTGCAATAGGATAGCGATCTTGGCGTTGACCTTGACGCCTTCGGTGCCGGCGTCGACCAGCAGCTTGCCGATGATGCCTTCGTCGACGGCTTCCACTTCCATGGTGGCCTTGTCGGTTTCGATTTCGGCAATGACGTCACCGGAAACGACCTTGTCGCCTTCCTTCTTGAGCCATTTCGAAAGTGTACCCTCTTCCATCGTCGGAGAAAGGGCGGGCATGAGAATGTCGATGGGCATAGTGTCCCTCCCCGATTTAGAGCAGAATGTCGGTGTAGAGCTCGGATGCATCCGGCTCAGGATCGTTCTGAGCGAAATCGGCGCTGTCTGCGACGATGTCGCGGACATCCTTGTCGATATCCTTCAGATCGTCCTCGGTCGCCCAACCCTTTTCAAGGAGGCGAGCGCGAACCTGCTCGATCGGGTCATGCTCCGAGCGCATCTTCTGCACTTCGTCCTTGGAGCGATATTTCGCCGGGTCGGACATGGAGTGGCCGCGATAACGGTAGGTCAGCATCTCAAGGATGATCGGACCCTTGCCCGAACGGCAATGAGCAACGGCTTCGTCAGCCGCAGCCTTCACCGCACGAACGTCCATGCCGTCAACTTGAATGCCGGGAATGCCGAAGGAGGCGCCGCGCTTGGAGAAGTCAGCCTGCGCCGTTGCTCGGGCGGTCGAGGTACCCATGGCGTAGCGGTTGTTTTCGATGACGAAAATCACCGGCAGCTTCCAGAGCTGCGCCATGTTGAAGCTTTCGTAGACCTGGCCCTGGTTGGCAGCGCCATCACCGAAATAGGCGACGCTGACATTGTCATTGCCGCGATACCAGTTGGCGAAGCCGAGACCGGTGCCGAGCGAGACCTGGGCACCGACGATGCCGTGGCCGCCGTAGAAATTCTTTTCCTTGGAGAACATGTGCATGGAGCCGCCCTTCCCTCGGGAATAGCCGCCCTGGCGCCCAGTCAACTCGGCCATGACGCCACGTGCGCTCATGCCGGTTGCCAGCATATGACCGTGATCACGATAGCCGGTGATGACCTGGTCGCCATCCTTCAAAGCCATCTGCATGCCGACGACGACAGCTTCCTGGCCGATGTAAAGATGACAGAAGCCGCCGATGAAGCCCATGCCGTAAAGCTGGCCGGCCTTCTCTTCGAAGCGGCGGATCAAGAGCATCTCACGATAAGCGTTGAGCTCCGCATCACGATCGAAATCCGCGATCGGACCGCCATTGGTTTCCTTGGCGGATCTTGATGCTGTTTTACGGCTGGAAACGGACGCGTTTTTTCGCGGCGCCATTCAACCCTCCCTGTGTGAGTAGCCTCGTTTCTTGTCGAGGCGTAACATAGGCAAGATTATCCGCTACAGCAATGCCATAATTGCATGGCTCATATTCTTTGCAAGTTATTGATATAGCTCGCAAAAATCCAATTAACCGGAATTCGGTTAATTATGGCTATTTATTGAAAATGACGATCTCGTTCGCCTTGGAATACGTCAACTGATAGCGCGCATACTGGTCGAGCATATCCTTATCCAGAGAGCCGTCGCTCAGCAGAGCGACCTCCTTTTCGAGGTGCTCGCGCTTGGCGACGAGATCCGCCAATTCCTTGCTACGGTCGATGCGACGCTGCTCGAAAACCTCGGTTGCCTTCAGGCCGTAGTCGCCGTGAACACAATGATAACCGAAGTAACTCACAAAAGCGATCGTAATGGCGGGCAGAATGAAACGGCCGAACTTTCTCTTCTTATGATACTTTGTCCACATACTCGCTCGAAACGCTCTTGCCGTTAGGCGATCTCATCAAGGTCGGCGCCGCGAACATTGCGGCCGTAGACAAGATCACATCAAATCAAACACCTAGCGCTAAATTAACCGGCAGAGATTAACCGTCCGTTGACTCTAACTACGCCGGCCAACAAAAAACCGCGCCCTGGGGCGCGGTTCGATTTCAACACAACATGCGATTTGCGGATCTGCGAGATGCCGCCAATCAGGCATTAACCGCGCAGAATGGAGCGGCCTGCGTACTTCGCCTGCGGGCCAAGCGCTTCCTCGATGCGGATAAGCTGGTTGTACTTGGCAAGACGGTCGGAGCGCGACAGCGAGCCGGTCTTGATCTGGCCGCAGTTGGTGGCAACGGCGAGATCGGCGATCGTGGAGTCTTCCGTTTCGCCCGAACGGTGCGACATGACGGCCGTGTAGTTGGCCTTATGTGCGGTTTCGACGGCGTCGAGGGTCTCCGTGAGCGAGCCGATCTGGTTGACCTTGACCAGGATCGAGTTGGCAACGCCCATGCGGATACCGTCGCGCAGACGAGCGGAGTTGGTGACGAAGAGGTCGTCGCCGACGAGCTGGGTCTTCTTGCCGATCAGGTCGGTGAGCGTCTTCCAGCCTTCCCAGTCGTCTTCAGCCATGCCGTCTTCGATCGAAATGATCGGATACTGAGCTGCGAGTTGAGCGAGGTATTCTGCCATCGCGCCGGATTCCAGCGTGCGGCCTTCGCCTTCGAGCACGTACTTGCCGTCCTTGAAGAATTCGGTCGAAGCGCAGTCGAGGCCGAGAGCAACTTCTTCACCCGGCTTGTAGCCGGCCTTTTCGATCGACTTCATGATGAAATCGAGCGCTGCCGGGGCGCTCGAGAGGCCCGGCGCGAAACCGCCTTCATCGCCGACGTTCGTGTTGTGGCCCTGCGCTGCCAATTCCTTCTTGAGGACGTGGAAGATTTCCGAACCGATGCGGACGGCATCGCGGATGGATTCGGCGCCAACCGGCAGGATCATGAATTCCTGAAAGTCGATCGGGTTATCGGCATGGGCGCCGCCGTTGATGATGTTCATCATCGGAACCGGCAGCAGGCGAGCGTGGGCGCCGCCGACGTAGCGATAGAGCGGCAGGTTGGCGCTCTGGGCAGCGGCCTTGGCAACGGCAAGCGAAACGCCGAGGATGGCGTTGGCGCCGAGACGCGACTTGTTCGGCGTGCCGTCGAGCTCGATCATGATGTTGTCGAGCTGGATCTGGTTTTCAGCGTCCATGCCACCGATGGCATCGAAGATTTCCGAGTTGACGGCTTCGACGGCCTTCTCGACACCCTTGCCATGGTAGCGCTTGCCGCCATCACGAAGCTCGACGGCTTCATGTGCGCCGGTCGAAGCGCCCGACGGAACCGCCGCGCGGCCCATGCTGCCATCTTCGAGGTAGACATCGACTTCGACAGTCGGATTGCCACGGCTGTCGAGAATCTCGCGGGCGATAATGTCGGTGATTGCGGTCATGATAGCTTCCTGCTCGCTGGTTTATAAATCGATTTAAATCGTCATAATCGAAGGCGTGGAAATTACAATGCGGAACCGCGCCTTGATTTTACACTCCTACAGGCCGCCTAGCGCAAATTCATGTCAGCCTGTTGAATGCCTGCGTTTTTCAAGCCTTGGCGATAGCGTCGAAGGCCAGCAGCTTCTCGAGAAGCCGCGGCATATCCTTCAGATAGACCATGTTCGGGCCATCTGACGGCGCATTGTCCGGATCCTCGTGCGTTTCGAGGAAGACGCCGGCTACACCGACAGCCACGGCCGCACGCGCCAGCGTCTCGACGAATCGGCGATCGCCTCCGCTGGAGCCACCCTGCCCTCCGGGCTGCTGCACGGAATGGGTGGCGTCAAAGATGACAGGTGCACCCATCGCCGCCATGATCGGCAGCGAGCGCATGTCGGAGACGAGCGTGTTGTAGCCGAAGGAAGCGCCGCGCTCGCAAAGGAGAATGTTCGGATTGCCGCTGTCGTTGAGCTTGGCAAGCACGTTCTTCATGTCCCAAGGCGCCAGAAACTGGCCCTTCTTGACGTTGATGACACGGCCGGTCTTGGCAGCGGCGACGAGAAGATCGGTCTGGCGCGACAGGAAGGCCGGAATCTGCAGGATATCGACCGTCTTGGCGACGACGGCGCATTGCTCTTCGGTGTGGATATCAGTCAGAACAGGAAACCCGTATTCCTTTTTCAGATCGGCGAACACTTCCATGGACTTTTCAAGGCCGATACCGCGTTTGCCGGAGAGCGAGGTGCGGTTCGCCTTGTCGTAGGAGGATTTATAGACGAGGCCGAGGCCGAGCTTGTCGCAAAGTTCCTTCAGAACGCCTGCGATCATGAAGGCATGGTCGCGGCTTTCCATCTGGCAGGGGCCGGCAATCAGCGAGAGCTTGGCGGTGTTTGAGAACAGGACCTTGGAGGCTCCCTCACCGACAATCACTTCGGAATTCGTGCTCATGCTATCTCCTCGAAGGCGAACAACGCGCCCTGTTCGGGCGCCAGCCGCGCCAAAATACGATTGTTCTTTCGCGTGTATGTGACGCCGTTAGCAGCGAAATGCGACGATGTCACGGAAAGATCGCGCGTTTTGAAAAGGATTGCCCGCGCCCGCAGACCCGGATCATGGTCGCTCACACGCAAATCGTAAAACGCCTCGATGCCTTCCGGCGTTAAAAGCTCCAGATCGGCATTGGCGGCCTTAATCGTCAGGCCGAAGGAATGCTCCGATATTCTGGGCCCGTCGAGAACATCCTCGAAAAAGCTCCGGAACGCGGCCGGTCTGTTCGTCGACATGGCCACCCGCGCAATGCCGGTGACGCCGTTTTCATGGCGTTCGAGCATGGTGCGGTCGGCCGGTAACGGATTGATGCGCTGACAGCAGAACGCCAGAAAATCCGGCGCACGCAAATCTGCAGCAAAAGCGAGGCGAAAACCGGCCGTCGTTTCCGTTCCATCCGGCATCTTCATGGGTCGCGAAAAATCAAGCATCGGCCCGGCCGAGATTGTGACACCCCGCAGCCGCTCATCATCAGCAACCGCGTCATCCGTGCCGAAGACCACGGCCGAAAAACCATCGTCCCCGACGCGAAACCGATAGGCCTGATCGCGTGCGACAAAGACGTTGCCGTCAGCGATGCTCGCTTCGCATTGCTCCTGCGAGGCCACGCCCAGAGGCTCCAGGTAGGTCTTGTCGGAGAAGAAGACGCAGGCATTCTCGGTGCCGAAAGGATGGCGTGCATCTGGAGCAACCGTGAAGCCGAGCTTGCCGAGGCGTTCGCGCGCCAGAGCAATGTTGACGGTCGGCAGAACGAGATGATCCAGCGGATGCGGCGACGAAGTCATGGCTTCTCCTATTTCCGAACGGAGCAGATTTGCGCCCATCCATCGGCTATTTCAAGACGGCAACGAAAGGCTCGCCAAAAGCGCAGCACACTCGGACAGCGATCTCGTAAACGTGACTGCTGATTCTCCTCCGTAGCCGGCTCACCCTGTCCAATATCGCCCCTACGGGAACCGCGCACAGACAGGTTAGAACGCCGCGGCTGAAAAGCAGATTCGTTCTAGTCTTCCATATTTATCAATGAGCTAGATTAGGCGCCATTCCACGGGTCAGCCGACCGATCCATTCGACAATGATAATTATTTAATTGATCGAGCGCGACTTTACCGAAATTTAAGTACTTGCGGAACACATATGGAACATATAGTGTCCGTTCTGGATTTGTTTCACGACTATTTCTTGATTCTGGGGTTCCAAAACGATGTTGACGCGCAAGCAGCAGGAACTGCTTCTCTTCATTCACGAACGCATGAAAGAGTCCGGCGTTCCGCCATCTTTCGACGAAATGAAGGATGCATTGGATCTTGCATCCAAATCCGGCATCCATCGTCTGATTACCGCGTTGGAAGAACGCGGTTTCATCCGCAGGTTGCCGAATAGAGCCAGAGCTCTCGAAGTCATCAAGCTGCCGGATGCCTATAATCCCAGCCTGCAGCAGCGCCGCGGCTTCTCGCCGAGCGTTATTGAAGGCAGCCTTGGTAAACCTCAGCCGGTCGCTCCGCCTCCGCCGCCGAAAGTGGCGAATGACGATCACAACAGTTCGGTGTCTGTACCTGTAATGGGTCGTATCGCAGCTGGTGTGCCGATCTCTGCTATCCAGAACAACACCCACGATATTACCGTTCCCGCCGACATGCTTGGTGCAGGTGACCACTATGCCTTGGAAGTCCGAGGCGATTCGATGATCGATGCCGGAATATTCGATGGCGACACCGTCATTATCCGCAATTCGACAACCGCCAACCCGGGCGACATCGTGGTTGCTCTCGTCGACGACGAAGAGGCAACGTTGAAGCGTTTCCGTCGCAAGGGTGCCTCCATTGCCCTTGAGGCAGCCAACCCGGCCTATGAGACACGCATCTTCGGCCCGGATCGCGTCAAGGTACAGGGCAAGCTCGTCGGGCTTATTCGCCGCTATCACTAACCGGTGACTTCGGCTCGATTGGTGCACCGAACGTACCTGTGCGCCAATCATAGGTTCGATGCCGCGTCCAGGGGCGCTGTGGATTTTCGAACGCAGTAGACACGATCGGCTTATCGCCGCTCAGATCCATCTCCACCGATCCGGTTCGCCGCAGTGTGGCGCCGGTGTAGAGCAAAGCGCCCGAACGGCAACGGTCGAGACGCAGGCGTATGGGCGTCACGACGATATTCGCCGTGTCGCAGGCCGGCGGCAGATAGGCAGCGTTTTCGATGGTCACCAATATGGTGCCATTCTCAAGCATCGCCACGCACCACGCACCTTTCTGGCACGCGAAACTTCCCTGCATCGTCCGATCGAGAGCCTCCTCCATTGCATTGCGAACCGCTTTCTGTTCGTCGGCATTCAGCCGGCGGCGGCGTTCCTTCTTGGTGACCTGAGGAAGCCGGCTATCGGCCGGAAAAACGGTCGGCGGCTGGTGCTCGGCC
>NZ_JAELUG010000185.1 GCF_016429255.1 Rhizobium sp. ASV8
GCCGAAACCATCGTGGTTGCGACGGGCGGCAGGCCGAACCTGCATACGGCGCTGCCGGGACACGAGCTGTGCATCTCCTCGAACGAAGCCTTCCATCTGCAAGAGCTGCCGAAGTCGATCCTGATCGCCGGCGGCGGCTACATCGCGGTCGAGTTTGCCAATATCTTCCACGGCCTCGGGGTCGAGACCACGCTCATCTATCGAGGTGCGGAGATTCTGTCGCGCTTCGACCAGGACCTGCGCAAGGGGCTGCATGAGGCAATGGAGGAGAAGGGCATTCGCATTCTCTGCCAGGACATCATCTCGAGCGTCGAGAAGGTGGATGGCGGCCTTACCGTGCGGACCAAGAACGACAAGGTTCTGCGTGTCGATACAGTCATGTTGGCGCTCGGCCGCACGCCCAATACCGAAAACCTCGGGCTGGAGGCCGCAGGCGTTGCAACGAACGAGCATGGCGCTGTGATCGTCGATGCCTATTCCCGCACCTCCGTGCCGAGCATTTACGCGCTCGGCGACGTCACCGATCGGGTACAGCTGACGCCCGTGGCGATCCACGAGGCCATGTGCTTCATCGAGACCGTCTACAAGAACAATCCGACGCGGCCCGACCACGACCTTATTCCGACGGCCGTCTTCTCGCAGCCGGAGATCGGTACAGTCGGTTTGACCGAAGAGGATGCCGCCAAGCGCTATCCTGAACTCGAAGTCTATCGCGCCCAGTTCCGCCCGATGAAGGCGACGCTCTCGGGCCGCAGCGAAAAGATGATCATGAAGCTGATCGTCAATGCAGCCGACCGCAAGGTGATCGGCGCCCATATTCTCGGCCATGATGCCGGTGAAATGGCGCAGCTGCTCGGTATTTCCGTGAAGGCTGGCTGCACCAAGGATGATTTCGACCGGACCATGGCGGTGCATCCGACGGCAGCGGAAGAATTGGTGACGATGTATTCGCCGAGCTACCGTGTCCGCAACGGCGAGCGCGTGTAACGCGCCTAAGCGGCGCAGTTTTGGCTCGCGCCACAAAAGATCAGCACAGTAGTTCGCCTGCCTTTGCAAGCGGACGGCAAAGGTTTATAAGCGCGCGTTATTTACGACGACGGGACGCCCGGCCAGGACTGGGCGCACAAGCAGGTGAGTGATATGGCACAGAATTGGACACCCAGCAGTTGGCGGCAAAAACCGATCCAGCAGGTGCCGGATTTTCCGGACAAGGCAGCGCTTGCAGAGACCGAAGCCCAGCTCGCAAGCTATCCGCCGCTGGTTTTTGCCGGCGAAGCCCGCCGCTTGAAGGCTCATCTGGCCAATGTTGCCGAAGGTAACGGCTTCCTGCTGCAGGGTGGCGATTGTGCGGAGAGCTTTGCCGAGCATGGTGCCGATACGATCCGTGACTTCTTCCGCGCGTTCCTGCAGATGGCCGTCGTCCTGACCTTTGGTGCGCAATTGCCCGTCGTCAAGGTCGGCCGTATCGCTGGCCAGTTCGCCAAGCCGCGCTCTTCGAACATCGAAACGCAGAATGGCGTCTCGCTGCCAAGCTACCGTGGCGACATCATCAACGGTATCGACTTCAACGAAGAGTCGCGCATTCCCAATCCGGAACGCCAGATGATGGCTTACCGCCAGTCTGCTGCGACTCTGAACCTGCTGCGCGCCTTCGCCATGGGTGGCTACGCCAACCTCGAAAACGTGCAGAAGTGGATGCTCGGCTTCGTCAAGGACAGCCCCCAGGGCGAGCGCTACCGCAAGCTGGCCGACCGCATCGGCGAAACGATGGATTTCATGCGCGCAATCGGCATCACCGCCGAGAGCAATGCGAGCCTGCGCGAAACCGATTTCTTCACCAGCCATGAGGCACTGCTGCTCGGCTATGAAGAAGCCTTCACGCGTGTCGACTCCACCTCGGGCGACTGGTATGCGACCTCGGGCCACATGCTCTGGATCGGCGATCGTACGCGCCAGGCGGACCATGCCCATGTCGAATATTTCCGCGGCATCAAGAACCCGATCGGCCTGAAGTGCGGTCCTTCGCTGCAGGCGGACGACCTCATAAACCTGATCGATATTCTGAACCCCGAAAATGAGGCAGGTCGCCTGACGCTGATCTGCCGTTTCGGTCACGACAAGGTTGCCGACAATCTGCCGCGCCTCATTCGCGCCGTCGAGAAGGAAGGCCGCAAGGTCGTGTGGTCGTGCGATCCGATGCACGGCAATACGATCACGCTCAACAACTACAAGACCCGTCCGTTCGAGCGGATCCTGTCGGAAGTCGAGAGCTTCTTCCAGATCCATCGCGCCGAAGGCACGCATCCGGGCGGCATCCATATCGAGATGACCGGCAAGGACGTCACCGAGTGCACGGGCGGCGCCCGCGCCGTCGGCGCCGAGGACCTGCAGGATCGCTACCACACCCATTGCGACCCGCGTCTCAACGCCGACCAGGCGCTCGAGCTTGCCTTCCTGCTCGCCGAGCGGATGAAGGGCGGCCGCGACGAGAAGCGTCTGCGCGCGCACGGCTGATTGAACATACATACGAAGTCATTGGCGGGTCGGCGAAAGCCGGCCCGTTTGCTTTGTGCGGAATGGATCAATCCGGCTGAACGCCGCTTCATTTCTTTGAGATTGACCGGGAGGCCGTTCTCGGAAAGGCTTTTTCTAAAGAGGGAGCGATCATGAGCGACGAACATTCCGGTGCCTGCCTTTGCGGCAGTGTGCGTTTCAAGACAAGCGACAGGTTGCGTGAGGTCGTTGCCTGCCATTGCTCGCAATGCCGCAAGCAGACGGGGCTCTACTACGCCGCCACAAACGTCGCGGCTGACAAGCTTGTCGTCGAAGGAGAGGAGGCCGTTACCTGGTATCGTGCCAGTTCGTTCGCCCGCCGCGGCTTCTGCAAGACCTGCGGTTCAGCCTTGTTCTGGCAGGCGGATGGTGCCGACGAGATTTCGATCATGGCAGGGCTTTTCGATCAACCGACCGGCCTTGAGATCGGCTACCATATCTTTTGCGCCGACAAGGGCGATTATTACGAGATTGCCGATGGCTTGCCGCAATATCCGCAAGGACGCCCCGTACCGGCAACAACGGTTTCCTAAGAGACTTCGCGATCTTCCAGCTTTACTATCAGCGCCTTAGGTTGTTGGTCTTGCGCCTATGATTGTCGCGACGTCCCGTACAGTTTTGCGCGCCATGATCTAGCTGCTCTGATCGACAAGCCGTGCGTGCGAGGGAAAGAAGCGTTCCAGCCCTAGCTGGCGTCCGAACATCATATCGTGCTGGAGATAGCGGTAGTCGCGCACAATCGGGTCGATAGTCTGCTCGTTGCGTGCCCAATCCGGGAAAGTCTTGTTATCGCGGGTCGCGAGCTGATAGCGGTCGACCATGTTGTACTTCTTCTGGGCGCGGCCAAGGAAGCCGGTGTAGAAGGGATGCTCGTATCCCGCAGTTTTGAGCAGCTGATAGGGCAGCTGCGAGGGACTGATCGTGCCGATATCCTTGCGCACGCCCTTTTTGCTCGACCAGATGACGAGTGGCGTTTCATGCTCCTGCTTCATGATGTCGAGCGGTGCCTTGCGGGTTGCGACCTGCTGGGGCATGTAGCCGGTGTTCGGGTAGACTTGGCCGAGCGGGGGCAGATGATCGCCCCAGAGCACGATGATGGTTTCGCGCTCGCGCTTTTCGGCCCAATCCATCAGCATCTTCAAGCTGTCGTCGGCTTCGCGTACGCCCTGCGCATAAGTGGCAAGGGTCTCGCGATCGTCGTCATTCAGGTTGCCGATGATCTCGACGGTATTCTCTGCATAGCGGTTGGCCTCATAAGGACCATGTCCCTGAAGGGTGACAGCAAAGAAGAAGAAGGGTCGCTCCGACCCATCGCCCTCGCGCATGATCTCCTTCATCAATGAATCGTCGGAGGCGAACATGCCGCGCTTGTCCATTGCCGGCATGGTTTCCTCGGTGTGGAACTCCTCGAAGCCGAAGGCTCTGTAGACTTCGTTACGGTTCCAGAACCAGCCGCTGAACGGGTGGAGGGCGCGCGCCGAATAGCCTTCGCCACGGAAGAAGGTGGCAAGCGAAGGCATTGGGCGGCGAACATATTGCTGATAGGGGATGCTGCCATAGGGCAGGAAGGCATTGGAGAAGCCTGTCAGCGCCTCGAACTCCACATTGGCGGTCATGCCCCCGAATTCCGGAGAAAAGACATTCCCCGATTGTCTGGTGCGGATGGTCGGCATCGGGTCGGGCGTGAAGGCGATGTTGGTGAGCCGTGTCGGGTCCCAGAGGGATTCGCTCATCAGCATGATGACGTCAGGTTTTTGGCGCGGGCCGGAAAGATAGCCATAATTGCGGGCCGGTATGGCGTCCATCGCATCAGGCCCATAACCTGCCGGTGATTTGACATCGGCCATCGGCAGGTTGAGCGAGAAGGCGATGATGAAGCCGTTATAGCTGTAGTTTTCCGTCTGATCCCAGACGATCGGGATGATGCGCAGTTTCTCGCGGATGTAGGAATATTGAGTAGGGTCCATCTGCGAGATGAAAAGTCCCGCTAGCGGAAGGCATACGGATAGCCGGGCCATGCGCGCCCTGTGAGACAGGGTGGTGGACCGCTGCCACGCCTGCCGCCAAAGGATGACAAGAGCTGCGGCGGCGGCGATGGTTCCGATGGTAAGCGCGACTGCGGTCCAGGGCCGGTCGCGCACCATGACGGGCATCAGCTCCACAATCTGCCGACCGAAGAGGAAATCGGAGGGATAGAGCGGGTCGGAAAGATAGTTTTGCTTCTGGCTGGAGATGAATGCGGGGATGAGCGCCAGGGGAGCGACGATCAAAGCAGACAGATGCGCGCGGCCCAGCAGTGCATCCAGCATCAACATGACAAGCATGACGAGGCCGATCGTGGTGAAACCCGGCCGCGACGGTGAAAGCAGGTAAGGCAGCACGGCCGAGAACTCGCCGCGTGCAATCCACTCAACGCCGACGACGATCGCGGATGCGATCAGTAATGTCAGTATCAGGCTCAAAAATTGGCGCAGGGCAGCCGATTGCTGTCTCGCCGCGCCGATTTTTTGAAAAAGAGTGAGCCTGCCCGTCGAGACGGAACCAATGACCTGATCGACCAAAGATTTCTCCGAATGCTTAAACCTTCATAAAAGTGTCATGCTTCTGTCATGAACGCGCGATGAACTGCAAGGCGATGCTGATATTTTTCCGAGTAAAAATACCGCCTGTGCGCGTGGCGCGATCTAAGATGGCCGTCGTCAGCCAAAGGCGGTTGCCGAAGGGAAATGGCGCCGCTAAATGTATGGCATGACAGAGCAAAGCCACATCACCCACACGATCCGCATCGCGGTTGCGCAGCTCAATCCGACGGTCGGGGACGTCTCCGGCAATCTCGCAAAGGCGCGCGAGGCGCGGGCCGAAGCGGCGCGCGAAGGCGCTGATATCGTGTTGCTGACGGAGCTGTTCATATCAGGCTATCCGCCGGAGGATCTGGTACTGAAACCGGCCTTCCTGCGCGCATGCTGGAAGGCCGTCGAGAGCCTTGCTGCCGATACCGCGGATGGCGGGCCGGGAGTCGTTATAGGCTTTCCGCGGCAAGGCGATGCGGGCCGCTACAATTCCGTAGCCGTTCTCGATGGCGGCAAGGTCATCTTCATCCGAGACAAGGTCGATCTGCCGAATTACGGCGAGTTCGACGAGAAGCGGGTTTTCGACGAGGGAACCATAGCCGGTCCCGTCAATTTCCGCGGCGTCCGCATCGGCATTCCGATCTGCGAGGAGATCTGGAACGATCTTGGCATCTGCGAGACGCTGGCCGAAAGCGGGGCCGAAATCCTGCTGGTGCCGAACGGGTCGCCATATTATCGCGGCAAGGTCGATATCCGTCATCAGGTCGCGCTGCGGCAGGTGATCGAATCCGGTCTGCCGCTGATTTTCGCGGCGCAGGTCGGCGGCCAGGATGAGCTGGTTTTCGATGGCGCGAGCTTCGGCTTCAATGCGGACAAGACGCTGGCCTTCCAGATGAGCCAGTTCGAGACGGCACTGGCGGTCACCACCTGGAAGAAGAACGGCGATGGCTGGCACTGCGCCGAAGGGCCGATGGTGCATATTCCGGAAGGTGAGGAGGCCGACTATCGCGCATGCCTTCTGGGCTTCCGCGATTATGTGAACAAGAACGGCTTCAAGTCGGTCGTGCTCGGCCTTTCCGGCGGCATCGATTCTGCGATCTGCGCCGCAATCGCCGTCGACGCGCTCGGCGAGGAGCGCGTGCGCGCGGTCATGCTACCCTACAGATACACGTCGCAGGATTCGCTGAAGGATGCTGCGGACTGCGCCAAGGCGCTCGGCTGCCGTTATGATATCGTTCCGATCGAGGATCCCGTCACCGGCTTCACCTCGGCCTTGTCCGATCTGTTTGAAGGCACTGAAAGCGGCATCACCGAGGAAAACCTGCAGAGCCGCGCCCGCGGCACTATCCTGATGGCGATCTCCAACAAGTTCGGCTCGATGGTGGTGACAACAGGCAACAAGTCCGAGATGTCGGTTGGCTACGCCACGCTCTATGGCGACATGAACGGCGGCTTCAATCCGATCAAGGATCTTTACAAGATGCAGGTCTATGCGCTGTCGCGCTGGCGCAACCTGCATGTGCCGCCCGGCGCGCTCGGCCCATCGGGCGAGGTGATCCCGCACAACATCATCGACAAGGCGCCTTCGGCTGAACTCAGGCCGAACCAGACTGACCAGGATTCGCTGCCGCCCTATCCGATGCTCGACGACATTCTCGAATGTCTGGTGGAAAAGGAAATGTCGGTCGAGGAGATTGTCGCGCGGGGACATGACGTCGCGACGGTGCATCGAATCGAGCATCTGCTCTATCTCGCCGAGTACAAGCGCCGCCAGTCGGCGCCGGGCGTGAAGATCACCAAGAAGAATTTCGGCCGCGACCGCCGGTATCCGATCACCAACCGGTTCCGCGACCGCTGATTGCGCGGCGGACGGCAAGGGAGAACGCATGCGCAGCTCGGTGGAAATCTACAATATCCGTACTGGCGCCAATCGTGTCGTCTGGCAAACCGACCAGCTGATCGAGGCGCCGAACTATTCGCCTGACGGTCGCTATCTGCTGCTGAACGGCGACGGGCTGCTGTATCGGCTGCCGCTGGATGGTAGCGGTGACATCGTTCGTGTCGATACCGGTTTTGCTGTCACGTGCAATAACGACCACGGGATTTCCCCGGATGGATCGCTGATCGCCATTTCCGACAAAACGCAGCACGGCAAGTCCTGCATCTATGTATTGCCCGCCGAGGGCGGCACGCCGCGTCAGGTGACGACTAATCTGCCGTCCTATTGGCATGGCTGGTCTCCTGACGGGCAGCGATTTTCCTATTGCGGCATCCGCAACGACGTCTTCGACATCTACACGATCTCCATCGATGGTGGCGAGGAAACGAGGCTGACGCATGGCGAGGGCCGCAACGACGGGCCTGATTTTTCCGCCGACGGGCAATGGATCTATTTCAATTCAAGCCGTACCGGCCTGATGCAGATCTGGCGCGTTCATCCCGACGGCACCGGCCTGCAGCAGCTGACCGACGACAATTACGGCAACTGGTTCGCGCATCCGTCACCGAAAAACGACAAGGTCGTGCTGATCTCATACGATCCCGATGTCTTCGATCATCCGCGCGATCTCAACGTTCGCATGCGGCTGATGGATATGGACGGCGGCAACCTTACGACCCTGTTCGAGCTTTTCGGCGGGCAGGGATCGATCAATGTGCCCAACTGGTCACCTGGTGGTGACGAGTTCGCCTATGTGCGGTACGAACCGGCCTGAATCCAAAAATGTGACCTCTGGACAGATCGCATCTCGCGCGATAGATGTGATCCGTTCTCAGGGCGCATCCGATCCGCGGGAAGGGCAAGGCCCACCTGAAGCATGGAATACGAGACTGCCACACCTCTTTTCAGTCTGTGGGCGCGGATACCGGACGTAAATGGAAGGAGGTCTATTTTGACCACGCGCTCTCTGGCGGCGAACGCCACTCTCGATTCCCTCAAAAAACAGGCCAAGACTTTTCTGAAGGCGGTTCAGTCCGGCGACGTTTCGGCGCGGGGCCGCGTCGCTCCCTATTTCGCTGACATTGCCAATGTCGGATTGCAGGACATACAGCTCGTCCTTGCCCGTGAACTCGGATTCTCCAGCTGGGCCAAGCTCAAGGTGCATCTGGAGGCGGGCGATCATCGAAACTTCCCGCCAGACCAACTTGCCAACCGCTTCCTTTCGTTGGTAACGCTTTCCTACTTCGGCAGCATCGCCGCCGATCCCGCCCGCTTCGAGGAAGCGCGTGAGCTGCTGGAAGCAAATCCGGAGATCGCCGTCGAGAACATTCATGTGGCCGCCGCGCTTGGCGATGCCGATGGGGTCGGGCGTTGGCTAGAGCGTCAGCCGCACCTTCTCGATCGCAAGGGCGGCCCCTATGACTGGTCGCCGCTGATGTATGCGGCCTATGCGCGCTTTCCGGGCCGATCAAGCCTGCCGGCCGCGCGCGAGCTGGTCAGGCGCAGGGCTGATGTCAACGCCTTCTTCCTCGACGGTGGCCAATATCGCTTCACCGTATTGACTGGCGTGTTCGGTGAAGGCGAGGCGGGAAAGGAACGTCAGCCTCAACATCCCGACTGCAAGGCTTTCGCGCGGCTGCTGCTTGAAGCCGGTGCCGAAGCCAATGATAGTCAGGCGCTCTATAATCGCATGTTCGAACCTGACGATACCTGCCTGAACCTGCTGCTGGAATATGGGCTGTCCGCCGCCGATCGGAACAATTGGCTGGTGCGCGAGGACAGCAAATTTGTCGCAAACTCGCAGACCGTTTTCGATTACCAGCTCGCATGGGCGCTTGAGCATCGCATGGCTCCGCGCGTTCGCTTGCTGGTGGAGCATGGGGCGGATGTCAGCAGACCCGTCAACGGCAGAACGCCCTTTGAATGGGCTCGCATTGGCGGTGACAATGAGCTGGCGATGTATCTGGTGCGCAAAGGCGCTGTGGCCGTTCGCCTGAAGCCGGAGGATTGGGCTTATATCCAGGTGAAGACTGGCGACATTGACGCCGAGCAAATCAAGAGGATTTTCCAGACAATGCCAGGCGGGAGCGATGCCGATATAGCCGTGGCTATGCGGAAAGCTCATCCTGCCATGCTGCACGAGGCTGCCGGAGAGAACGAACTTGAAGACGTCAGACGGATGCTGGCGCTGGGCCTCGACGTCAATGCGATGACCAGCCGCACGCCGCTGCATGAGGCTGCGCTTCATGGCCATATCGAGATGGCGCGGCTGCTGATCGAGCATGGCGCCGATACCACCATTCGCGATCCGCATTTCTATGCGCCGGCTATCGGTTGGGCCGATTACAACGGCAAATCGGAAATGGTCGAGTTCCTGAAGACCTATCCGCTCGATATCTTCGCCGCTGCCGCTTTCGGCCAAATGGAACAGCTGACGGATCTCATCGACAGCCATCCGGAACGGCGGGATCTACGTTTCAGCGATTTCCGGCCGCAGGGACAGTCCAGCCCCGATCGCGATTGGATGACGCCGCTCGGCTTTGCGATCGGCAATCGACGTGGGGACGCGGTGCGCCTTCTGCTGGAACGTGGCGCGGACGCCTCTATTCGGGATGCGACCGGCAGGTCCTATCGCGATCTTGCGCGAGAAACGGGAGATGAAAACATCATCTCCCTGCTGCAGCGGCCTATTGCGTCGGCTGCGGGCCAACCGCCTTCGGATGTTTGAGGTCGATGCCGCCCGGATCGGTCGCAAGGAATTGCGGTCCGACTTGGCGGACCTTGTTGGCGGAGGGATCGTAGGGGCGATCAGGCGGAAATTGCTGCGGCACCGCCTGCGCTACCGGCGGTGCCTTTGCCGCAGGCGCCTGCATTTGCTGCAAGCTGGAATTCTTCTGCAGCCTGGGCTTTTCGATGACGGTGATCGAGCTGTCGGGTTGCGCCAAGGATTGCTCTGGCGAGGCATAGGCGTCGAGATGCGTGCGGGTGTTGATAACGATATCCGGCGCGGCCGACGCCGGTGCGCTGCAGCCGTTTCGCTGCATCGTATCCAGCAATTGCCGGCGCTGGAGGCCGGCGGCATCGACCCGGCCGGTGCTACGTTCGCGCTCGTCCATCAGTATGCCGAGATCGTGCCGCATCGCGTCCAACGATGTTCTCATG
>NZ_JAELUG010000186.1 GCF_016429255.1 Rhizobium sp. ASV8
GCTGAGGGTCTTGCGCGCTTTCTTTGCCGGTATCCGCAAGCCAGGATTTCGGCCGCTCTTGAAGCAATTCTGGGCCGACTTGAAGCGGGATCTGACACCGAACCGCGTTCGCCGTTTCGGCCAGGCCCTGGTGCTGGCGCATGAATGGCCCGACGGCGGTGAATGGTTGCACGCGCACTTCATCCATACGCCGGCATCCGTGACGGCCTATGCCAGTATCATCGCCGGTGTTCCCTGGACCTGCTCGGCCCATGCCAAGGATATCTGGACCTCGCCGGACTGGGAGCTTTCGGAAAAGCTTGGCCGCGCCCGCTGGACCGTCACCTGCACGCGCAGCGGCTTCGAACATATGCGCGATCTGACCGAGATGCGCGACAATGTGTATCTGAGCTATCACGGCCTCGATCTCGATCGCTTTGGGCCCTTCCCGGGCGAGCACTCCACTCGTGACGGCATGGATGCGTCCGACCCCGCCTTCATCCTCAGTGTCGGCCGTGCCGTGGAAAAGAAAGGCTATGACGTTTTGCTGAAGGCGCTGGCGCTGCTGCCCGGCGACCTGCATTGGCGTTTCACCCATATCGGCGGCGGCGACGGCCTCGCCAAGCTGAAGGCGCTTGCCGAAACGCTGGGGATCACTGATCGCATCACCTGGAAGGGGGCGTTAGCGCAGGAGGATGTGCTCGCGCATTACCGTCAGGCGGATATTTTCGCGCTTGCCTGCCGCGTTGCAGCGGATGGCGACAGGGACGGACTGCCGAATGTGCTCGTCGAGGCATCCAGCCAGCGTCTCCTCTGCATCTCCACCAATATTTCGGGTGTTCCCGAGCTGCTTGAAGATGGTGAGAATGGTCTTGTCGTTCCCTCGGAAGATCCTCAGGCACTTGCGGCGGCGCTGGAAAAGGCAATCCGAGACCCGGCCCTTCGCCACAGATTCGGGGATGCGGCCGAGAAGCGAGTGCGCGAGCATTTCGATCATCACGCCAGCATTCGGCAATTGACGCGATTGTTCGAGGAGCAGTGGCAAAAGGAAGAGCAATGGCGGAAATCCGCATGACATCGGCAAGTACCCGTCCCTTGCGCATATTCTTTTATGTTCAGCATCTCCTCGGCATCGGCCATCTGGCGCGGGCCAGCCGCATTGCCAGCGCCATGGCTGCGGACGGCTGCCAGGTCACCGTCGTTACCGGCGGTATTCCAGTGAATGGCTTTCCCGGCGGCGACGTGACCTCCGTGACGCTGCCGGCGGTGGTCGCCAGCAGCTCCGGGTTTTCCGGGCTCGCCGATCGGTCGGGCAATCCAGTCGATGAAGCCTTCCTGGCGCACCGCCGCGAGCTCCTTCTCGAAGCGTTTCGGCAGGCTGCACCGGACGTGGTCATCATAGAAGCATTTCCCTTTGGCCGCCGGCAGATGCGCTTTGAACTGCTGCCCTTGCTCGATGCTATCGCCAAGGCCGATCCGAAGCCCCGGCTTTACACGTCCGTGCGCGACATTCTGCAACAGCAGAAGAAGCCGGGACGTGATGAAGAGACGGTTGCACTGCTTCGCGATCACTTCGATGGCGTTCTGGTCCATGGCGATCCTCATTTCATTCGACTGGAAGAGACGTTCCCTTTGACCGGCTCTATCGCCGACAAGATCGTCTACACCGGGCTTGTCGCGCCTGCGCTGCCTCCCGAGCCCATCGAGACCTTCGATATTGTCGTTTCCGCCGGCGGGGGAGCCGTCGGGCGCGATCTCATCCGTGCCTCGCTCGAGGCGGCGTGCCGCATAGCGATCGATCGTCGCTGGCTGTTGGTGACCGGCCCGAATTTGCCGGAGCAGGATTTTGCGGATTTGGCCAAGGACGCGCCGGGCAACGTCGAAATCGTGCGTTTCCGCAAGGATTTTCCCTCGCTTCTGAGGGGCGCGGAGCTTTCGATCTCGCAGGCTGGCTATAATACCGTCGGCGATCTCCTCGTCACAGGCTGCCGTGCCATTCTGGTGCCGTTTACCGCCGGTGGTGAAACCGAGCAATCCGTTCGAGCCGAACGGCTCGAAAAGCTGGGTCTTGCGCTGACACTGCCTGAAGCCGGGCTGACGACGGCTCTGTTGGTCGAGGCGGTGGAGACGGCGCTGCCGCGCCCCAAGCCCCGCAGCTCAGATATCGATCTTGGTGGAGCGGCAAGAACTTCGGCCATCATTCGCCAGGCTTCGTGACGGGTGCGATGAACCAACGATCGATATAACCTGTCGTTTTATGCTCCTGGATTCCTGCAATCTTGTGATATAAATCGAAAAATCGATGAATCGGGGGGGAGCGTGGACGAAAGACCGGGCGGCGTTCCTTTTCGCAATGGGGCCACGCATCCGCAACAAGCTCATCCTGCATTTCTGCAACATTGGTGCCGGCATCTCGCCGGCGCTGGGCGATTGAATCTGAAAGCCTGCAATAAGCGATGGAAAAAAGCCTAGCGCGTTACATTTGGTCGAATACCCGGCTGGAGCAGATTTGGATACTGCTGGTCGTTGCGGCTTCGATGATCCCGTACTTCCTGTCGTTCGACCTGCCGAAGCAGATCGTCAATGGACCTATCCAGGGCAAGGGTTTCGAACACCCGGGTGACACGCAGACCTTCATGCATATTGCCTTCGACTTGCCGTTGATCGGCCATGTCGAGGTGTTTCATGGGATCCAGCTCACCCGCATGTGGATGCTGGTGGCGTTGAGCCTGGTGTTCCTGGCGCTGGTCGTGCTCAATGGCCTCTTCAAGCTCTATATCAACACGTACAAGGGCCGGCTTGGCGAGCGCATGTTGCGCCGCATCCGTTTCGAGCTGATCGACCGGGTGCTCCGGTTCCCTCCTGCGCATTTCAAGCGGGTAAAGCCCGCAGAGATCGCCACCATGATCAAGGACGAGGTGGAGCCGATGGGCGGCTTCACTGGCGATGCCTTCGTGCAGCCTGCGCTCCTGGGTGGTCAGGCCGTCACGGCTCTCGTCTTCATCATCATGCAGAATTTCTGGCTGGGCATGATTGCCGCGGCCATCGTCGCCGTGCAGGCGATCGTCATTCCGCGCATGCGCAAGCGCCTTTTGGAACTCGGCCGACAGCGGCAGCTGACGGCGCGCGAACTTTCCGGCCGTGTCGGCGAGATCGTCGAGGGTATCGGCACTATCCATGCCAACGACACGACCAATTGGGAGCGTGCCGATATCGCGCAGCGGCTCGGCCTGATCTTCTCGATCCGCTATGATCTTTACCAATGGAAGTTCATGGTGAAGTTCATCAACAACTTCCTGGCACAGGTGACGCCGTTCCTGTTCTATCTGGTCGGCGGCTTCCTCGCCCTGCAGGGCCGGCTGGATATCGGTCAGCTCGTCGCCGTCATCAATGCCTACAAGGATCTGCCCGGCCCTCTCAAGGAACTGATCGACTGGGATCAGTCGCGTCAGGACGTTCAGGTCAAGTACAATCAGGTGGTCGAGCAGTTCAGCGTCGACAATCTGATCGATTCGAGAATTCAGGTCGTCTCGCCTGCGCCCGCCGGCCGCATCACCCATTCGCTTGTCGCGACCAATGTCACTGTCGTCGATGACAGCGGAGCGCGCGTGCTCGATCACGTATCCGTCGAGATACACCCCGGAGAGAAGGTGGCGATCGTTGGGGTCAGCGGCGCCGGTGGCGAGTATCTGGCTGAGGCCTTTGGCCGACTGGTCTGGCCGGACAGCGGCCGCGTCTCGATTGACGGACGCGACATATTGGAGCTGCCGGAGTCACTGACCGGGCGGCGGATCGCTTATGCCTCCTCCGAAACCTTCTTCTTCCACGGCACGTTGCGCAGCAATCTGCTTTATGGCCTCAAGCATGCGCCGCTTATCCCCCCCGCCTATAGCGAGGAGGAGGCGACGAGGGCCAAATGGCAGATGAGCGAGGCGCGAAGAGCGGCCAATCCGGAACTCGATCTCAACGGCGATTGGGTCGACTATGCTGCTGCCGGTGCGAGCGGCCCGGATGATATCTATTCGGTGATCCGCCCTGTTCTCGATGCCGTGGCCATGTCTCAGGATATTTTCGACATGGCACTGCGTTCGAATGTCGATACCGCTTCACATCAGGATCTCACCTCACGCATCGTCGAGCTGCGGCAGGCATTGCGGTCGAGGCTGCAGGAGGAAAAACTCGAGGACCTCGTCGTCCCCTTCCAGTTCGATGCGTATAATCTACAGGCGACTGTCGGCGAAAATCTGCTGTTCGGCACCTTGAAGCGGCCGCAGATGACCAACCGTAAGCTGGCCGCGCACCCTTATTTCCGGCAGTTGTTCGCAGAAACGGGGCTGATTTCCGATCTCTACGATATGGGTCTGGAGATCGCCGAGAACGCTGTCGAACTCTTTACGGACTTGCCTCCCGATCACCCCTTCTTTCAACAGCTAACCTTCATGACGGCGGAAGACATTCCGACCTATGAGGCGCTGCTGCAGAAGCTCAACGGCAAGGGTTACGAGGCGGCTACCGCCGACGAACGTTCGGCGATCATCCGGCTGAGCTTCTCCTACATCGAGCCTCGCCACCGTTTCGGTCTTCTGACGCAAATGCTCATGGAGAAGATCGTTCAGGCGCGTGCGAAATTCTACGAGAATATCCCGGCCGATCTCGCCAGCGTCATCGAGCGTTATGATCCCGAGCGGTTCACGGCATCGGCGACATTGATGGACAATGTTCTGTTCGGGCGCATTGCGCATCAGCAGGCCAATGCGCCTGAACGCGTGCACCAGATCATGTACGATGTCTTCGGGCGTCTCGGCATGCATGATGGCGTCCTGTCTATCGGCTTGGATTTCGATGTCGGTTCGGGTGGCAAGCGGCTGACAAACGTTCAACGCCAGAAGCTCAATCTCGGCCGCGCGCTGTTGAAACGGGCCGATTACATCATCTGCAATCGTCCGCTGCCGGCGCTTGATCATCGTGTTCAGGATCAGATCGCGAGGGCGATCCTGGGAGATCTCGATAGCGCCAATTACTCGCCGGCGATCGTCTGGGTTCTGTCCAATCCCAGTTTTGCGGAATTGTTCGACCGCGTGCTGGTTTTCGATCACGGCAACCTTGTCGAAAGCGGCTCGAGTACCGATCTTTTAGAGAAAAACGGTATGTTCAAAGAACTGTTATCGTAATATTCTATCTCAACAGTGGTGTCTGGGGCCGAACACTGGGGGTTTGAAGCTCATGCTTCTGAAAGATGAAGTCGAAATGCTGAAGCGGGTGCCGATTTTTTCGCGCATCGCACCTGCGAAATTGAAACTTTTGGCGTTCACGTCGGATCGCGTCAGCTACAATGCTGGCCAAACCCTGTTTCATCAGGGCGATCAAGGCGATGCCGCCTATGTTGTTCTTTCAGGAACCGCTGATATTCTCGTCGACAGCCCCGCCGGCGAGATCAAGGTTGCCGAGGTCGATCTCAACTCCATCGTCGGCGAAATCGCCATTCTTTGCGACGTCTCCCGCACCGCGACCGTCAAGGCGACTTCAAGGCTGGAGGCGTTGAAGATCAGCAAGGAACATTTCCTGAAGCTCCTCAGCGATTTTCCGGAGATGGCGGTCGAGATCATGCGCGTTCTTGCCGATCGTCTGAACCACACGACATCAGAACTCACGGCTGTTCGCAGCCGCCTGAGCCATCCCCAACCGATGTCCACGCACTGATATTGAGGGGTTGGGCGCTTGTGCCTTCGGCGGGCGCCCCATTGCGAGATGGAGTACTCCGGTCCGAAATATGCGCGGCTTGAATTTGAGCGGCGTTTTCTTCTCCGCGACATTCCCGATCTTTCCGAAATAGGATTCCGAACGATCGATGACCTCTATCTCGATGGCACCAGGCTACGCCTGCGCAAGATCACCTGCCAGCATCGGGACACGCAATACAAACTCTGCAAAAAATACGCCGGCGATGGCAGCAGGCCGCTCGCACTTGTCAATATATACCTGACATCGCAGGAGTATGCTGTCCTCTGCGCGCTCACTGGCAAGGCAGTCCGGAAGAGGCGATACGACATCATTCCCTCCACACTGTGCATCGATGTCTTCGAAGATCATCTGGCCGGCTTGGTTCTCGGTGAACTCGAGCTGGAGTCGGCAATTGCACTCGACGCCTTCACGCCGCCGCCTTGGATCGGGCGCGATGTGTCGCACGATCCGTTCTTCGCGGGGGGCAATCTCGCATCCATCGACGCCGACCAATTGGTGGCAAAACTGCTATCGCTTCAGTCTGGCGCCTAGTAGCCCGCGCCTCAAATCAATCCGCGCCGTGCCAGGTTGCGCATTAGATGTGAGACGCCGAAGGTCCAGGGCGGGCATTCGGTGGACAGAAGCACGCGGTTTCGCAAAGCCCCGAGCCTGTCATTGGAGATGGTAACGATGTCGCCGACCTTGTGGGTGAAACCTTGCCCAGGGGTGTCGCGATCTTCCACCGGCGCGAAAAGCGTTCCCATAAACAGCACAAGGCCATCGGGATATTGGTGATGGCGGCCGATGGTCTGCGCGACGAGATCAAGCGGATCGCGGCTGATTTCCTTCATCGAGGAGCGGCCATGCAGCACATAGCCATCGTCACCCTCGACCTTCAGGTCGAGATCGGCATTGCGGACATCGTCGAGACCGTAAGTCTCGTCGAACAGACGGATGAAGGGACCGATCGAGCAGGACGCATTGTTGTCCTTGGCCTTGCCGAGCAGCAGGGCAGAGCGTCCCTCGACATCGCGCAGATTGACGTCATTGCCGAGGGTCGCGCCTTTGACCCTGCCTTGGCTGTCGACAGCGAGGACGATTTCCGGCTCGGGATTGTTCCACTTCGAAATCGGATGCAGTCCGACATCCGCGCCCGGTCCCATTGAGGACATCACCTGCGACTTGGAGAAGACTTCCGCATCGGGGCCGATACCGACTTCGAGATATTGCGACCAGACGCCTTCTTCGATCAGTGCGGCCTTGACCTTGGCGGCTTCGGGCGAGCCGGCCTTGAGGTTGCGCAGGCTGTCGCCGATCAGCGCGGTGACCTTGCCGCGGATCGCTTCCGCAAGATCGGGATTGCCGGCCGCACGCTCCTCGATGACACGTTCAAGCATCGAGCGGGCGAAGGTTACGCCGCAGGCCTTGATCGCCTGAAGATCGATTGGCGCGAGAAGATGGATGGCCGAACGATCGGGCTTGGCTGCGAGAAGGGTATCGAGACTCCCGACGGCTTCGCCTTTTTGAGCACGGACAAAAGCAACCGGATCGTCCATTTCCAGAAGGTCGCGCATCGTCGGCGCCTGTTGCGACGTGATGTCATGGAGCGCGCCGTCACGAACGGTGACGAGGGCCGGACCGTCCACATCCGGACGCCAGATGCGACCGACGAATGTTCCGGTGGTGAATGTATCCAAGCTGGCCATGTCGTTCGTCTCCTCCAAACTGCGAGTGTTTCTAACGCAGTCGATCATGCTTTGTCATCGGTTATCGATGCGCCAATCGTCGCGTTTTGGATTTCTTGTCCCCCCATCCGGCTAAACGCGTAAGGCCTCGCGGCAGCGCCGCGAGGCCCTTTGGGCCGCAAGCCGGGAGAGAGTAGCTTTAGGCGGCCTGAACCTTGCGATTGCCGCGTGCCCATTCCGGCAGCCAATCGCCATGCGCGACCAGCAGTTCGTCAACCAGTGACCAGATCTGATCAAGATCCAGCTCGGCTGCCGTATGCGGGTCCATCATCGCAGCGTGGTAGATGTGCTCGCGATTTTCGGTCAACAATGCTTTCACCGTCAGCTCTTGCACGTTGATGTTGGTGCGGATGAGGGCCGTCAGTTGCGGCGGCAGTTCGCCGATATAGGTCGGCTGGATCCCCGATGCGTCGACAAGGCACGGAACCTCGGCGGCGCAATTGTTTGGCAGCGACGTGATGCAGCCATTGTTGCGAACGTTGCCGTAGATGACCGAGGGTTCGCCGGTCCAGACCGAGTTGATGATCGAAGAAGCATATTCCTTCGATTGCTTGACTTCGATCTTCTCGGCGGTGCGATATTCCTCCGCCTGGTTCTTCCAGCGTGCCACTTGCTCGATGCAGCGCTTCGGATATTCGTCGAGCGGGATGCCGAATTTCTCGATCAGGTCGTCGCGGCCTTCCTTGATGAAGTAGGGCGTATATTCGGCGAAGTGCTCGGAGCTTTCGGTAACGAAATAGCCGAGGCGGATCAGCATCTCGTAACGTACCTTGTTCGGGCAGCGCGGGTTCCAGCCCGGCTTTGGCGCGCGCCCTTCCTTGTAGGCACGGATCAGATCGGGGTAGAGATTGCGATAGGAACCATCGGACTGACGATGTTCGAATGCGAGGTAGAAGGCCATGTGGTTGATACCGGCCGAACGATAGCGGATCTCGTCGTAGGGAATGTCGAGATCGTGCGCCAGTTCCATCGCCGTACCCTGCACGGAATGGCAAAGTCCGACCTGTTTGATCGTTGGGTATTTCTCGCCGATCGCCCAGGTGTTGATCGCCATCGGGTTCACATATTGCAGCATGATCGCATTCGGGCAGACGGCGAGCATGTCCTCGCAGATCTTCCAGAGATGCGGCACGGTACGCAGGCCGCGCATGATGCCGCCGACGCCGAGCGTGTCGGCAATCGTCTGGCGCAGACCATATTTCTTCGGTACTTCGAAATCCGTGACCGTGCAGGGTTCGTATCCACCGATCTGGAAGGCGACGACGACGAAGTTGGCGCTATCAAGTGCCTTGCGCTGATCGGTGAAGGTCTCGACGGTGGCCGGGGCGCCGAGTGTCGAGGCGAGCTTCCGCGCGACGATGGCGCTCTCTTCCAGCCGCTGCGGATTGATATCCATCAGTGCGATTCGTGCATTGGCAAGTGCCGGGCGCTGCAGGACGTCGCCGATAATGTTCTTCATGAAGACGGTCGAGCCGGCACCGATGAAGGTGATCTTGGGAGTGCTTGTCATTTCAAAATCTCCTGGATGCTATGAAGCTACCTCGAACGCCGCTCTGACGAGGCGTTCGGTGTAGGCGGTCTTGGGATGGGATAGAACTTCGTCGACCGGCCCTTCTTCCATGATCCTGCCGTGTTGCATGACGATCACGCGATGGCAGAGGGCGCGGACGACCTTGAGGTCGTGCGAGATAAAGAGATAGCTCAGGCCGCGCTCGTCCTGCAGCTTGCGCAGAAGATCGATGATCTGGGCCTGAACGGAGAGATCGAGCGCCGAGGTCGGCTCGTCGAGCAGAATGAATTCCGGCTCGAGTGCTATGGCGCGGGCAATTGCGATGCGCTGACGCTGGCCGCCGGAAAACTCGTGCGGGAAGCGTGAGAGGATGTTGGCGGGCATGCCGGCACTGACGAGTGCGTCCTGCACGCGTTCCAGCCGCTCGGCTTTGTTGGCGCCGATATTATTGACCACCAGCCCCTCGGAAATGATCTGGCCGATGGTCATGCGCGGATTGAGCGACGAGAACGGATCCTGAAAGACGATTTGCATACGGGACCGCAAAGGCCGCATCTCGGCGCGAGATCTGCCGTGTATCGCTTGCCCGTCGAAGAAGATCTCGCCGCTATCGGCATCGATCAAGCGCAGAAGCGCCTGGCCGAAGGTGGTCTTGCCGGATCCGGATTCACCGACCAGCCCGAGCGTTTCATGGCGGCGTAATTCCAGATTCAGGCCATTAACAGCGACAAGCTCGCGCATATCCGGCTTAAAGAAGCTTCCATGCCGCAGCATGAAGGCAACCTTGACGGATTTTCCTTCGAGCACGGTATCGCAATTCGGCGGCAGTGGTTTTGCCCGTCCGCGCGGTTCCGACGACAGGAGATGCTTCGTGTAGGGGTGCTGCGGATGAGCAAACAAGGCTTCCGTCGTATTGTGCTCGCGCATTTCTCCATGCTGCATCACGTAGACGTAGTCGGAGAACTGGCGCACGACGGTCAGGTCGTGGGTGATGAGGATCACCGCCATGCCAAGCTGCTTTTGCAGGTCGCGGATGAGGTTCAGGATCTGTGCCTGCACGGTCACGTCGAGCGCCGTCGTCGGCTCGTCGGCGATCAGCACGTCCGGGTCGTTGGCAAGCGCCATGGCGATCATCACGCGCTGGCGC
>NZ_JAELUG010000187.1 GCF_016429255.1 Rhizobium sp. ASV8
TTTCAGCACAGACGTCCTGCGCGAAGTCGTCGCGATCTTTCAAGCCGAACCGGCCCGCAATGCGACGCATGAGCGGAATGTGGTCGGTGACGGCGCGGTCGTATAATGCAGGCCGATTGTCGTTTGCGGCGTCCAATTTAGTCTCCTCTTGTGGTGTCAGGCTGCGGAGCTGGTGGCGCCGTCAGCAGGCATGTTGTCGTTTGCGGCGCCGTCAACCCAGATGCTGCCGTCAGTCATTCGGTAGGTGATCGTCTCGGCTTCCTCGTCGACATCGATCTGCTCGCCGTTCACGAGCGCCGGAATGGTAAGATGGGCCGGGCAAGCGACTTTCTGCTCGTCGAAAGAGATCGGCTGCGCCCATCGTGCGCATGACCAGTGAGCATCTCCGCCGGTTTCTGGGGTAGAGTGAATGCACGATCGGCACGTCACACGCACCGCCGCGCCGTGGTGGCAGATCGGCTTATGCTTGCAGAACAGACAACCGAAGAATTCCGGATCCTCTGAAATGCGCGCCGGCGGCTCCGTCAGGTTCACGATGCGCTCCAGGCGTGCCAGCAGTCGCAGGCAGAACTCGGCATCATAGGCGATGCGCTCGGCATAGAGCGCGTCATCATCCTTGCAGCTAACCAGATAGAGGCAACGCGTAAGACCGAAAGCATGCATGCCAAGCTGGCACTGGCCGTAGTGAAGCGGCTTCGCAATCTTGCATCCATCCTTGATTATGAGCTTCATGCCCTTGGCATTGCTGGACTTGAATTCGAGCAGGTGCTCAGTTTTTGGCGCTTCAGGAACGCCCATGGCCTTGCCGTCGCACTTGCCGCGCACATGTGAGCTGACTAGACGAATCTTGTCCTGCTGGCCGTAGACGTCCACGCCGATGCGTTGCAAATCCTCGACGAGGCGATCTTCCTCGATGTTGCCAGTCTCAAAGAGACGGAGCTGCCGGCCGTGGTGTTTTTCCAGAGGCGAGCACCAACGGAAGGCATACCAGAGCTGTCGGTCGCACTCGGCATTCGCCTCGCCGACGCTGATTCCAAGACTATCCCACGACGATGCTGCTGCCTCGTAGGCAGCATAGATCGCGCGGACAGTGCTAGATTCGGCTTTTGGAAGTGGGGCCATTATGCCACCCTCGCAAAGGCACCATGAATATCGTTGGCGGCGACAACATATGCCTTGTGAGCATCTTCTGCGGATTTAAAGCATCCTAAATGGATGAGCTTCTTATTGACCCGTATGCGAGCGAAGTATCTTTTTTGCCTTTTATGATAGCTGACACCCTTGAAGCCAGTGGTGCTAACTTCCCTATTCAAAGGCTTGTTTGCTTGATTTTGCGATGGCGTCGCGTCACGTAGATTCGAAATTCGATTGTCAGAATTGTTGACATTTATGTGATCGACTTGGTGAATCGGCCACGCTTTGTAAACATAGAACCAAGCAAGACGGTGCGCAAAAAATCGCTCGCCGTCGATGGCAATTCGCCTGTATCCAACTGCATCTACAGATCCCGCTAAACGACCTTCATATACCTTCCCGACGCATTTCCGCCATGTAAAATCTCCCGTTTTTGGATCGTAATCCAATACCTCAAGCAGTCTTTTGTGGCTGAGCTTCGCCATATCGTTCCTCAGATGCGAACGGGCATGCCGACAAGCGTCAGCCCTTCGAAGGCTGGCGACGTGAACAGCGCGGAAGAACCGGCGTCCGCGAGTGCGATCGTGGCAGGACCAGGCGGCAGAACGCTGAACAGATCGCGCAGATAAGCGGCATTGAATCCGATATCGATTGGCTCGCCGCTATACTCCGCCTCGATCTCATCCGTCGCGCTGCCAGAGTCCGGATTGTTGACGGTGAAGCCTACAGATCCAGGCGCAACACTGAGCTTGATCGCCCGGCCGCGCTCAGTGCTGACGGCCGAAACGCGATCGGCAGCCTTCATGAAGGCGTCGCGGTCAACAATGACAAGCTTTTCGTTGCTGCGCGGAATAACGCGCTCATAGTCGGGGAAAGTCCCGTCAATCAGCTTGCTCGTGATGACGAGGTCGCCGGCGGTGATTTCGATCTTGGTATCAGACACAGCAAGCGTAACAACGCCTTTGGGCAATAGGCCGACTGTCTTGCGGGGAATGATGATACCTTCAAAGACTTCCGTACCATCAATGACATGGCGTGACAGCCGGTGGCCGTCAGTTGCCACAGCCGTCAGCTTGGCGCTTTCGCCTTTCATGAAGACGCCGTTGAGATAGTAGCGTGTCTCCTCGGTGGAGATCGCAAACGTCGTCGGCGCCACGAACGCGACAAGGTCGATGTCGAACCGGTTTGTGTAGCTGCCGCCCTTCATATCGGGGAAGTCGGCGGCGGGGAGCGTCTGCAGCGTGAACTTGCTGCGGCCGGATTTGACGATCAACTGTCCTTTGTCCTCGGACAAGATAACGTCAGCTGCGCCGGCCTTCTTCGCAATGTCGGCAAGCAGCTTGGCGCTGACACAGAGCGCCCCTGGCGCGTCTATGGTCGCGACTGCGGTGTCTGTTGCAATGATGTCGAGATCCGTGCCAGTGACGCGCAGTGAGCCGCCCTCGGCGCTCAACAAGACGTTGCTGAGGATCGGCATTGTATTTCTGGTTTCGACGACGCGACCGACGCTCGATAAGACGCGCGCAAGGTCGGTGCGGCTGATGGTCAGCTGCATGATAGTCTCCTCTTGTGGTGGTGGACGCCGCACAGTGGTTGCTATGCGGCGTGGTGATGGTTAGGCGTCAACCGAATGCGACGCCAAAATATGGTACGCGTCAACTACGCCAAGGGCCTGCGACTTGGCGTCATCGAGGGCGTTGTGAGCCGTGCCCACATCTGGCTGTGTCGCTCCGGTAATATCGAACAACGTTCGGCAATCGCGCGGCGTCCTATAGTGCCACGGAATGGGTATGCTACACGCGCGAAAAGCTGACTCGAGAAGCACCAAGTCGAAGGCCAGCGTCTTGGCCCAAACCCGCGCGGCATCAACACGACGGATGTAATCGCCGAATCCGCCAAGCGCCCAGCCAAGCAACCGTTCTCCAGCGAAAGCGAAAGTTCTCGCCTCTTCCGATTGTTCCATCCACCACTTTAAGGTGGACATATCAATCGTCAATCCAGCAGCAACCGCCGACTGCAGATCGATTGTCGCATAGAACTCTTCACCGAACTCGCCGGTTTCAGCATCAAAAGCTACTGCTCCAATGCTCAAAATTACACTTCCCGGCGCAGTGCCGAGCGTTTCGATATCGATCATAAGATCGCGCATAGTAGTCTCCTCTTGTGGTGATATTCGGCGGCCCGCTGGTAACGAGCCGCCGGTGCAGTTAGCCGAAAAAGCCGCCAGCGTAGAGTAGACCAGAGTAAAGGCCTGCGCTGATGATGCTATCCCAAAAATTCCAGTTTCCCTTGGGTTGCCCATGTTTCACGCTCGATACGGCAACACCGAATGTCGCGAGCACAATCCACGTAACTTGTGGCCAACCCATTATTTCTTGCCCCACGGCCGAGCGCCGGCAGGCTTCGCCGCAGCTGGCGCCGACTGGCGATTGTCGTTGGCAGATGCGCGACGATTGTCATTAGCGGGAACCTGGGCCGCGGCCGGTCGTGCTGCAGGCTGGTTGGCGTCAATCGCCGGTTCCGGCACGTTGCCTTCATCGGGGAAATAGTAGCGCTTGATCTCGGCGCGGGCCGGATACTGGCCGTCCTTTGACGGCTTGCCGAGGCCGATTTTCACCGTGAAGGAGCGGAAATGCAGTTCATCACTGTCGTCGACGGTATCGATGCCGATGGCGCGGCACAGCGCGGCGAACTGCTTTTGACCGATTTCCTGCGCCTGCGCGCTGGCGTTCTCAAGGTTGAAATTGTTGAAGAGTTTCCGGCCCTTAAACTCTTCGGGCGCGATCACGACATTCGTCGTCTTGAGAATCGTGCCTTTCTTGTCGTTGGTCTTGCCGACGTCTGATGCCTCGATTTCGAGCTGATAAATGCCATTCGGCAGCTCTTCGAAATCCCGCTGCTCGGTATCGTGTTCCTGCGCATTAAATCTCTGGCCTAGCTGAGCCATGGTGTCTCCTTCGTGTGGTGGTGGTGTGGTTAGTCGAAGGCGTAATAGCGCCAGGCGCCACTGCCATATGCGGTGTGCGCGCACTCACGCAGCACGTATTCAAGCCAAGCCCAACGTTGGCCGTTGTGTGTCCGCACCTTCACGGGGAACCATGCGAACCACTGCTCTTTATGGAAAATCATGCAGCAATACCGGTCGGCGCCGGAAAATGCTTGACGAGTTCAGCATAGCCGTTCCCCTTCTTGTAAGGCACGGCGTCCGGCATATTGTACCGGTTCTTGGCCTGGAAGCCGGCGCCCTCGACGAGGTGGATCTGTCGCTCTTTACCACCCTCAGCGTGCGCGACGGTGGTCTTGCGGGCGACTTCCTTTTCCTTGATGGAGACGCGATAGTTCATGAAGGCGACAACATCAGACTTTTCACGGACCAGAGCGTTAGCGCGCTTGTGAAGCTTCGGCTGATACCGACTGTACGGATCCGTGACAGGGCTGTCGAATCGGATGATTTCCGGGTGCGCAAGCATGACGACGCAGATACCGCGCTGCGCCAGCGCAGAAACGGCCTGCAGGAACTCGTTCCATTCGGAGTCGGCCTCAACATAGCCCTTGCCGAAGCCAGCCTCCTCGATCGATTGGATACCAAGGCGAGCGCAGGTGGCGCGCCAAACGAGAGGTTCCAGTCCGTCGAGGCTATCGACGATGGCGGTTTTGAATTCGTGTTCCTCTGTCAGGAGAAGACCGAACCAGTCGAGCAACTCTTCATAGCTTTCGATCGGCTTTGGGTTGCCGTCTGCATCGGTCGGACCAACGAGTTCGACGCCCTTCGGCGCGCGCTCGCCATCGGTCGGCAGATAAACCGCATCTGGGAATTCAGCCGCGAGCGACGTTTTGCCGATGCCGTCGACGCCGTACAGAAGGATAACAGGCGGATTTATATTTGTCGTTCTTTTAAGCGACTTGAGAGAGATAGCCATTGGATCTCCTTGTCAGTACGTGCAGATGATGAGGATGAAAAGGACGGCAGCCGCTACGGGTAGCCAGTCTTTCGGCGGGGGCCATGCCGCAGTGTCAGTAGTGGTCATTCAGCTTGTCAGCCAATTTGCCGGCACCCCAGACCGCAAATCCAATGATCGCAATGGCGAGCAAGGTCAGTCCGAACGCGGGGATCTCGAAGCCTGCTAGCACGGCGCCAGTAAGGGCGCCCGCGATCAGTGCGCGGCGAACGACTGGCGCCTTGAACAGCGCGTCATCGTCTGGCGGCACATCAACTGGAACATGATCTAGTGGCGCGCGGGTAAGCGGTGGAATGTTGCTATCCATCAGAATGCCCCAAACCAGACGCCGATGCCATGAATGACGCCAACTGGAGCGACAAGGCATCCGAATGCCAAAAGAGCCCAGGCGCTGGCCTTGATGCAGACGATGACATGAGTGATCCACGCCGCCACGATAGCCAGAAATGCAGCGATGACCGCGATGATACTGGAGATTCCTGCAAAAATTTTCATGAATGATGTTCTCCTCTGACCGTGCGCTGGTGAGGCGCACGGCTTTGCTGTGGTGGCTGTTTTGGTGGTGGTTAGGCGGCGACGCGCGACACAGGCTCGTCGTACGCGAGCCAATGCTCGACGGCATCCTTCGTGGCCTTCAGACCAAGACCAGTGATGCCGCGCAGCTCCTTGATCGCTGCGATCTTTTCGCCCTTAGCGGCAAGGGTCTGCCAATTGTGCCTGTATATCGGCGCGGCCAATTCTTCGGTCGACTGCAGGACATAGACGCCGAACTTCTTGCCACGATGCTTGCCGGCTAGCCGCTTGGCCTCGGCGTTTGCCGAATCGACGGTGCGGTGAACGTAGGGAAGTGCAGACGGCTTGGGCTGTCCGTTTTCGATCAGGGCAACGATTGCGGTGGGGAGAGCGAACAGTTCAAAGTTTCGATCAGTCCATCCATTGTTGCGGCCGTTGCGATCCACAAAGGAGATACGATCACCATAGACGCCAGTCACTTTCAGGACGTCACCAACCTGGACATCACCACTGCTGCTTTTATTCTTAGCAATAACGATATCACCGACCTTGAACTTCGGAGTCGGCCGGTTGTCGTTTTGAGCCTTCGACTCGTCGACCCATTCTGCGACGAGATCTGCAATGTTTTCACGACCCTTGGTCGAATCAAATGTCCCATCGCTGCGCCAGGCCTTGCCCATCCTGGATTCAAAGTAATGATCGACGGTCCAGCCATATTGGCTTTCGTGCCAGCTATCGACTAGCATCGGCCCGACCTTGCGGCCATCACGCGTCTTGTAGAACTTGCCGGCCTCAATCTTGAGTGGTGCAAGCTTCAGATACTTGTGCGATGTGCACGGTCCATTGCCGACGGCACGGTTGCTGTAATACGTAAGGTGATCGGTGACACGGGTAACGACGAAGCTATCGTCAGTCAGATCACCTTCTGGTTTTTTCCAGAACATGTTCCAATGCTCCACGATATCGGCACCACCGGCGCTTCTATCCCACACGACACGATCGCCAACCTTAAATTTACCCATCAGTGAATCTCCCCTACTACCTTGCGTACCGAGCGGTGCTCGGACAGCGAAATGATTTTTCCGGATTTCTTTGGCGGCTCTTCATCATGGCCGCCGGTGGCCTGGTTGGCTGCGATGTAGGTTTCAAGCTCCACATCCTCAAACCAATGCGCTTCAGTCGTTCCGCCGAGGCGTACAAGATAACTGCCGCCCCAGTCGCGCTGGCCGATGACCTGACCGACAACTTCTGGAGCCATGCGCACGCGCACCAACTCGCCTCTGTCAAAGTCTTTCAGGCCAAGTTCGTTGAGTTCGCCCTTCATGCCGCAACGCTTCCCATGGCTGCAATGCGCCGTACCGAGACAGGCAAGCGGCCTGACGTCGTTGAGCAACCGCCATTATGCGGCACCATCAGGACGGTCTTGAGGGGGTCGTTGTCGTTTGCCGCGCAATAGACGCGCGACGGCTTGTCATCCGGTGATGATCTCATGCAGTCTCCTCTTTCAGTGGTGATTTTGAGCTGGTAGGCTCACCTGACAAACTGTCAGCATGGTTGACCGTAATACAATTTGACAATTTTGTCAAGGTGGTTATAGTGCGGCCAATTTCAGTTTGGAGAAACTCCTTGTCTCGTTTTTCTCAGATGCTCATTGCTGAGCTTAAGCGCCGTGGCCAGTCAGAGCGCGAAATCGCTCGCGAGTACAGCTGGTCACAACAGGCATTCAACACCTGGCTTAAGGGCGGCGTTCCCCGTCAGCAGTTCTATCTGCGCCTCGGAAACTTTCTGAACATCAGCCAAGACGATCTGATCGCCCTCCTCGACGAGGCCCGCAAGAGCGAGAACAGCACCAAGCTTCCGGCGATGGATCCAATCTATGGCAAAGTCACCGATCGAAAGGATGGTCGCTATAACTTCCCTCTCGTCGACGGCATGCGCACGCCCAGGGCGCGCTATTGCATCCGCATTGACACGAAAGTGATGGAGCCGGCGCTTGTTGTTGGCGCCAAGGCCTGGGTTGATCCATCGATCTGGCCGAAACCAGGAAACGAAGTGATTGTCCACGCCAAGGGCGGTGTTGCATGGATCGGTATGCTGGTGGCGATGGATACCAAAGGCGCTACGCTGCGCCGCCACGCTATACCCAATGACCTCACCATTCATGATGTCGAATCGATCCACGTGATTACCCTCTCTGAGCGCCTGCCGACCGCTACCGCTTGACAAAATTGGCAAGATGGTAGTAGAAAATCGGTGTCGCTGTGGTGGCGATATGGAATTCCGGGGTTCACGGCCTGGCGTAGCCAAGTCTCCTCCCCCGAGATAGTACGCGCCATTTCCCCAAGTCGCTAAGCGGGTGGTGCCGGCCTTCGGGTCGACTTGGAGGTTTTGGCGAACGCAAATTGCGCCAGTCGTTGCATCGCTGCAGCGCCGGCGCTCAAATGTTCAGAATGGAAATCAAGTTTCTCATAGCGCCTCCTCGCATGTGGTGTTCCTATAAAAAGGAAAAGCCGCCCGATGGGCGGCCTATCTTCTTCTGGGAGGACCAACGCCTTTCGGCGCAGAAACTCTTCTGGCGGTATGAACTTTCTGTTTGCGCTGCTTCCGCATGCCACACTCCTAAAATTTAGATTGAAAAGAACCCTGTTTTAAAATCTTGGCTTTGCGCCCTCTGAAAATCTCGCGCCGCTTTGTCCTTTCCGCTCTAGCGCTTCGTATGATTGAACTTCTACTGCTTTACCGATTCTAAGTCAACACTAAACCGGTTTTATTTTTCTCCAATTTCGGTATATCCAGCACGCTATGGAAACTCTGAGCGAAATTATCAGGAACAAGCGGCGCAGCCTTGGCCTAACCCAAGACGATCTCGGCGCGCGTGTGGGCCAGAGTCAAAAGACCGTCTCAGATTGGGAAGGCGGAAAGGTTACACAGATTCGCGGATGGGAGAAGGTTGCCGACGTTCTTGAGATCCCGCGCGATATTTTCCTGAAGCTTATGACCGACGCTGTGACCTTAAATCCTACGACTCAGCGCGTGTCGCCTGCAGTGCGAGAAATACTCAAGACTCGCTCCCCTTCCCGAAACGAAACGATCAAAGTCGAGTCTACGCCTCACATTGGCGCGCGTGACGTACCTGTGCGAGGGCGCGCTGTCGGTGGCGAGGACGGTATGTATGAGTTCAATGGTGAAGTATTGGGTTGGGAAATGAGGCCACCGATTCTTGCGGGCGTTAAGGAGGCGTATGCTGTCTATGTCGACGGTGAGAGCATGTTTCCTCGATACAAACCTGGCGAAACGGTTTGGATTAACCCCAATCTTCCGGCATCACGTGGAGCTGACGTAATCGTGCAGCTCCACGCCAACGATCAGGACGACCCGCCGCGAGGGTTCATCAAAGAGTTTCTCGGTTGGACACCGAATCACCTGCGGTTGCACCAGTGGAATCCCGCCGGAGAAATCACCTTTCCTCGAGCTATGGTGAAGTCCGTTCACACGATCGTCTATTCTCAGCGATAGAATACCGATTTAGTCGTTGACTCTATTCCGGTATTGAATTATTGGTCTTCTCACCGCCGCACCTTGGCGGGCACCACATGAGGAGACCGATTATGAGAAGACCTACCGAAGAACTCGATTCTGAAAGCTACATTCCGCAGAATGCAGCAAGCAGCGTTGAGCGCATGCAGCGCCCAGACCACAAGGCAAAGCGCCATTCACGACCGAATGCCAATTCTCGCCCGCGCGCCAATGAACAGTTGGGCGGCGGGCATTTCGTGTTTCGCCGCGGCAAGCACGGCCGGATTCATCCCAATCCTTGGCCATTTGAACATTCCTCCGATGAGGCTGCAATCACCGAGGCCGGGCGCCTCGCCGCTGCAACAGGCGGAACGTTCGAAGTCTATTCCAGGATCTCGACCGCACTCGGCGCTGAAGATGCGCCGACCGAACAGCAAGCCTAACATGCGGCACCTTATTCAAGACGCGTGCGCAGCTCTTTCAGGCGCTGCGTTCGTTGCTGCAGTCACCATCTGGGCGTCGTACCTGACGCACTGACCATCACACCACATTGAGGAGACTACTATGGCCAGAAGAGCCGCGAACACCGATGCGCATTCGACCACCGCACTGACCACATACAAAGGCTTCGGCAAGGATTGGACGTGCCGAGATTTTCAATATGAGATTGGCAAGACCTACGAACACGATGGAAGCGTCGTGCGTTGTGCTGCCGGCGGCTTCCACTCTTGTGAGCACCCGCTCGACACTTACACATACTACCCGCCCGTTGGCAGTAAATATGCCGAGACGTTGGTTTCCGGAGCGATCGACCGCGAACAGGGCGGCGACAGCAAGATCGCGTCTGGAAAGATCACGGTCAATTTTGAACTGACGATCGGTGACCTTACAAGGCGGGCCGTTACCTATGTCGCAGAGCTGATCAAATCCAGCAAAGAAGCGACGGTCACGGC
>NZ_JAELUG010000188.1 GCF_016429255.1 Rhizobium sp. ASV8
GGTAGCAAGTGCTGCAGGGGCGGGATCGGCAAGCGTACTGGCCGCGGCCGCCGATGCCTGGGCGGACCGCGCCGGCGGCACATCGGGCGCGATCTGGGGGCTTCTCCTCCGGTCCTGGAGCACCACACTCAGCGACAATGGTCCTATCGATGATCGTGCCGTCGTCACCGGCGCGCGGCAGGCTCTCGACGGCGTGGTACGCCTTGGTGGCGCCAAGATCGGCGACAAGACCCTAGTCGATGCCTTCTCTCCATTCGTCGATACGCTGGAAAGGAGCTTCGCCGAAAGCGGGTCGCTTTCCACCGCCTGGAGGCAAGCAGCCTCGGCGACAAAACTTGCTGCAGACGCAACGGCGGAATTGCTTCCCAAGCTCGGTCGCGCACGTCCGCTTGCGGAAAAAAGCCTTGGCCATCCGGATCCCGGCGCGGTCTCCTTGGCAATGATTGCGGACCGCGTCGCCTCTCTGCTTCGGTAGCTTAAAGCAAGGCGCGAATGAGCATCGGAACACGGCTTGAGCTCGCTCCTCGCTAGAACGCCGTGCTTCCTTTCAGAAGCACAAAGGTCGCTCTAACTCTTTGAACCGACGCATCAGGCTTTCCGAAAATCGTGTCAGATTTTCGGGCCGATGCTGTAGACGGGCGGCGCGACAGTGACGACAAAAAACCATTCCAAGAGATGCACAATCTTTGAGATGATCTTGTTTGCTTCCGCAAAGGATGAGCCATAGCGTTGCCTCAACCATTGGACGTCCTTGCCCACTCGGCGGTTTCATGAGCATCGGATGCGCGTTGCGCGCCGGCGACACTCTCATGAACGTCTCGAAAGAGGTGGCAACGGCATTTGAAAAGGAAACCATCGTTGACCATTCACATCACGCCGGCCGAGGCAGCGTTGCCGTCCCTGGACCTCTCCCGCTTCTATGCCTCCGCGGAAGAGCGGCAGGCTTTCGTCGCCGAATTGCGCAAGGTGCTCCACGATCACGGCTTTTTCTATTTGACCGGCCATGGCGTCGATCCAAAGCTGATCAGCGACGTGGTGGCGACGGCAAAACGCTTCTTCTCGCTTCCTCTGGAGAAGAAGCTCGAGATCGAAATGGTGAAGTCGCCGCATTTTCGCGGCTATAATCGCGCCGGTCAGGAACGCACGCGCGGCGAGCAGGATTGGCGCGAGCAGCTCGATATCAACACGGAAGAAGAACCGGCCAAGATTGACCCGGATAGTCCGGCATGGCGGCGCCTGCAGGGACCGAACCAGTGGCCCGAAGCCCTGCCGGAACTCAAGCCATTGTTGCTCGCCTACCAGGCAGAAGTCACGCGGATCGGCATCGACGTGCTGAAAGCAATCGCCGCAGCGCTCGGTCAGCCGGAAAATGTATTTGCCGACATATACCAGCCCCAGCCGTCTCAGCTGTTGAAGATCATCCGCTACCCGGGCCGGGATGTAGCAGAAACCGACCAGGGGGTCGGTGCCCATAAGGACGGCGGCTTCGTCACCGTACTGCTTCAGGATACCACGCCGGGTCTGCGCGTGCGCACGGAAGAAGGCGTATGGATCGACGCGCCGCCGGTTCCGGGTACCTTCGTCATCAACACCGGCGAATTGCTCGAGCTTGCGACGAACGGCTTTGTCCGCGCCGATGTGCATGACGTCGTCGCTCCTCCCGCGGGCGTCGAACGATTTTCGGTAGCCTTCTTCCTCGGCTCTCGCCCGGACGCAACAATTCCCGTCATCGACCTTCCGGAAGATCTGAAACGCGCCGAACGCGGCATATCGGTCGATCCTCTCAACCCGATCTTCCGCGAAGTCGGCCAGAACCAGCTGAAGAGCCGGCTACGGTCGCATCCGGACGTCGCGCGCGTCCACTATGCTGAACTGCTGGTCTCGGAGTAGGCGATCACAACAAATCAATCGCCACGGCTTCACCTAGCTGGTTCATATCGACCACCTTGTCTGCCCTCCCGATGACGGAGCGCCGGTGTGTAATCGCAAGCACGGTGACATCGCGAGCAAGCGCGCGAATGTGCTCCATGATGTCACGCTCCGTCGCTTCATCCAACGCCGAACTTGCCTCATCGAGAAAGAGGACAGCCGGATTGCCATAAAGAGCGCGCGCGATGGCGACCCGCTGACGCTCGCCTCCGGACAGCTTCAGACCGCGCTCGCCAACCTTCGTCTCGAACCCATCGGACAGTGCGTCGATGAACGGCAGGATCGCGGCCTTTTCGGCTGCAAGCCGCAGACGCTGCTCATCCCGTGGCCGGCCGAGGAGGATATTGTCCGCAAGGCTCTCGTTCAACAGAATGGCATCCTGCGGAACGACCGCAACTGCAGAATACCAGTCTGCCCGGTCGACCGAGGCAAGATCGATCCCGTCGACAAGGATACGCCCTGAATCCGGCTCGATCGACTTCAAAGCCAGCTTGAAAATGGTGGATTTGCCCGAGCCGGTTTCGCCAACGAGGAATGTCATACCGCCGCGCTGGGCCTCGAAGCTGATATCCCTGACGCCACGGCCATTGTCATAAGCGTGGCCGATGCGATCAAATACAAGACGGCCGTTCTGCGTTACAAAGGACGTCGCCTGCGAGACCTGACGCTCCTCGGGCGCTTGCCACATTCCTGCCAATGGTGCGAGCGTCGAGCGGGACCGGGCCACATCGTCGATCGCATGCGCAATCATCTCGAACGGCATGTTGAGTTGCAATAGAAGTGTATTGAACAGAACGATATCGCCGACTGTCACCTCGCCTGTGCTGTAGCGTGGTAGCAGCAACAGGAAGGTTACGGCAAACTGCACCGAAAGCCCGAATCCAAGTATTGCTATGTAACCGACCCGCTGCAGCACATAGCCGCGCCAGGCGTCCCGCACCTCCGCTGCCTTGGTTGCGAAACGCCGCTTCATCCAGTCATGACTGCCGAAATGACGCAATGTTTCCATCGCGTTCATGGCATTTCCGACGAAACGCGCATTTTCTTGACCTGCGCTAATCGCCTTGTCCAGGTAAACCCTGGCGCGACGAACAGAAATTACCGTCAACGCAATGGTCATCGCGCCATAGAGTATGACGATGCTCATAACCTGCAGATCAATCAGGGCGCCCAGAGTCGTCAGTGTGAGCAGAATTTGCACAACACCGGGTATGAATACGATAAGGCCAAGCTGAACAAGCGTCGTCAACGCGCTGCTTCCGCTCGCACTGGCAGTTTGAATTTCGGTCGGGCTATGCTCGACGAAAAAGGCCGTGGTTTTCTTGAGGATGCGTTCGAAGAAGCGCGTTCGTGCTATGAAGCCAAGGTTTTCCGAACTCATGAATGAAAGATACTGCACCATATGCTGGAGCGCCGCGGCAATGCCGACTAGCACCGCATAGATCATCAACCCCAGTACGACACCACGGACAGCGCCGTCCTGCGGCAAGCGATCGATAATTCGCGAAAAAATGTAGGGCGCGGCAACGCTGCTCACGCTTGCGAGAAGCACGACCGCGATGCCGATCAAGAGCATCCAGCGATCGGACTTCCAATAGGCCTGCAGAATTTCGGAAATAGGTTCAAGAACGCTGGTTTTTTCTGCCATCGAAAATACCCTGATCTGTGAAGCGGCGAGTCTAACCTCAAGCATGGATATTGTTTTCCATGCTCCTGCAGAGGCCATTCAGGTGACAAGGCACAACCTATAGGCAACAAAAATGTCTACTACAATACTCATGAAAAACTTACCTGATCGAGCGTTTGCGAATGAGCAAGGTGGCTCCCGGCATTGTTTTGACCTGGAGATTGATGGAGATGGTATCGTTCATCGAAGATCATGGGCTCCGCTGCATCAGCATATCGACGATGACATCCTGACCGAAGCAGCCCGTGCGAGGAATCTTCGCGGCTGGCAGGATCTATCTTGAAGCTCCCAATTCGGCCCGCTCGTGCCTTGACAAACCCGAAATGACCGTATTTTAATCACGCTCAAGATATGAGCAAACGCCTTGTCTTCCTGACATGTTATCGTTTGCCAAAGGGCAACAGCGCCCCACAACGCCTCGGTTTCCGGGATATGCGTTGTGGGTTTTTTTGTTTTGGGGAGGTCTGATGCAGGCCGCTGTGAAGATCGGCATTCTCTATTCGACCACCGGGCCATACGGCTCGCTGGGGCGCGAAGCTCAGCTCGGCGCCGAATTCGCACTTCACGACTATCGCCTCAATGGTGGCCGGAAAGCGGAACTTGTCTTCTTCAATCCGCATGCGGATCTGGCCGCCTATCTCGAAGGCGCGCGCAGCCTGATGCGTGACAGCGGTTGCCGTCATATCGTCGGCACGATCACCTCGGCGGCCCGCAAGGAAGTCATTCCGCTCGTCGAGAAACATGATGGCCTGCTCTGGTACATGTGCCCCTACGAGGGGTTCGAGGCGAATGAAAACGTCATCTACATCGGCGCCTGTCCCAACCAGCATCTCATACCGCTGTTCGAACACCTGATCCCTCGTCACGGACCGCGCCCTTATCTCGTGGGCGCCAACTATGTCTGGGGCTGGGAGATGAACCGGCTCGCTCGCGAGCTGATCGTCAACGCCGGCGGAACGATCCTTGGCGAACGCTACCTGCCGCTTGAGGAAACCGCGGTCGAGCGCATCGTCGCCGATATTGCCGAGAAGCGGCCGAGTTTTATCCTCAACAATCTGATCGGCCCCTCGAGTTATGCCTTCCTGGCAGCGATCGCCGAGCTCGGAAAACGCGATCCAGCGTTCCTGCCAGAAAATTGCCCCGTCGCCAGTTGCGACCTGACAGAATGCGAGCTGACGGATATTGTGGGTGGAGCCGTCGGCCAGCTCTCTGCGCTTTCCTATTTCGACGGCCTGGAAACCAGCGAAAACATCGCCTTCAAGTCCCGCCTCAAGGCATGGCGGCCTGACATCGGCAAGGTCTCCACCATATTCGCAAGCTCCTACACCGCCGTCGCGCTTTGTATTGCCGCGATCGAAGCTTCGGGCAGCGAGGATCCAGTAACGGTGCGACAGGAGGTGGTCTCCCGGTCGTGGCCATCGGTGCTTGGCGACCTCGTGGTCGACCCGACGACGAACCATGCTGCACTCCCCTTCTATCTCGGCCGCATCAATGCGGAACAGGGGTTCGATCTGATCGCCTCAGAAGCGGCCATCCCCGCCGATCCCTATCTGATCACGAGCAGGCAGAAGCCCACTCGGCATCTGCGGGTGGTGCAATCATGAACGGCACGCCCAATTTTGCCGGCTGGCATGTCACGCTGCTTGCAGAGGACGACACCAACACCGAAAGGCTGACCCGCCAGCTTGTCGTTCTCGGCATGCGGGTGAACCGCCAATGGAAACCCATCCCGATCAACGACCTGCCTGATCTGGTCGTCGTCGACGTCGATCGTGGTTGGGACGAGCTGATCCCATGGAGCGGCGACAAGCCGCTGCGGCCCGTCGTTGCCGTGCTCGGTTCGGAAGCGCCCGGCCGGATCGCCTGGGCCATGCGCCAGGGCGCCGGCGCGATCGTTCAGAAGCCGGTGACGGCCTCTGCCGTCTTTCCGGCCCTTGTGCTGGCAGTCTCCATTCATGAGGAGCGCCTGGCCACGGCACGACGTATCGAGCATCTGGAAGAGCGCCTCAAATTGCGCCCCGTCGTCTTCACCGCAATCGAACGGCTCAAGGCCGAACGCAAGGTCGATGACGAAGGCGCCTATGCAATCTTGAGAAATTGCGCCATGCGCCGGCGTCTTCCGGTCGAACAAATCGCCGCCTTCTTCCTGGTCGGCTCCGAAACACTCTCCGAGGTCGGCTGATGCGGGTACTCAAGGAACTTTGCCGACAGCCCGCAGGGTTGTTCGGCCTCATCATTGTTGTTGCCGTCGTTGCCATGGCGATTGCAGCGCCGTGGCTGGCGCCTTTCGACCCCGATAACCAGATGTTCGACGGCCTGACGCTGGAAGGAGCGCCTATTCCGCCGGGCGGGCAGTTCCTGCTCGGCACCGACACGCTCGGGCGCGACCTGTTTTCGCGGCTGCTGTTCGGCGCAAGGACGTCGCTGATCATTGGCCTCGTCGCCAATGGCGTTGCCGTGACGATCGGCCTGTTCGTCGGCATCATGGCGGGCTATCTGCGCGGCTGGGCCGGCAGTGTGCTGATGCGCTTCACCGACCTGATGATGGCCTTCCCTGCCCTTTTGCTCGCCATCGTGCTTGCCGCAATCCTCAAGCCCAGCCTTTGGATCGTCGCCATGGTCATTGCGCTCGTGAACTGGGTGCAGGTGGCTCGCATCGTCTATACCGAAACGCGCGCGCTGGTGGAACGAGACTTCATCATGGCCGAGCGGGCGCTAGGCGCCGGCCATGCCCGCATCGTCGTCCTCCATATATTGCCGCATCTGGTTCCCACAGCCATCGTCTGGGGAACGCTTGGCATTGCAACCACCGTTCTCCTGGAAGCGACGCTGTCCTTCCTCGGCGTCGGGGTGCAGCCACCGCAACCCTCCTGGGGCAATATCATCTTCGAAAGCCAGAGCTATTTCCAGGCGGCCCCTTGGCTCGTCTTCTTCCCCGGCGCGGTCATTCTGCTGACGGCCCTCGCTTTTAACCTCGTCGGTGACGCGCTGCGCGACATTCTCGATCCGACCCAGAGAGGCAGGGGCTGATGCTGAACGTTTTTGCCAAGCGCCTCGTTCAATCGGCGCTCATCCTTTTGGGCGTCGCCGCTATCACTTTCATCCTGCTCTACGCGCTGCCCGCCGATCCCGCGCGCATGATCGCCGGCCGCAGCGCCACACCGCAGACGGTAGACAATATCCGGCGCGAGCTCGGTCTCGATCAGCCGTTGCTGGCGCAGTTCATGCATTATTTGAACGGCCTGCTGCACGGCGACCTCGGCCGCTCCTATGCGCAAAAAACGGAGGTCATGACCCTCATCGTGGCACGCCTGCCGGCGACGATCACCTTGATGGCAGCAGGTATCTTCGTGGAAGTGCTGCTTGGCCTGACGCTCGGCATCATCGCAGCGCTCGATCGTGGCGGCCCAACCGACCGGCTTGTCATGGCGTCCGCCTTCGTCGGCGTCTCCGCCCCGCAATTCGTCGTTGCGCTGCTTCTGCTCTATCTCTTTGCGGCCACGCTCGGCTGGTTCCCGATGAGCGGTTATGGCAGCTTTTCCAATATCGTGCTTCCGGCGGCCACGCTCGGCCTTCTCGGCGCCGGCTGGTATGCCCGTATGGTTCGCTCCGCCATGATCGACGTACTGAACCAGGATTTCATCCGCACGGCTCGGGCCAAGGGCCTCTCCGGGCGGCGCATCATCCTGCGACATGCCCTGCCGAATGCCATCCTGCCGATCATTGCCATGATCGGCATCGATATCGGCCAGTTCATGGGCGGCGTCGTGGTGGTAGAGGCCGTCTACGGCTGGCCGGGCATCGGCCAATTGGCCTGGCAGGCAATCCAGCAAGTGGACATCCCGATCATTATGGGTGTCACGCTCACCTCCGCGCTCGCCATCATTCTCGGCAATCTAGCGGCCGACCTTATCGCGCCGCTTATCGATCCACGCATTCGTTCGCATTGAATCACACCAAGAAGGGGAACTAACCTATGTTCAAAAGCTGGTTACTCAGAACGACGACGGCTGCCATGCTGGCCATCATGCCGTTGGCAGGCCACGCAGCCGATCAGCCGACGCAGGGCGGCAGCGTCACCGTCACCTACAAGGACGACATCACCACGCTGGATCCGGCCATCGGCTACGACTGGGTGAACTGGTCGATGATCAAGAGCCTGTTTTCCCGTCTGATGGACTACGAACCAGGCACGGCAAAGCTCGTCCCATCGCTCGCCGAAAGCTTCACCGTCTCCCCGGACGGCCTGACCTACACGTTCAAGCTGCACAAGGGCGTAAAGTTCTCAAACGGCCGCGAGATCGTCGCCTCCGACGTCAAATATTCGATCGAGCGCGCAGTCAACCCGAAGACACAGGGACCCGGCGCCGGCTTCTTTGGGGCGATCAAGGGCTATGACGACATGGCCGCGGGCAAGGCCGACAATCTCCCGGGCATCGAAGCCCCGGACGCAGACACGGTCGTCTTTCATCTGAGCCGCCCCGACGCAACCTTCCTGCATGTGCTGGCGATCAACTTCGCCTCCGTCGTGCCGAAGGAAGCGGTAGAAGCCGCAAACGGCGACTTCGGCAAGAAGCCGGTCGGTTCCGGCACCTTCATCCTGAAAGACTGGACCATCGGTCAAAAGCTCGTTTTCGAGCGCAACAAGGACTACTTCGCCAAGGGCGTTCCGCACGTCGATAGCTTCACCGTCGAAGTTGGCCAGGAGCCGCTCGTGGCGCTGCTGCGCCTGCAGAAGGGCGAAGTCGACATCGTCGGCGACGGCATTCCGCCGGCAAAATTCCTGGAGATCAAGAATTCCCCCGACGGTGCGAACATGATCGTCGACGGCGAGCAGCTGCATACCGGCTACATCACGCTTAACACCAAGGTGAAGCCGTTCGATAATCTGAAAGTCCGGCAAGCCGTCAACATGGCGGTCAACAAGGATCGCATCACGCGCATCCTGAACGGCCGCGCGACACCAGCAAATCAGATCCTGCCGCCGTTGATGCCGGGATACGACAAGTCGTTCCAGGGCTTTGCCTATGACGCGAAGAAGGCCAAGGCTCTTCTCGCTGAGGCCGGCTTCCCTGACGGCTTCTCGACCGTGCTCTACTCGACCAACACCGACCCGCAGCCGCGCATTGCCCAGTCGATCCAGCAGGATCTGGCGGCAATCGGCATCAAGGCCGAGGTCCGCGCGCTTGCACAGGCCAACGTCATCTCCGCTGGCGGCACCGAAGGCGAAGCACCGATGATCTGGTCGGGCGGGATGGCCTGGATCGCCGACTTCCCGGATCCGTCCAACTTCTATGGCCCGATCCTCGGTTGCTCCGGTGCCGTTCCGGGTGGCTGGAACTGGTCGTGGTATTGCAACAAGGCACTCGACGAGCGCGCCGTAGCCGCTGACGCCATGTCGGACCCGGCCAAGGTCGCGGAGCGTCAGGCTGCCTGGGGCAAGATCTTCACCGACATCATGGCCGATGCCCCCTGGGTGCCCGTGATCAACGAGCGCCGCGTAGTCGCGAAGTCCCTGCGCATGGGCGGCTCGGGCAACATCTATGTCGATCCGACCCGCGTCATCAACTACGACGCGATCTTCGTGAAGCAATAAGCCCAGACCACCAGTCCACCTCCCTCGCCACGTGAGGGAGGTGGGCCAAATGCCAGCGGAATTGAACTCGGAGACCATCATGTGCATCGCCTGCACCCACACCATTCATCGCGCGCAGCATCATTTCGGCTGGAACAGGGACTTTCCGCCGGCGCTGACGGCAAAGCCTGGCGAAACCATCCTGTTCGAATGCATGGATTCATCAGGCGGCCAGATGGGCGCCGATGCGACGCTGGAGACGCTCGTCAATCTGGATTTCGCCAAGATCAACCCCGTCTCCGGTCCCGTCTATGTGGAAGGCGCAAAGCCCGGCGACGCCCTTAAGGTGACCATTCGCAAATTCCACCCGATCGGCCACGGCTGGACGGCCAATATTCCGGGCTTCGGCCTTCTCGCCGACCACTTCAAGGACCCGGCCCTGCATGTCTGGAAGTATGACAGCCTCACCATGGCGCCTTCAGCATTCGGCCCGGGCGGCCGTGTGCCCCTGAAGCCATTTACCGGCACGATCGGCGTTGCGCCGGCGGAACCCGGCCTCCACTCTGTTCTTCCGCCCCGTCGCGTCGGCGGCAACCTGGACATCCGTGATCTGACTGCGGGCGTCACGCTCTATCTGCCGATCGAAACGGAAGGCGCGCTTTTCTCTGTCGGCGACACGCACGCGGCGCAGGGAGACGGCGAAGTTTGCGGCACGGCCATCGAAAGCCAGATGAATGTCGAATTGACACTCGATCTGGTTAAGGGC
>NZ_JAELUG010000189.1 GCF_016429255.1 Rhizobium sp. ASV8
GGCCTGGGCGCTTGCGGCGGTGCGCCATTGCAGCATCAGCTTGTGGCTGACGAAGAGACGATAGAGCGAGCGGAGGATGGCGTCAGCCATGACGCATGCGCTGTCGGCAATGAAGACGACACGCAGCGCGACCTGGGCATTGGCATTCTGGATATCGGTCCAGACCATATGCAGATGCGCACCCAGGATGATGTCGCTCGTGCGCGGGATGATGCCGTTGATCAAGGACAATGTCGGCGCCACGAACAGGCTGAAGATCAGCACGATCTGCCAGAGGAGCGCGCCGAGCGGGCTCATCCAGTACCAGCCGAGGGCGGATGCCAGGAACCAGGCGATCGGCGTCAGCGAACGGCGCAGATTGTCGGCCATCTTCCAGCGGCCGAGCGCCGTCACTCCGCGCTTCGGATCGAAGATATAGGGAAGCAATTGCCAGTCGCCGCGGGCCCAGCGATGCTGGCGCGAGACTTCCACTTCGTAGCGGATCGGGAAATCCTCGACGAGCTCGCAGTCGGTTACCAGGGCGCAACGCGCCATGGAGCCTTCGAGCAAATCATGGCTCAGCACCGAGTTTTCCGCGATCCTGCCCTTGAGCGAGGCTTCGAAAGCGTCGACGTGATAGAGACCCTTGCCAGTGAAGGTGCCTTCGCCCGTGATGTCCTGATACACGTCGGAGACGGCGAAAACATAAGGGTCGAGACCGCGATTGACCGAGAAGATGCGCTGGAAGGCCGAGGCATCCTTGCCCGTCGTCAGCGACGGCGTCACGCGCGGCTGCAGGACGCTGTAGCCGTCAACGACGCGCTGGCTCTTCTCATCGAAAACCGGGCGGTTGATCGGATGATGCAGCTTGCCGACCAGCTTGGTCACGGTGTCGCGAATGATGCGCGTATCACTGTCCAGCGTCATGACGTATTTCACGTCCTGCGGCACGGTGTCGGCGCCGGCAAGGAAGGTGGTATTCGGATCGCCGCGCAGCAGCATGTTCAGCTCATGCAGCTTGCCGCGCTTGCGCTCCCAGCCCATCCAGGCACCTTCGGCCTCATTATAAAGACGACGACGGTGCAGGAGGTAGAAGCGCTGCTTGCCGTTCTCGGCGTAGCGCGCATCCAGATTGGCCATCTGTCGACGTGCGTAATCGAGGACCTCAAGATCGCGCGCATTCTGCTCTTCCTGGCTGTCTGGCCAGTCGCTGAGCAGCGCGTAGTAGATTTCACCACGCGGGTTGGCGAGATAGTGAACTTCGAGATTGCGGAGCAATTCATCCACATGCTCGCGCTTGCCGATGAGGCTCGGGATCGTGACAAGCGTGCGGGCCTCGGCCGGCAAGCCCTTCTTGAATTCGTAGCCGATCAGGCGATCGGGAGCGATGAAGAAGGTTGCGAAGAAGTTGAATAGGCCCGTTGCGCCTTCCGAAGCCGGAAGCGCGAATGCCAGCAGCAGAATGATCGTCGCGAAAAGAGGAACGCCCGTGCTGACGAAAACGTCGCCGACGGCGATCAGCGCCAGAAGTGTGAGGGTGAGGACGGGCACTGCAATCGCAAGCCAGTTCAGCCGACGGATCGCCCGCATGAAGCGTACACCGAGCGGCTTGCGGAAGCCGATCTCAGCTTCCAGCGCCGGACGTCCGGCGCCCACCAGGAAATAGCCGACATTGGCGGCGGCGGCCGGAGCATCCTTTCCACCCGTGCTGGCGCGCTCAGCGAGCTTGATCGCTGCCTCGGCGATATCGAGTTCCGTCTTCTCGCTGCGCTTTGCAAGCTTCTCGATCTGGCGGCGATAGGAGTTGCGCGAGCCGGAATCGAGTTCGGCATAATCGGTCTGCTTCCAAAGAAGCTTGTCGATCTTGCTGACCTCTTCGACCCAGGTCGACCAATCGGTATCGTTGATCTCCCTGAGGCTCTTGATGATGCTGCCCATCAGCGTATTGGCGGCGGCAAGCCGGCTCTGCTCTACCGACAGGACGGTTTCGGCATCCGTGCCGTTCGCGGCAAGCTTCGCCTCCAACCAGCCGATCGCAGCTTCGGTTGGCTCAAGGGCGTTGCGCAGGCGGTAGTGCAGCTGTGTAACAAAAGTGGAATCGCCAAGATTGGCCGCAAAGGCTTCAAGGAATTCGGCCGATTTGGCATCGCCGAGCGTAATTACCTTGTTGGCAGCGTCGTTGGCGATGCCGCGCATCTCGCGGCTCTTGTCGATCCGCGTTGCAACGCACCTGAGATTGTCGATCAGCACGTAGCGAACGAGCGACGGCATAGCCCAGAGCTCGCCGATATGCAGGGTCTGTACGTCCTGAAAGCCCTCGGTCACGGCCGCCATGCCGGCATTGCTGATATTGCTATGGGCATGCGCCATATATAGCCAGGCAAGCGCCAGGGTACGGGGGACATCAACCCCGTTCAGCTTGATCGTGCGCAGTTCGCGATAGAATTTTTTCGGGAAGTCACGACGGACTTCCTGGATCGCCTCTTCGACGATGTAGTGGTTGTCGAGCAACCATTCCGTCGCCGGCGTGATGCTTTCGCCCGCATCGACGTCTGCCGCTGCGGATTTGTAGACCCGCAGGATCTCGCTTTCGTTTTCGCGATGTCTTTGGAAGAAATCGAAATTTCCGAAACTCGTGACGTCAAGCTGCCGGCTCTCCGCAAACCGAGCGGCCCTTGCTCGCAGCTGATCATTCGACAGAAGAGTGGCACGGATTCCGAAATCCGGATCCGTTTGGGGCGAGTTGGCCTGTGCGGTCGAACCGCCCGCTAAATTTTGAGACACCATAGCATCTGCTCTTCTGTTGAATTCATATCCGACTGAGTATCCTAACCAAACAAAATGCGCAGGTGGCGCTAGAGTTGCATGTTCGGGCTATTCATAGGCTTGCAGGGAAAATAGCTGTGTTCAGACATGACATAGTGGAAACCGTTAACGCTTCTCAATAGCGGCTTCTAAATGAACGCGCGATTAATCAAGTCATATATTTAACAAGGAGAAATGGGGAGTTGGCGCGCGCTGCCATTATCCTCGCCGATCGGGGCTCCGAAATGGAAAAAGGCCCCCATATGGGGGCCTCTCCGTTTGCATATCAAATCGCCATCGGGTTTCAAAAACCGGAAGCCCGTGGCCCGCTCTCAGGCTTTGTGTGTCTGGACGGCGCCGGGCAGCTTGCTCCACTCGCCGTACCAGCGATTGAACAGCGTGAACTGCGCCTCGACATAGCCGCGCTGGCTCTCCGACAGAACATCGCTCTCGTTGAAGTTCAAGGCATATTCCTCGTCACCCTTCAGCACCATCATGTGCTTGAAGTAGAGAACCAGATCCGGACCCTCGTCGAAGGATGATAGAACGGCCAGTGCCTGCTCGAGCTCCAGCGCCCGCTGACGCGCATCGGCATCGCCCTTGGCGGCGGCCTGAGAGAGCTTGCACAGATGGATCACTTCCTTCGGCAGCACATTGCCGATGCCGGTGATCGCACCCGTCGCACCGCAATTGACGAAGCCGTGGAACACTGCCGTGTCGACGCCGATCATCAGCGAGACCTCGTCATCGCGGCTGGTGATATTCTCGGCCGCATAGCGCATGTCGTCCGGACCGCCGAACTCCTTGAAGCCGACGAGATTGCCATGCTCGGCCCTCAGCGCGAAGAACAGGTCGGCGCGCGTGGCAAAGCCGTAATAGGGGCTGTTGTAGATGACGGCCGGAAGATCAGGTGCTGCCGACAGGATCGCCTTGAAATGCGCCTTCTGGGCTGCAATCACCGAACCGCGCGACAGAACGCGGGGGATGACCATCAGGCCCTTGGCGCCGACCTTCTGGGCATGGGCCGCATGCGCAACCGCCGAGGCGGTGTTGACCGCACCGGTGCCGACGATGACCGGCACGCCGGCCTTGACCAGCCGCTCGACGCCTTCCATGCGCTCGGCATCGGTCAGAAGCGGCCAGTCGCCCATCGAGCCGCAATAGACCACGGCCGACATGCCCTGAGCGATCAGCTCCTTGCCCTTCCTGACGAGCGCCTCGAAATCCGGGCTGCGGTCCGACTTGCACGGGGTCATCAGGGCCGGGATCACGCCGGAGAAAATGCTTGCTGTCATCTGTCTGTCCTCTTGGGCTTGGCCTTTTGGGCTGGAACTGCATCAGCAACGATGCCCAGCCGAACTCACCGGCCGCTCGTCACCCGCTCAACAACAGTAATACAGCCTTGTATTCAATTTGTCGACAAGAAATATATAAAGATCGAATTTCCCATGCAAACGGCCGCGCGACGTCGAAAAGCTGGCCGGCATCCGGTTCAGAGTTCTATAGGCGCTCAATCGACCGGCGCGTCACGACACCAGGCTCGTGGTCGCAAATGCCAGCACGGCATAACGACCGACCTTGGCGATGGCGACGAGCAAGAGAAACGTCGGCAATGGTTCCCGCAGAGTGCCCGCGACGACCGTGATCGGATCTCCAACAATGGGAAGCCAACTCGCCAGCAGCGACCATCGCCCATAACGGCGATACCAGCCTTGTGCCCGCTCCATGGCATCGTTGCCGACCGGAAACCACCGGCGATTGCGGAAGCGCTCGATCCATCGCCCCAGACCCCAATTCGCCAACGAACCAAGGACATTGCCCAAGCTCGCGACGGCAACAAGCATAAAGGTGGAATAAGTCTCCGTCAGCAACATGCCAACAAGCACGGCTTCGGATTGCATGGGCAGGATCGTTGCGGCGGCAAGCGCCGCCACGAACAGGCCGATATAAGCTGCAAGATCAAACATCGTTCAAGGATGTCCCGCTGTCATTCCAGGCATCTCGATCGATGGCCGGTCCGTCTTCAGACAGCATGCCCGCCGGTGTTTTCTCTGTCATGGAGCCTCTATCTTCCAGGCAAATATGCATGTCAACGCCAATACGAGACGCTGAACGCTGCGAAGGAGAGCGGCCTCGCGATGGCTGTTAGCCATGATATCGACTTGCCGCCGACAAGCCTCACCTGTATTGCGCGACAGACAAGGTCATGTTCTCCTCACGAGCCGAACACCCAATGAGCCCGATCTCCGACGATGCCTGGTCGCCATGGCTGCCTTCCGAGCTTGCAGACCGGCTGAAGCACGCGGCCGGCGTTTGGTATGTGGTCGGCGGATGGGCCTTGGACCTTTGGCATGGCACTCAAACGCGCGAACACGAGGATCTGGAGTTTGCGATCCTGCCCGGGAGCGTGCAGGAATTTCGCGAGATACTCGGCGAACTGGATTTCTTCACCGTTCATTCCGGCGTCATCGAACATCTCGCCCCGGCCCAATGCCCGCCACCGCATGTCTGGCAACTGTGGGGCATGGACACCCTCAGCGCATGTTGGCGGGTCGACATGATGCTCGAAGGGGGAACGTCATCGACCTGGATCTACAAGCGCGATCCCGCCATCCAGGCACCACGTTCCGAAATGGTCCGGCTCAATGAAGCCGGAATACCCTACCTGACACCCGCCGCGGTGTTGCTGTTCAAGGCCAAATATCTTCGCGACAAGGATGAGGCGGACTTCAAGCGCGCCCTGCCCCGGCTCGATTTCGCCGAAAGGAGGCGGCTTCGACACTGGCTTGATCTGGCTCAGCCACATCATCCGTGGCTGGCGGCACTTTGATCGGAAGCCTTACTCGACACCGCAAAAGCCCGCGCCGGCAGGGCGCGAGCTTGCGAGGAACTATCCCGCTTGAATCTGCTCTGCTTATCGGCGCGCGCCGAAGGGGCGGAGCGTCATATGGCGATTGACGTCCTTGTAGAGCAGGTAGCGGAATGGCCCTGGGCCTCCGGCATAGCACGCCTGCGGGCAGAAGGCGCGCAGCCACATGAAGTCGCCGGCTTCCACCTCGACCCAATCCTGGTTAAGGCGATAGACCGCCTTTCCCTGTAGCACGTAAAGGCCGTGCTCCATCACATGGGTCTCGGCAAAGGGAATGACGGCGCCCGGCTGCAAGGTGACGATCGTCACATGCATGTCGTGGCGCAGATCGTTCGGATCGACGAAACGCGTCGTCGCCCAACGCCCATCCGTGTCCGGCATCACCGAGGGTGCTATATCCTTTTCGTTGAGGATCAGCGGCTCGGGATGAGCCAATCCGTCAACGGCCTCATAGGCCTTGCGGATCCAGTGGAAGCGGGCATGGGCGCCCGAGCGGTTGCGCAGCGACCATTTCAGGCCCGGCGGCAGGAAGGCATAGCCACCCGGCTGAAGAAGGTGCTTGCCGGTCGGCAGCGTCAGTTCGATCTCGCCGTCGACCACAAAGAGCACGCCTTCGGCCTCCGGATCCTGCTCCGGCCGGTCGCTGCCGCCCCCGGGCGCGACTTCCATGACATATTGCGAGAAGGTCTCGGCAAAGCCGGAGAGCGGGCGGGCGATGACCCAGCAGCGCGTATCGTTCCAGAACGGCAGGAAGCTGGTGACGATATCCTGCATGACACCTTTGGGAATGACCGCATAGGCCTCGGTGAAAACGGCTCGTCCCGTCAGCAAATCGCTTTGAGGCGGATGGCCACCAAGAGAGGAATAATAGATTCTTTGCATCGTCTCGCCCTTCGTTCTCAGTATTTCCCGGGAGGCACCAGCGTTTACCTCCATCGCACTATTGGATGGCCGTAAAGCCTTAATACCGCGTCACTTCGCTCCCGCTTTTTCCAACAATGCCGCGATCTTGTCGTAACTGCGGCCACGAGCATGCTGCAACGGTGTCACACCTTCATGATCTGCGATATTGACATTTGCCCCGGCATTGATCAGCAACTCGACGATTCGCAGATGGCGCGGGCCGCCATCGCTGAGAATGATCGCTTCCAGCAGTGCGGTCCAGCCAAGCCGATTGACGTGATCGAGATTGATCCCGGCCTTGATCAGCGTATCCACAGTCTCCACATGGCCGCGCTCGGATGCGGGAATGAGCGCGGTGCCGCCATAGCGGTTTACGCTCGCAAGATCCGCTCCATGGGTAAGCGTCAGCTTGAGAATTTCCAGGTGACCACGGGCGCCAGAATAGAGGTAGGGGCTGTCCTGAATATCGTCCTTGGCATTGACGTCGGCGCCGGCCTCGATCAGCGCGCGGGCGGCATTCACCTTGTCGCCGTGCGTGGCGACGAGCAAGGCAGTGGCACCGCTTTCATCCCGCGCGTCGATATTGGCACCGCTCGAGAGAAGCCGATGGATCGCCGCGACATCGTCCGCCGCAGCTGCATTGTGCAATCGAGTATCCATGGAATTACCATTAGCAAGGAGAGGAAGGTGGAGAACCGCCACGAGGAGCCACGCCGCGATCAAAGCCGGCGACAGCGCAAAACGAATATCCGAGACCCGGTTCATTCGGAATGAAAGCTCCTCGTTGACGATCGGCTACAGCATCGGCCCGAAAATCGGAATCGATTTTCGGAAAGCCTGATGCGTAGTTTCACGGAGATAGAGCGTCTTTGTGCTTCCGAAAGGAAGCACGACGCTCTAGGCGCAGTTGCGACGCGGCATTTCCTTGACGCGGGGATAATCATAGGCGTTGACCTTCGACGTAGTATAGCCCGCGCCGACAAGCGCTTCCGCAAGCTTGATGGCAGCTGTAACACCGTCAATCACCGGCACGCCGGTTGTCGCCTGCAATCGATCACAAAGCGAGGACATGCCGGCGCAACCGAGAATGATGGCTTCAGCGCGATCTTCACGCTTGGCTCTTTCGATCTCGGCGACCAGCAGCCGCTCGGCCTCCACCGGGTCCTCCTCAAGACCGAGAACCGGGAGATCGATCGCACGGACATTGCGGCAATGGCGTTCGGCGCCGTAGTCGCTAACCAAGTCCTCTATAATCGGGATCGAACGCGGCAGCGTCGTGATGATCGAAAACCGGCGGCTGATGGTCATGGCCACCTGTACGGCTGCCTGGCAAATGCCGATGACGGGTCCGCGGGCGACTTCGCGGGCGGCGTGAAGACCGGGATCGTCGAAGCAGGCAACGACATAGGCGTCAACCCCGAGCATCTCGCCTTTCAGGATTTCGGCAAGCATTCCCGGCACGGCAGCCGCTTCGTCCGCACCGCCTTCGATGCTGACCGGCGTATCCAGAGGGTTGACCGCCGATACTTTGGTGTCCTGCTGCTTGACCCGCAATGCGCTGTCCAGCGCCTGTGACGTCATGGAAGCCGTGGAATTGGGATTGATGAGACGAATATGCATGAGGGGGGACCTTTCATCCATCCTTAATCGCGCTGCGGCTTGATGAAATCTGTGATTGGCGGAGCCTTGAGGACGAACTGGCGATCCGAAACGATGTAGTTGTCGGCATGCAGGCGGGCTATCGGCTGATAGTGTTCCGGGTCTACGTAATGCCCCTCCGCGTCGAGACAATTGCGCCGCACATGCATGTGGACGACCTCACCCAGCACCAGCGTTCGGCGCGGATAGTCGATCAGGCGTTCTACCCGGCACTCGAAGACGCAGGGAGCCTCCTGGACGAAGGATGCATCGATCTTGCGGCAGGCGGACGGCGTGAGACCGGCCATAGCGAGTTCGTCGAACTCGCTGTCGAAGCCCAGACCGCAGACAAGCATCTGCTGCGAGATCCCCATATCGACCATGTTGACGGCGAATTCCTGGGTGCGCCTTATATTAGCGAGCGTGTCCTTTTCCTCGCCGCTCAGGCGCGGCTGGATACCCAGAACCACAATCGGCGGATCGTGCGAGAACACATTGAAGAAGCTCATCGGGGCCGCATTGTTGTGACCGGCCGGCGAACGCGTCGTGACCAGCGCGATCGGCCGAGGTCCGATGAAGTTCGTCAGAAGCCGATATCGGCTCTGAGGCTCAAGTTCGGCAAAGTCGAATTCCATTGCGCCATCCTGCGGATTCATTATGATTGACAATGTCATTCCATATTGTAGACAATTTTGCAATCAAAAACCGATTGTTGTGATTGACTTTTCCCCTCGCTTCACGCTTCTCTAGCCACAACGAGGAGTGAGATTCATGACCGACCAAACAGGGGTCTCTGTTCAGCAGATTGTCGAGAAAGTCTGGCTGTCTATCGCCGAACGACGGCTGAGGCCCGGTGTCCAGCTCAAGGAAGAGCAGATGGCCACCATCTTCAACGTCAGCCGCGCACGCATCCGCCAGGCTTTGGCACTGCTGCAGCGCGACGGTCTCGTCGCCATCATCCCCAATCGTGGCGCCTTCGTGTGCAAACCTTCCGTCGAGGAGGCCCGCGACGTCTTCTTCGTTCGCCGTACAGTCGAACGCTGCGTGGTCGAGCGGCTCTGCAAGGGAATCTCCAAGGCCGACATCAAGCGCCTGCGCGACCATGTCGCCAAGGAGCGGATTGCCAATACGCAGGACATCACCACCGATATCATCAAGCTTTCCGGCGGCTTCCATCTGCTGCTGGCGGAGACGGTCGGCTCGGATTTCCTCTTCGCCACCATGCGCGACCTGATCTCCCGCTCCTCGCTGATCACCGCCGTCTACCGCAACACCAACCGCTTCAATTGCGGTCCCGACGAACATGCCGAGATCGTCGAGGCCATTGTCGGCAACAATGCGGATAGAGCCACCCATCTGATGGCTCACCACCTCGAACATGTCGAATCGGAACTCGACCTGACCGAGATCCGCGACCTCTCGCACGACCTGCGTGCCGCCCTGGCCTGAGGCGGCCGAGGCATCCGCATCGATCACGCGTCCGCCACGAGATGGCACGCCACTCTCGTTCCATTCGAGAGCCTGCGAACCTCAGGCACCTCCGCCGAACACCTTACGGTGGCC
>NZ_JAELUG010000018.1 GCF_016429255.1 Rhizobium sp. ASV8
TGCGAGCCGGCCGCCATTGTCGAAGTTGGTGACGGCAATGCCGTTGGCGGCGCCATCGATCAGGTTGTTGTTGATGATCGCACCTTCGAACTCGAATTCGCAATAGATTGCCGTCTCGCCCGAGCGCAGGCACTGGTTGCCGGAGATCTGCACATTCGATGCCGAATTAGCGCGGACGGCGGAGAAGGCGCAATCGCTGATGCGGTTGCCGGAAACCTGCACGCCATCGGCACGGAAAACATTGATGCCATTGCCGTTCTGGCCCGTGCCGCCGCTATTGGCGCGGATGCGCGCTATGCGGTTGTCGGTGACGCTGCTGCCGTCTTCGCCCTTGCCCCAGCGATGGATGAGGATGCCCCCATTGCCGCAATCCTCAACGCTGTTGCCCGCCACCTGCAATCCGGTGGATTGGACGGAATAGATCCCGGCCTCCGCAGCACCGGAAATGCGGCTGCGCTCGATCCGGCCGCCGCAGCGCTCCAGTTGCAGCGCGTGCTTGCGGCTGCCGGCAACCTCGCAATTGTCGATCCGTACATCGCCAACGCCGGTGAATTGCAAGAGACCTCCGGCGTAGTCGGCCAGCCAGCGATTACCGCCATCGAGCACGAGGCCGGAAAGCTCGATGCGCTTGGCCTTGTCGGCATTCATCAGATGGCCGTCACCGCCATAGATAAGACGCGTGGCGCCGGGTACGCCGGTGATGCGCGTATTGTCGGGCAGCGTCAGGTTCGACACGGTGTAGTTACCCGGCGGCAGGAACAGCGGCGTGTTGGTGCGAGCAGCGTTGTCGATCAACGCCTGCAGTCTGCCGCTTTTCATATCACTGGTGCCTGGTGTCGTTTTATAGGCAATGGCGTCGATCGATCCACGCAGATCCGCTCCGCTTGTTCTGGCAAGCGGCGCGGCGAAGATGCCTGGCGCGAATAGGCCGGCGGTGGCCGAAGCAGCCAGTGATGCGAGGAAGACACGGCGGTGGATCATGACGAACTCCCGAAACGGCAATGCTGAAGCAGAAATCGTGCCAGGAAAATCTGTGCCGTTTTGGCACGCCTGAGGTCTCAGGCTATGGTTCGCAGGCATTTGGTGCGGCTGGACGGCGCGCGCCTTGTATTTTTCCTTAACCAATCAGGCACGGACAGCGATAGCCACTCGGCCGGTCGGCGATGGAGCACTTTCTGGAAAACTGGGCAGTGGTTTCCGTCCGGAACACACGAGGAAACAAGGAGGTAGATCACTTCCGCGATTCAAGGAAAGCCGGAAACGATCTAGGGGCGACTCACCGCCCATGCTAGCTCTGCCATATGCGGATCGCGGCCTTTCAACGTCTGGCTCTTTTCGAAGCCGTCGAGCAGGCGGCCGAGATCCTGACGCGCGATCTGGCTTGGGCCGAAAGGCAGGGAATTGATCTCGCGCTTTTCCCCGAATGCTATCTGCATGGGCATAGCTACGACGAGGCCATTGCCAGGCGCCGAGCGCTTTCCCTAGACGATCCATGCTTGAACGCGCTTGTGGCTCGCTTCGCCTCGGGCCGGACGACGGCGATCGTCGGACTTTTCGAGAGGCGGGGCGAGGCGCTCTACAATAGTTCGCTGGTCGCCAAGGGAGGGCGGATCGTTGGCGTCTATGCCAAGGCCCATCCACTCGAAAGCGGCTGTTCGCCCGGAACGGATTTTCCCGTTTGGGAAGAGGGGCATTGGCGCTTCGGCATCAATATCTGCGCTGATCTGAGGTATCCCTATACGGCACGCCGTTTAGCTCAGAAGGGCGCCGGTCTCATCTGCAATCCCATCAATCTGATGCTCAGGGCACACAAGGCGGAGAGGTGGCATAAGCCAGGCATATCGAGCATGCAGATATGCGCCAGGCACACCGGATGCTGGGTGATGGCATCGGATGTGGTCGGCAGCAACGATGACGGTTGGGTGAGCTATGGCAGCAGCGCGATCGTCGATCCGAATGGTGTCGTCGTGGCGAAAGCCAAACCCTATAGCGAGGATGTGCTTGTTTTCGATCTGCCGGACCGGCAGCCGGAGCGCCGTCGCAATTAAAAAAGCTCCGTGATCGCTACCTAAACGCGCGAATGGCGCTATCCTCTTGAATCATGAGACCTGATCAACTGCTTTACCCCACGCCCGAAGGGTTGTTCTGCCCGATCGGTGGCTTCTACATCGACCCCGTGCGACCGGTCGAGCGGGCGCTCGTCACGCATGGCCATTCCGACCATGCTCGCTCGGGACATGGCCATGTGCTCGCCACCCGCCAGACGCTCGATATCATGCGCATCCGCTACGGTGATAATTTTGCCGGATCGGAGCAGGCGGTTGCGTTCGGCGAGGAGGTAACGGTCAACGGCGTGAAGGTCAGCTTCCATCCGGCCGGCCATGTGCTGGGTTCGGCACAGATCGCTGTGGAGAAGGATGGGCTGCGCATCGTCGTCTCGGGCGATTACAAGCGGCGCCCCGATCCGACCTGTGCCGCCTATGTACCGGTTCCTTGCGATGTCTTCATTACCGAGGCCACCTTCGGCCTGCCGGTGTTTCATCATCCGGATCCCATGGCCGAGACACGCAAGCTTCTGGCCTCGCTTCGTCAGTTTCCGGAAAGAACCCATCTGGTCGGCGCCTATGCGCTCGGCAAGGCGCAACGCGTCATTCGGCTGCTGCGCGATGCCGGCTATGACAAGCCGATCTACATTCATGGCGCGCTGGAATCCCTGTGTGACTATTACATCAGCCAGGGTATCGCGCTCGGCGAGTTGAAGCCGGCCACCATCGAAAGCCGCGATCAGTCGATCTTCCAAGGCGCGGTGGTCGTCGGCCCGCCCTCCACGTTCCAGGACCGCTGGGCAAGGCGCTTTCACGACCCGCTGCCCGCCTTTGCCTCCGGCTGGATGATGGTGCGCCAACGCGCCAAGCAACTCGGCGTCGAATTGCCTTTAGTCATATCGGACCATTGCGATTGGCCAGAGCTGACCGAGACCATCTCCGATCTGAAGCCGAGCGAAGTCTGGGTCACCCACGGCCGCGAAGAGGCGCTGGTACGCTGGTGCGAGCTGCAGGGCATAGCCGCCAAGCCGCTGCATCTCATCGGCTACGAAGACGAGGGCGATTGATGAAAGCTTTTGCCGACCTTCTCGACCGCTTGGTCCTGACGCCGAGCCGCAACGGCAAGCTGAAGCTGCTGACCGACTATTTCCGCGACACGCCGGATCCCGATCGCGGCTATGGCCTTGCCGCCATTGCCGGCACGCTGGAGGTGCGCAACGTCAAGCCTGCCATGCTGCGTGAACTCGTTCTGGAGCGCATGGACGACGTGCTGTTTCGCTATTCCTACGATTATGTTGGCGATCTTGCCGAGACGATCTCGCTGGTCTGGGACAAGGAGAGCGATGTCGAGCGCCCTGCCGGTGACCAGCCGAGGCTCGGCGACGTCGTGCGCCGCATGAATGCGCTGGGGCGTACCGAGGTGCGCAGTTTCGTTCGCGAACTGCTGGATCGGCTCGATACGTCGGGTCGCTTCGCTTTTCTGAAGCTTGCAACGGGCGCCCTGCGCATCGGCGTTTCGGCCCGTCTCGCCAAACAGGCGCTGGCCGAACTCGGCGGCAAGGACGTGACTGAAATCGAAACGCTCTGGCATGGTCTGCAGCCACCTTATGAAAGCCTGTTCGGCTGGCTTGAGGGGGAAGCTGAAAAGCCGATATTGGCGACGCCGGCAATCTTCCATTCCGTCATGCTTGCCAATCCGGTCGAGCCAGGTGATCTCGATGGACTCGATCCCCGCGATTTCGCGGCCGAATGGAAGTGGGACGGCATCCGTGTACAGCTTTCGCGCTCGGGAGCCACGAGCAAGCTTTATTCACGCTCGGGCGACGATATTTCCGGTGCCTTTCCCGATATCGTCGATGCGATAAGCTTCGAAGGCGTCATGGATGGCGAGCTGCTGGTCGGTGGCACGGTGCGTTCCAACAGCGCGACGCGCAGCTTCTCGGATCTGCAGCAGCGCCTCAATCGCAAGACCGTTACCGCAAAAATGCTGGAAGAGTTCCCGGCGTTCATCCGCGCCTACGATCTTCTGTTCGACGGTGTTGAGGACGTTCGCGCTCGCGGCTTTCTCGATCGGCGCGAGCGGCTGACGGAGATTGTCGAGGCAGCGCCGCACGACCGCTTCGATCTCTCGCCGCTCGTCGATTTTTCCTCATGGGAAGAACTCGATCGGTTGCGCTCGTCACCGCCAGATCCGGTAATCGAAGGCGTCATGATCAAGCGCCGGGATAGCGCCTATCTTGCCGGACGGGCCAAGGGGCCATGGTTCAAGTGGAAGCGCGATCCCTACAATGTCGATGCCGTGTTGATGTATGCGCAGCGTGGTCACGGCAAACGGTCCAGCTACTATTCCGATTTCACCTTCGGTGTCTGGGCGACCACGCCGGAGGGTGAGCAGCTTGTGCCCGTCGGCAAGGCCTATTTCGGTTTCACCGATGCCGAACTGGAGGTGCTCGACAAGTTCGTGCGCAACAATACGGTCGACCGGTTTGGCCCGGTAAGGGCTGTCCGCGCCGATCGCGATTTCGGCTTCGTGCTGGAGGTGGCTTTTGAAGGCATCAACCGCTCCACCCGTCATAAATCCGGCGTTGCGATGCGTTTTCCCCGCATCGCCCGGCTGCGGCCCGACAAGCCGCCATACGAGGCGGATCGGCTGGAAAGTTTGATTGCGCTCATTGACGCGAAGGCTCCCGCTGTTGATGAATGAGACTGGGCGAATCCTCACCACAATGTGAGTTGGCCTTGCCTTTCGACCTGTGCAGATTCGAGCTGCGCCGGCATATTTGGACAGAGCCCATGACCACGTCTGACGACAACACATTCCGTCCCAATCGCCGCGGCGTCCTTGCGGGCCTGGCCGCTGCGCTTTTTGCGCCGAGCATCGTAAGAGCCGCCGACGACAGCACGACCGGTGGCAAGCCTGCCGATAGCAAGAACGCCGTCGCCGAGGAAAAGGCCGAGGATGCACCGCCGCTTCTGTCCGGCAACTATAGCAGGGAGCGCCGGCTATTTCGGACGGACTTGCTGAGCAAGGGACCGGCGCCGGATATCTATGAGCCGCTGGTGACGCCGCCGACCGCCGATCAGCTCTTTTATCGCAGTGGTATCGGCGGCGAGCTGGAACTCGTCTCCTGGGTATCGAAGTATACGCGCGAGCGCACGCCGAAACCGGCCGTGCTGTTCCTTCACGGCGGCAACGCCATAGGCCAGGGGCACTGGCAGCTGATGAAGCCCTACGTCGAGGCCGGCTATGTCGTCATGATCCCCTCGATGCGCGGCGAAAACGGCCAAAGGGGTAATTTCTCCGGTTTTTACGACGAGGTTGCCGATGTGTTGGCGGCGTCGAACCGACTGCGGCATCTGCCCGGTGTAGATCCGCGTCGCCTATTTCTGGCAGGCCACAGCATCGGCGGTACGCTCGCTATGCTGACCGCGATGTCGACCAAGCGCTTCCGTGCGGCAGCGCCGATATCCGGAAATCCGGATGCCTATGCCTTCTTCAGCCGCTACCCGCAGGATATCCGTTTCAACACCAAGAACCCGCGCGAATTCCAGATGCGCTCGCCGCTCTGCTACGCACACAGCTTCAGATGCCCGATGAAGTTGTTTCATGGCACCGAGGAAGCCCATTTCGACTCGCGGCTGGCTCTGCTGGCCAAGCGAGCAACGGCCGGCGGCGTGAAAATGGATATGGAGACGGTTCCGGGCAGCCACAATTCAGCGCTACCGGGCGAGATCGAGCAGAGCATCCGGTTTTTCGAAAGCGTGGCCGCCTAGCTCGGCCGATTGCACAACGAGGCGCCGGACTTGTAAAGCGATGCGGCGGTGATGTCGGGACATCTGTGTTCACGGCTTCTCGCACTTGCGACATTTACATCGCCCATGGCAAAAAATCAGGCGTTTGGCCAATTCGCGCAATATCTTCGCCGCCGACGCCAGCCTCGCTCCAGCCGCGCGGTTCATCATGTCGCCGATCCGATATGTGTTCCAACTGGTTTCCGATGATGGCCGATCTGCTGCCCGTTTCCCGTCGCCTGCTTGCTGCTGCCGCTTTGACGACTTTGTCCGCCTGCAGCATCATTCCCGATACAGGCGCGACCGATCCGGATCGGTTCGTACAGGAGACGTCGCCGATCTTCTATCGTCCGGAGGGCATCGATCCGCAGAGGGTGCATCGCCTTCCGGTGCAGCCGGTGCCGCAGTCGCGCGATCTTTTCCGCACGCAGTTCCATCAGACCTATGGTTTGCCGACCTCCAATCCCGTGCATCAGGCCATGTATGCACAGCGGAGCGAGGATGATTTCACGCTGCCGGCCATTCCCTACAAGCGCATCGATCCGCGCTTTCTGCGCCAGGAAGTGGATTACAAGACCAACGAGCGTCCAGGTACGATCATCGTCGATACAAGGGATCATTTTCTCTATTTCGTCGAGCCGGGCGGCAAAGCCATGCGTTATGGCGTGGGCCTGGGTGCGGCCGGTTATGCCTGGCATGGCAGAGGCATGATCCAGTGGAAGCAGAAATGGCCGCGCTGGACGCCGCCGGCAGAAATGGTCGCTCGCGAGCCGCAGATGAAACCGCTGTCGGCTGAGCGCGGTGGTATGAATCCGGGGCCGACCAATCCGCTCGGCGCGCGTGCGCTCTACATCTTCCAGAATGGTAAGGACACGCTTTATCGCGTCCACGGTACTCCGGATTGGCAGTCGATCGGCAGGGCAGCTTCGTCCGGATGCGTGCGCATGCTCAACCAGGACGTGATAGATCTCTACAACCGAGTGCCTGCTAAGACGGAAATCGTCGTTTTGTAGCGGTATTTTACCACAAATTTTCGTGATGTTGCATAAGTGCGATAGCGGGGTGTTGCTGCGCTCTTTAGTTTTACCTCTGTCTCTGCAAACCTCTCGGGAAGCCGAATCAGCTTATGTATCGCGGGTTCTCGCTTCCTCATCAACAGGAACTATGCTGTCGACATGAGCCTTCCCTCTTCGCTATCCCGACGTAATTTCCTCACCCTAGTAGGCATCGGCGCTGCTTCCACGCTCGCTAGCTGTGCCTCCACCGTCAACAGCGGGCCCATCGTCAGCCCCGTGCAATATACCGGGTCGCCCAGGCCGTTCCGCAGCTGGTTCTCCAGCTATGACGGCGAGCAGCCAGATCCTGCCGTGATCTATGCGGCGCTGGATGACGGCGGCTTCCATATTCCGGCCGTTCCTTATCAGCAGATCGATCAACGCTTTTACCGGCAGCGCGTGGTCGACCCGACCGGCGAGGCGCCGGGCACGGTGGTCGTCAACACGACGCAGCGTATGCTCTACGTCACCGAGCAGGGCGGCACGGCCATGCGTTACGGCATCGGCGTCGGCCGCGAGGGCTTTGCCTGGCAGGGCCGTGGCGTCATTCAGTGGCGTAAGAAGTGGCCACGCTGGAACCCGCCGGATGAGATGGTTGCTCGCCAGCCTGAGCTCGTGAAGTTCTCCATCGCCAATGGCGGTATGGATCCGGGCCTGAAGAATCCGCTCGGCGCACGTGCGCTCTACATCTTCGAAGACAAGCAGGATTCGCTCTATCGCCTGCATGGCAATCCCGACTGGCGCTCCATCGGCAAGGCGGTTTCGTCCGGCTGCGTTCGCCTGCTCAATCAGGATGTCATCGATCTCTACGATCGCGTGCCTGAGCGCGCGCCGATCCTCGTGACGTCGTAGGATCACAGACCGAAAACTGGCAGGGCGCCCTTACGTGGCGCCCTTCACTGTTTAAATCGCGTCGCGATCTTTCGATTCGCTTCACGCGCTTTAGCTCTTTGATTTCACGCATGTCGTAGTCGCAAAACCGCTGCACACTTTTGCGCGACATGCTCTAGCGGCCCTACAGATATCCATTGGGATGTTGGCGAGCCGTCCTTCACTCGGCCGCCAGATTGGCTTTCAGCCGCTGCAACTGTTCGCGTAGATCGGCGATTTCGGACATGGCGCAACCGGTGGCCTGACCGATTGCGCCCATGATCGCATCGACCTGGCATTGCATCCCGGCGCCCTTTTCCGTCAACGAAACGATCACCTGACGTTCATCTCTCGGATCGCGGGCGCGGCCGATCAATCCGGCCTGCTCCAATCGCTTCAGAAGCGGCGACAGCGTTCCTGAATCGAGATCCAGTTTTTCGCCGATCGTCTTGACCGAAAGACTGCCCCTTTCCCACAGTACAAGCATGACAAGATATTGAGGGTAGGTGAGGCCGACGCGATCGAGGATGGGCTTGTAAGCGCGGTTGAATGCGTGGGCGGCGCTGTAGACGGCAAAGCAGAGCTGCCTTTCGAGCCGCTTTTCCTCATCGGGGATTATGATCTGCCCATCGGCACTATACGTCATCGCTGCCCTGCCGTTTCCGTGTCGGCGTCATTGTCACAAATTCACTTTGCGAAATCAAATTGCAAAAAATAAATATTGCGCACGATTAAATCGTGCTATATAAAAAATCATCCAAACCGAAGGGAGACATGACATGCCTATTCTCTACACGACCAAAGCTTCCGCCACCGGTGGCCGCGCTGGCCATGCAGTTTCCGAAAATGGCGTCCTTGACGTCACGCTGACCGTGCCGAAGGAACTGGGCGGCGACGGCGCTACCGGCACCAACCCTGAGCAGCTTTTTGCCGCCGGCTACTCCGCTTGCTTCCTGGGTGCCCTGAAATTTGTCGCAGGTCAGCAGAAGGTCAAGATTCCGGAAGATGCGAAGGTCACCGCGACCGTCGGTATCGGGCCGCGCGCAGACGGCACCGGTTTCGGCATCGAAGTGTCCCTGGCCGTTCACATTCCCGGCATGGACAAGGCTGAGGCTGAAAAGCTTGCCGCCGCCGCCCACATCGTATGCCCTTACAGCCACGCCATGCGCACGTCGACCGAAGTGCAGTTCGCGGTTGTCTGAGCCGGAACGGATGGCTGGCCGTTAGCGGCCACCTCTATCGAAAGGAGCGGTAGTCCTATCTGTCGCTCCTTTTCTTCTGCAAGAAAAGTGCTATATATTTTCCAAGGAAAGGATGTAGCCATGGCAAAAGCTCAGGCAATAGGTCAACCAATCGCTGGCGAAGCCCTTGTTATCACCAAGGCAGTGGTCAATGCGGCCGAGCGGTTGGGGGTGAATGCACGCATACTCGCGGATATTATCGGCGTTTCCGAGGCGACGGTGTCGCGCATGAAGCGGCAGGATCATCTTCTAGAGCGCGATAGCAAGCCGTTCGAGCTTGGCGTGCTCTTCGTGCGTCTCTTTCGCTCGCTGGACGCGATTGTCGGCGGGGACGAAACGGTGGCGCGGCAATGGCTGCGCAATGACAACCTCGCCTTCGGCGCAGCGCCGCTGAACAAGATCACCTCGATTTCGGGTTTGACTGATGTCCTTGCCTATCTGGACGCCCGCCGCGCTCTCGTCTGAGGCAAAGGCCATTTCTGGACGTTATTGGCGGCTGGTGGAATCGCAGCATCAGGTCTCGACGCTGAAGCTGGTGGACAATCTGGAAGAGCAGGATCTGCTCGAGCGTCTGCTGGACGAGAGCAAGCCGCGTTTACCACCGGAATGCGCCGGTCTCGACTATCTGCTTGCCACGCCCTTTCGCTATGGCGCGATCTATCCACATGGTTCTCGCTTTCGCCGGGCGGGGCGGACGCTTGGCGTCTTCTACGCCTCGGAGCAGGTGGAGACGGCTCTTGCGGAGATGAGCTTCTACAGGCTGCTCTTCTTCCGCGATTCTCCGGATACACCGCTGCCTGCCAATGCGGCGGAATATACGGCCTTTGCCGCGGCAATCACCACCAAGGGCGCTCTCGACCTGACGAAGCCGCCACTGGATCGCGATCGCCAGCAATGGACCGATCCGGTCGACTATGAAGCCTGCCAATCGCTGGCCGAAGCGGCGCGTGCGGGGGGTATCGAGGCGATCCTCTACCGTTCGGTTCGCGACCCCAGGGGTGGCCGGAACATCGCGCTCTTGACCGCAAAGGCCTTCGCGGCGCGTGAGCCGGTGGAGCGCCAGACGTGGCGCATCCGTTTGTCGCGCGCGGGCGTGCAGGCGCTCTGCGAATTTCCCAGACGCCGCATCGGTTTCGAGAGGCAGGATTTCGGCGCCGATCCCCGGCTTGCGCAATAGAGCCGTTACGGGAAAATTGCGCTGCGGTTTTTTGTCTGGAATGCATCAACGGGCAGGGAAAGGCTGGCGGCCTAGAGCAAAGCCGCCAGATCGCTGCGCAACCTGTCGCCATTACCCTCTGGCAGGCGCTCTTCCAGGGCTGCATGCGTCACCTTCCAGATCGGCACGGCGGCGGCAAGCGTTGCCTTGCCCGACGGGGTGAGGCTGAGAAGCCGGGCGCGACGATCCCTAGGATTGGGCACGATATCAACCCATCCGCGCCGCTCCAGCGGCTTCAGCGCCGCCGTTAGCGTTGTTTGGTCCATCGCAAGCAGCGCCGTCACCGAGCCCATCGAGGCGGGCATCGGTCTATTCAGCGACATCATGAGGGAAAACTGGCCATTGGTCAGTCCAAATGGTCTCAGCGCTTCATCGAAGCGACGAGCCAGGGCGCGTGCGGCACGCTGCACATGCAGGCATAGGCAAGTATCCCGCACAAGTAGGGTGGTTTCGAAGGGGACTTGTATCGCGTTTGACATGCTTCATTAATATTGATATCAATATATTTGTCAAGATTTCGGGGTGTTAAGGTCGCCGGAGGAGGGCGCTTCACCATGAACCAGATCGTTTCCAGGGAAGTGTGGCTAGAAGCACGCCGCCAGCTGCTCGCCAGCGAGAAAGAGGCAACGCATTTGCGCGATCGCGTCAATGCAGAGCGTTTGGCTTTACCTTGGGTCAAGGTCGACAAGAACTATGTCTTCGATACGCCGGAGGGCAAGAAGACGCTCGCCGATCTCTTCGCCGGCCGCAGCCAGCTGATCGTCTATCACTTCATGCTCGGCCCCGATTGGGACGCCGGATGCCCCGGTTGCTCCTTCCTTGCCGACCATTTCGATGGCGCGCTTCCGCATCTCAACAATCACGACGTCACCCTGGTTGCTGTCTCCCGCGCGCCGCTGCAGAAGGTGGAAGCCTACAAGAAGCGCATGGGCTGGAATTTCCCCTGGGTGTCGTCCTTCGCCAACGACTTCAACTTCGACTATCACGTTTCCTTTTCGAAGGAGCAGCTTGCCGGCGAGGTAATTTACTACAACTTCACGCCGATGGATCCAGCCGAAGGCTTTGACGAGCTTCCTGGCCTCAGCTCCTTCTACAAGGACGAAGCCGGCAATATCTTCCATACCTATTCGAGCTATGCACGCGGTCCCGAGGAACTGATCGGCACGCTGATGATCCTCGATCGAGCGCCCAAGGGACGCAATGAAACCAGCACGATGAACTTCGTGCGTCGCCACGACGAATATGAGCACGCGGCGAAGACACATTCCTGCTGCGATTGACGCGCGGCGAGGCAGCCGAATGCGTGTCGTTGGGAGCAGGGGTCGAAATATTGTATTTCGTGCCTAACTAACATCTGGCGCATGCTAACGGCCGACAGGCGAAGCGAGCGACCATCGCTTCGCCGTCACGTTGATCGGCCATGATGAGCTTGCGCCGACAGCCGGCTCTGGATGAGACGGATACTTTAGCAATCATAATAGGGAGAGAGCTACCATGGCTGAGAAGGGTTATTTTGTCTGGTACGAGCTGATGACGACGGACATGAAGGCGGCCGAGGCCTTCTATAGCAAGGTCGTCGGCTGGGATGCTGCGGATGCCGGCATGCCCGAAGTCGGAATGGACTACACATTGTTCAGCGCCGGCGCAGGCCCGGTTGCTGGTCTGATGATCCTGCCGGAAGAGGCGAAGGCCATGGGCACTCCACCCTGCTGGACCGGCTATATCGGCGTTCCCGATGTCGACGAAGCGACCAAGACGGTGGTTGGCAAAGGCGGCAAGGTCTATCGCGAGCCGATGGATATTCCGGGCGTCGGCAGGTTTTCCGTCGTCTCCGATCCTTATGGGGCGGCCTTCTGCCTGTTCACGCCGCTGCCTGGCCAGGATTGGGAGCCCGCGGCCCCCGCCACGCCCGGATATTTCGGCTGGCACGAACTTTATGCCGGCGACGGTCCGAAGGCCTTCGATTTCTACAGCGAGATGTTCGGTTGGGAACTGAGCTCCGATTTCGACATGGGGCCGATGGGCAAGTACAAGATCTTCAAGATCGGCGATCGCGACTTCGGCGGCATCATGACCAAGCCGGCGGAAATGCCTGTCGCGGCCTGGAATTTCTACATCAACGTTCCGGCGATCGATGCCGCAATCACCCGCATCACCGAAGGTGGCGGCGCGATCGTCAACGGCCCTATGGAAGTCCCCGGCGGCAGCTGGATCGTCCAGGCGACCGATCCGCAAGGCGCATTCTTCTCGCTCGTCGCGCCGGTGCGGTGATTTTTACCCTCCCTTCGAGGGGAGGAATGGCCTGTAGGTCGGGTCGGAGTGATATGCGGTTTGCGGCATGTCACCCCGACCCGCGGCTTCGCCGCGACCTCCCGCTCGTGGGGGAGGTCTAAATCTACCGTTTGAAACTGCCGAGGATGCCTCGGACGATGGCGCGGCCGACTTGCGTTGCGACCGTGCGCGCCATGCTTTTCATGGTCGCTTCAAGGATTGTTTCGCGCTGATAGCCCGAGCGACCGCGGCCGGCTGGCTTGTTGCTGTCTCCGCCGAAGCCGGGAAGTGTCCAGCCATCGCCTGCGCTGCCGCTCTGCTGTTCGGAAGCCTTGCGCGCCCGCTCCGTCAGGATCTCATAGGCGGATTCGCGATCGATCGTCTGATCGTAGATGCCCGCAACCGGGCTGGCGTGCATGACGGCCCGGCGCTCCGCATCGTTAAGTGGGCCGATGCGGCCGGCGGGCGGCCGGATCAACGTGCGCTCGACGATCGATGGCGCGCCCTTGCCCTCCAGCATCGACACCAGCGCCTCGCCGGTGCCAAGCGTGGTGATGACCTCGGCGCAATTGAACGCCGGGTTGGGGCGGAAAGTGGACGCTGCCGTCTGCACGGCCTTCTGCTCGCGCGGCGTATAAGCGCGCAGAGCATGCTGCACGCGATTGCCAAGCTGGGCCAGCACCGTTTCGGGCACGTCGAGCGGGTTTTGCGTGACGAAATAGACGCCGACGCCCTTGGAGCGGATCAGCCGCACCACTTGCTCCACGCGCTCTATCAGCACTTTCGGTGCATCGTTAAAGAGCAGATGCGCCTCATCGAAGAAGAAGACCAGTCTGGGTTTTTCCGGATCTCCCACCTCGGGCAGTTCCTCGAACAGTTCCGACAGCAGCCACAGCAGGAAGGTCGCATAGAGACGCGGGTTCATCATCAGCTTGTCGGCTGCGAGCACGGAAACCTGGCCGTAACCGTCGTTGCTGACCCGCATGATGTCGGAGATCTTCAAGGCCGGTTCGCCGAAGAAGTTTTCCGCGCCTTGCTGTTCCAGGACGAGCATTGCGCGCTGGATCGAGCCGACCGAGGATTTCGAGATCAGGCCGTATTTGCTGGAAAGCTCGCTGGCATTGTCACCCATATAGTTCAGCAGCGCCTGCAGATCCTTGAGATCCAGCAGCGCCAGGCCATTTTCGTCGGCGATCTTGAAGGCGATGTTGAGTACGCCTTCCTGCGCTTCAGAGGCATCCATCAAGCGTGCCAGCAAAAGCGGTCCCATCTCGGCGATGGTCGCGCGAACGCGGTGGCCCTTCTCGCCATAGAGATCCCAGAAGATGACCGGAAACTGATCGAATTCATAAGGGGAGAGGCCGACTTCTTCGGCGCGCTTGAGCAGGAAATCCTTCGCCTCGCCCTTAACGGCAATGCCGGAGAGGTCGCCCTTGATGTCTGCGCAAAAGACAGGCACGCCGGCCTTGGAAAAGCCCTCCGCAAGCACCTGCAGCGTCACCGTCTTGCCGGTGCCGGTAGCGCCGGTAACGAGACCGTGGCGGTTGCCGAATTTCAACGTCAGGAACTCGTCCTTGTTGATGCTTTCATCCGGATTGCGGCTGGCGCCAACGAAAATCTGTCCGTCCTGCTGCGGCATGGTGTCGTCTCCCTTAGAGCATGATGCCGAGAAGTGTCATCGGTTTTCGGACGACATCATGCTCTAGCTGTTTGATTCTAGAACCGGATGATTTTGGATCGATTCGGTCCAAAATCATCCGGTTCTAGGGTGGCGGCACAGCAGCTTTTTGAAGCTGCCAGAGCCGTTCATCGATTTGTCCTGACACTGTTATAAGAACTCGAATGGAGAGGGACAACCATTCGCGTCAGGGTTCCGCTTCTGGTAGAATAACGACGCCCGGCGCGGCTTGTGTCGGTTGCTTCATTGAGTTACGTTGACGTTAACGTCGTAAAGGCAGGAGGCCACAGTGAACGAAGTTATTGATCAGATCGCGACCAAAGCCGGTATCGCTCCCGACCTCGCGGAGAAGGCCGTCGGCATGATTCTCGGCTTCCTGCAGCGCGAAGCTCCGGAAGGCCCGGTTACCAAGATGATCGAATCTTTCCCCGGCGCAACCGATCTGGTTGCCCAGTACGGCGGCGATGCCTCGGGTGGCGGCGGCCTTCTCGGCGGCCTCCTGAGCGCGGTTGGCGCCGGCGGCGGCATCATGGGCCTCGGCCAGCAGCTGATGAGCACCGGCCTCGGCATGGGCGACATTACCTCGCTCGCCAAGGAAACAGTCGCGACTGCCCGGCAATATGCCGGCAACGATGTCGTCGATCAGGTGGTGAATTCTGTTCCCGGCTTGAGCCAGTTCATCTAGTCGGTATTGTCGCTGACAACAAAAAGCCCCGCGATAATCTCGCGGGGCTTTTTGTTGAGATGAGGGGGCGGCATTATTCATACCCGCCCTCCGAGCGTTAGACTCTTTTACCGCTCGAAGCCCCGTCGATCTGATGCCACTTGCGGCCATCGCGTTCGATGAGTTCGTCGGCGGAAGCCGGGCCTGAGCTGCCGGGAGCATAGGGATCGGGCTTGCCGCCCTCGGCCCAAAGGTCGAGGAAGGGCTGCACGGCTGCCCAGCCTGCCTCGATGCCGTCGGCGCGCTGGAAGAGGGTCTGGTCACCGACGAAAAGTTCGTAGAACAGGCTTTCGTAGCCGGTCTGCTTGCCGATGTCGAAATTGTCCGCATAGCGGAAGTCGAGCGAAACCGGCGCGGTTTTCAGCACCAGTCCCGGTGACTTGATCGAGATTTCCATGTCCAGCCCTTCGTCGGGCTGCACCTGGATGATCAGCCTGTTCGGCGGCAGTTCGGGCTGGGTGCCGTGGCGGGGGAATTGCGCGAAGGGCACTTGGCGGAAGGTAATGACCACTTCCGTATCGCGCGCCTTCATTGCCTTGCCGGTACGCAGATAGAACGGCACGCCCGCCCAGCGCCATGTATCGACGAGGAGCTTCAGCGCCACGAAGGTTTCTGTGTTGCTATCGGGCGAGACATCCGGCGTCTGGGTAAAGGCCGGCAGATCGCGGCCGGCGATCGGGCCTGCCGTATAAGCGCCGCGCACGCCGTTCTGGGCTGCTTCTTCGCGCGAATAGGCACGCAGAGCTTTCAGCACCTTGCCTTTTTCATTGCGGATCGACTCCGCGTCAAAACTGTTCGGCGGCTCCATTGCCACCATCGCCAGCAGCTGGAAGAGATGGTTCGGCACCATGTCGCGCAAAGCGCCGGTCGCATCGTAGAACTTGCCGCGCGTGCCGACATCGACAAGCTCCGCCGCCGTGATCTGCACGTGATCGATATAGTTGTTGTTCCACAAGGCCTCGATCATCATGTTGGCGAAGCGCGTCGTCATGATGTTCTGGACGGTTTCCTTGCCGAGGAAATGGTCGATGCGGTAGATCTGGCTTTCGTGGACATGGTTCAGCAACCGCGCATTCAGGGCTTGCGCCGATGCGAGATCGTGGCCGAAGGGCTTTTCGATCGCGATGCGGCGGAAGGCGCCGGTCGCCTCGTTCATCAGTCCGTTTTCGGATAGCTTCTCGGCAATGTCGCCAAAGAATTGCGGCGGTACGGCGAAATAGAACGCCGCATTGGCGCTCGGTGCACTCGATAGGTAATCGGCGATCTGTTTGTAGACGGCATTCTGCGTGAAGTCGCCGGAGATGTAGCTGATGCGCTTGCGCAGGCTCTGCCACGCGGCTTGACGCTGCGGATCGTCCATGTCGCCGGAGGTCTTGAGGAAGGCTTCCAACCGCTCCAGCAGCATGTCCACGCCGCCGGTCTCGATGCCGACGCCGAGGATGTGCAGATCCTCTCCCACAAGCCCGCTGCGGGTCATGTTGATCAGCGTCGGGACGAGCAGGCGCCTGGTGAGATCGCCGGCGGCGCCGAAGATTACGAATGTCAGTGGCGGGGCGGGTGCGACGTCGGGGGTGGTCATGAGCGCTTCTCCTTGCGACGGCCATAAAGGGGGCTTCTGGACGACATCGACTATCTCCTCGGAGCTATTGCTGTTTCAGCTTTGGCTACTGATGTTCTACTGCATAATTCCTCAAATCGGAACGATTTAAGGGCAAAATTATGCAGCAGATTTAACGTGTTACAGCGACCTTTGCGCGCCACATGTGGCGCGCGACGCTGTAGCGCCCGCCGTTGGCAGACTTTTAAGAGGAGCCAGGCTGCCTATTTCTTCACGGCGATCAGGAAGAGGCGCGGGAAACGCAACAGCACCTTGCCGTCCACGAGCGGCGGATAGGCCTTCTCGATGTGCTTCAGATATTCGGCCGCGAAGGCATCGCGATGTTCGGTGCCGGCATGGTCGAGATAGGGACGAAGGCCTGTTCCCTTCACCCATTCGACGATCGCAGCGGCGTTCTCCAGCGCATGATTGTAGTTGGTGTGCCAGATATCGATGCGGGCCGATTTGCCGATCAGCCTGTTGTAGTAGACTGACGGCGCGGGAAGGGGATTGCGCCGTACGCTCTTCTTGGCGAAGGCATCGCTCCACGGGCCGCTCTTGCCGGTCTCTTCCATCATCAAATGACTTGGTTCCGTCAGGTTGTCGGGCATCTGTACCGCAAGCACGCCGCCGGGCTTCAGGCCATCCATCAGGTGGTCGAAAATATCGAGATGGTTGGGCAACCACTGAAAGACGGCGTTGGCAAAGAGGAGGTCGACAGGTGTCTCGGGACGCCAGGTGGCGAGATCGGCTTTGGCGAAGGCCGTGCCCGGCATGCGCTTGCGTGCGGCTTCCAGCATGTTGTCGTCGCTATCGAGGCCAGAGACGCCGGCGGCACCGTATCGCTCGACGATCAGTTCCGTCGAGTTGCCGGGGCCGCAGCCGAGATCGATCGCGCGCCCGACGCGCTCCAGCGGCACCTGCGCCAGGAGATCCCGCGCCGGGCGCGTCCGTTCATCCTCGAATTTCACATATTGGCCGGCAGACCATGCCATGAGCCTATCCTCTTCCTAGATTGCATATTCCAACGGTTGAATCCGGACTTTGTCGATATTTCGGCCATTGAGTTTGACCACCTCGAAGGCGAGTCGGCCAGAGTTGAAGCGCTCGCCCTCGTGCGGCAAATGGCCGAGACCCCAAAGGATGAAACCGGCAAGCGTCGAGTAGCGATCCGTCTCATCGACGAGATCGACGCCGACCAGCTTGGAGAGGTGCCGAATGTCGATCCAGCCGTCGACGGTCAGCGATCCGTCTTCGCTCTTGTCGATGGTCAGCCGCTCGTCCTCTTCGTCGGGAAATTCGCCAGCGATCGCCTCGAAGAGATCCGTTGTCGTCACCAGTCCTTCGATTTCGCCGTACTCGTCGAGGACCAGCGCCAGGGCCTGATTCTGATGGCGCAATCGCTCCATGAGTTTGAGCACGTTGATGCTCTCGTGCACGGCCAGCGGCTGACGGATCGAGCGTTCCAGATCGATCTCGCCCTTTTCCATCAGGTCGCGCATCACGTCGCGGGCGCTTGCAATGCCGATGAAGTTGTCGAGGCTGCCGCGCACGACCGGGAAGCGCGAATGGCCCATCTCGATGACGCGGCGCTGTTGCTCCGCGCGCGGCTTGTCGAGATCGAGCCAGACGATATCGGTGCGCGGCGTCATGATCGAGCGGACCGAACGATCGGCAAGCGTCAGCACGCCGTGGATCATGTCCTTCTCCTCGACGGAGAACACCTCATCGCTGACGGTGTGCTCCGCTCTTTTCTCGGCCGGCTCGCCGAGTGTTGCCTGCGGCCGCTTGGCGCCGAGAAGTCCGAGAACCGCATCGGCGGTGCGGTTGCGGATATTGCTTGGCGTGATAAGCCGCTCCTTGTTGCGGCGGGCGAGCTGGTTCAGAGCCTCGATGATGATCGAGAAGCCAATCGCCGCATAGAGATAGCCCTTCGGCACATGGAAGCCGAAGCCTTCGACGACAAGCGAGAAGCCGATCATCATCAGGAAGCCGAGGCAGAGGATGACCACGGTCGGATGTTTCGAGACGAATGCCATCAGCGGCTTCGACAGGAACAGCATGACGGCGACCGCGAAGATCACCGCGACCATCATGATGGAGAGTTCCTGCACCATGCCGACGGCGGTAATGACGCTGTCGAGCGAGAAAATGGCATCCAGGACGACGATCTGTACGATCACCTGCCAGAAGACGGCATGAACGAGCTTCTTCTCGCCCTGCGCCTCATGCCCTTCCAGCCGCTCGTGCAGCTCCATCGTGCCCTTGAACAGCAGGAACAGACCGCCGAAAATCAGGATGAGGTCGCGGCCCGAGAGGCTGTAGCCCCAGACCGAGATCAACGGCGTCGTCAGCGTTACGATCCAGGCGATGGAGGCGAGCAGCGCCAGGCGGATGATGAGGGCCAGCGCCAGGCCGATCATGCGCGCGGCATCGCGTTGGTGCGGCGGCAGCTTGTCGGCCAGAATCGCAATGAAGACGAGATTGTCGATACCGAGAACAATCTCGAGAACGATCAAGGTAGCAAGACCGATCCAGGCGGAAGGGTCGGATAGCCAGTCGAAGATCATCAATATGCAAGTTTGGCGCCGGCCGGGATCGGCCTGCCAATTCTTTCCTTCTGTTTGTCGAGTGAGATGCCGCGCGCCATTGCCATCGCGCGGCTAGTACAGCCGTCGCTATCCGGATCGCTATTTGTCGGGCCGGCTTTCCTGGAGCAGGAACTATAAGGCTCGCTTTCGGGCATGGGCGGCAATCTGGACATGAAATGACATTTGCGCAAGGGCATCGGATAAATCAGTCTATCCGGATTGCATGACAGTTTTTCGAAAAAACGCACACATCGCCCGGTTGAGCCGAGCGATCTGGGCAAATTCGGAGGTTTTATTTTCCTGGTCGGCTGGGTTCAAAATTGCGTGATGACGCTAATGCCCGTGCCTTCGGCCTTGTCCATCGACATGAGCGCCGGAACGGCCTCTTCCAGGCTTATCCTGCGGCCGATAAGCTTTTGCGGTGCGATCTTGCCGGCCGCGAGCATGTCGAGCATGGCATCATAGCGCCACGCCTGCATGCCGTGGCTGCCATAGATTTCGAGCTCATGGCCGATCACCTGGGCCATCGGAATTTGCGGCGTCGCATAGTCGCCGAGCATGAGGCCGACCTGCACATGCCGGCCGCGGCGGCGCAGGTTCTTGATCGAGTTGAAGCAGGTTGTGGGATGGCCGAGCGCATCGATCGAGACATGCGCGCCGCCCTTGGTGATCTCGCGCACCGCTTCCGCCACATCGGCGACCGCAGCCGCATTGATCGTCGCCACGGCCCCGCATTCGCGGGCGAAGGCGAGCTTCTCGTCGGAAATGTCGATGGCGATGGCATTGGCGCCAAGGGCGCTGGCGATCATGATTGCCGAAAGGCCGACGCCGCCGCAGCCATGCACGGCGATCCATTCGCCCGGCCGCGTCTTGGCCTGATCGGCAACGGCGCGGAACGAGGTGGCGAAGCGGCAGCCAAGACTAGCGGCCGTCGCATCGTCGACCGTCTCGGGCAAGTGAACGAGATTGGTATCGGCATAGTCGATGGCGACATATTCGGCGAAGGAACCCCAATGGGTAAAGCCTGGCTGGAACTGGCTCGGGCAGACCTGCTGGTTGCCGGAATGGCACTCGGCGCAATGTCCGCAGCCGGAAACGAAGGGAACTGTGACGCGATCGCCGACCTTGAACCGCATGACGCCGCGACCGGTCGCCACCACCTTGCCGGCAAGCTCGTGGCCCGGCACATGCGGCAGCTTGATATCCGGGTCATGTCCCATCCAGCCATGCCAGTCGCTGCGGCAGAGCCCGCTCGCGCCGACGGCTATGACCACGCCGTCCTCACTGGGCGTCGGGTCGGGCAGGTTGCGTATCTCGGGCGTCGCCTCGAAAGACTCGTAATACATCGCTTTCATCGGAGTTCTCCCTGTTTGCCTGCCGTCCGTACGGTCCATCATTTTTCCTGATGGACCCATTCGTCAAGTTGTTGTTTCGGCGCATGAAAATTGCGCTATGAATGCGGTATCGGGCGCTTTGTTGCAAATGGATTTTGCCGCGCAGTTTCTGCTTGACCCTGAGATTGCGCGGTTATTTGCTCTTCGCCAATTTAGAGAGGAAACACCCATGTCCGTCGATACGTCGCCCCGCTCCACCACCTGGACCTTTGTCGAAGGAGAGTGGCTCTCCGGCAATCCGCCGCTCATCGGGCCGACCTCGCATGCCATGTGGCTCGCCTCGACGGTGTTCGACGGCGCGCGCTGGTTCGATGGTATCGCACCCGACCTCGATCTGCATTGCCAGCGCGTCAACCGCTCCGCTCTCGCCATGGGTTTGAAACCGGTCAAGACTGCTGAGGAGATCGAAGCGCTTGCCTGGGAAGGCATCAAGAAATTCGACGGCAAGACGCCGATCTACATCAAGCCGATGTATTGGGGCGAGCATGGCTCGGCCGGCAGCGTCGTCGCGGTCGATGCGGAATCGACGCGTTTTGCGCTGTGCCTCTTCGAAGCGCCGCTTGGCGGCAATGGCGGCGTGACGCTCACCGTTTCGCCCTTCCGCCGCCCGTCGCCGGAAACGGCGATGACCGACGCCAAGGCCGGCTCGCTCTATCCGAACAGCGGCCGCATGATCCTTGAAGCGAAGAAGCGCGGCTTCGACAATGCGCTTGTCTGCGACATGAACGGCAACGTCGCTGAAACCGCCGCATCCAACGTCTTCATGGTCAAGGACGGCATCGTCTACACGCCGATCGCCAACCGCACCTTCCTTGCCGGCATTACCCGCGCCCGCGTCATCGGCCTGTTGCGACAGGAAGGCTTCGACGTGCGCGAGGAAACGCTCACCGTCGAGCAGTTCAAGGCCGCTGATGAGGTTTTCACGACAGGCAATTATTCCAAGGTCGTCGGGGTCAAGCGTCTGGACGATCGCGAATTCCAGGAAGGACCGTTCGCCCGCAAGGCGCTGGAGCTCTATATGGATTGGGCACACGGCCGCAGCGCCAGCGAAGAGTGAGCGCTCTATCAGCGTTTTGAAGCGCCGATCCGGTGGAGCTAAGCCGTCCGCCGGATCAGTCTGCTGATGCGTTGGCTTCGAAGGCCGCCCTGTCGATCTGATAGGATGCAAACGGCTGATCGAGATATTTCGTCTCATGCCTTGCCGAGAGGCCAAGTTTTTGGGCAACTCGTATCGAAGCGACATTGCCGGGAGCGATGTCGGCAATCACATATTCGAGGCGGAGCGTAGCAAAGGCGTGGGTAAGAACCGATCTTGCGGCCTCCGTCGCAAACCCCTTGCCCCAGGCGGCTCTATTCAGTCGCCAGCCGATCTCTATTTCCGGCCCGACTGCATCCGCGGGAATCAGCAAAACCCAGCCGAGAAATTGCTGACGATTTTCCTTGGCGAAGATTGACCAATAGCCGAGGCCCGCTCCGAAATCAGCTGTGATGCGGCCCGTCAGAAATAGTCGGTGCGCCTCCGGATCGTTCCACGGCCCCGGAATGAATTTCGTCACCTCCGGGTCGCGATCCATGACGAGGCAGTCCTCGATATCCTTCATAGTGCGCGGGCGCAGGATCAGCCGGTTGGTTTCAAAAGTCGGTAGCACTGTTGTTTCCCAAGGTTGTCGACGTGGTTTGCGAGATGCAAGCGAAGATCCATGACGATAATTTAGGCGCGAACTCAATCCAAAATAAGCGGCGCGAAGACAGCATTTATGCTATTGTGAATTTGGTCGGCACAACCACTAAGGAGGCCGCCATGAAGATCTCTCTTCCTGCTTCCGTCTATCTTTTCGACTATCACGGGCTGTTCCTGCAGCTCTGCGTCGTCGCAGCGATCGGCTTCGTCATCTATTCGATGCTGTTCGGATTGACCTGGTGACATCGAAAGCAATCGAAGCCGTCTGCTCCCTTCGGGGCGCCGGATCTGTTTTGTTATGGAGTACTCGACGATGGGCCTGAGCTTTCCCAACCGCAGCCGTAGCTACGACGCTTCGGCAAACCGAATCCGTTTTACCGGTCATGACGGCATGTTCGAGGTTCCGTTTCTCGTCGATGCGGATGTCTTTCCGGGAGCCAGCACCGAAGCGGGTTATCTTGCCGCCTTTGATGCAGGACGTGATGTAATTCAGAAGGCCGCCGCGAAAGCCTACGGCTACACGCGACGGCGCCTGTATATTCTGACGGCTAGCGATTTTCGCTGACGAGGCTACTCCGTTTCCTTCTTCGGGCTCACCCACCAGCAATACACGGCTCCGATGGCCAAAAGCACGCAGGTGCCGAGGAACACGGCCGGCATGCCGATATGACCACCGACGAAACCGCCGATGACCGGGCCTGCCACCTGACCGACATATTGCGACGAGATGGAAAGGCCGAGGATGCTGCCGGTGGCCGTATCCGGAACATTGTGCCGGATGACGGCCGTGATGCAGGGCAGAAGCCCGCCTAACGCAACGCCCATCAGGAAACGCAGGGCAATCAACTGCCAGGCCGAGGTCACGAAGGCCTGCGGGATGAGCAGGAGTGCGGCGACGCCAAGTGCGGCCATGATGACGCTCCAGTGGCCGATGCGGTCGGCCAGCTTGCCGAGCCAGGAGGCCGACAGGATGCTGCCGAGTGCGGCGGCGGCCATGACGACACCCGAGACCATCGTCACCTGAGCATCGCTGACGAACTGTGCAACATAGACCGTGATGATCGGCTCGATCGACATATTGGCCAGCATCAGCAACAGACCGAGCGACAGCATGGCGATAACTGGACGCTTGTCCGGAATGGAGGCCCAGCTGCCGCTTGCCTTCGCCGCCTTCTTCCGCGCCGTGGATTTCTCCTCCTTGATCAGGAAGGTCGTCGCCAGGAAGGTGAAGAAGATCACGCCGCCGGCCAGCAGGAATGTGCCGCGGATGCCGATGACAGGCGGCAGCGCGCCGCCGATCAGCGGTCCCACGAGATTGCCGGCCATGATCCCGGCTGAAAGCGTGCCCAGCGCCCAGGCGGAGCGATGCTTCGGTGTTTGCGCGGCGACCAGCACCATCGATCCGGAGGCGTAACCGCCGGCAAGGCCGGTGAACAGGCGCAGCGCCACCAGCTGCCAGATATTGCCGGCCATGCCCATCAGCGAAATGGCGATTGTCATGCCGAGGCTGGCGCGCACCAGCATCAGCTTGCGGCCGTAGATGTCGCCGAGCCGCCCCCAGAGCGGCGCGACGAAGGCAGCGGCAAAGAAGGTGGCGCCATAGGCGATGCCGGACCATTGCACGATCGCGGCCTTATCGCTGACGCCGAGTTCTTCCACATAGAGCGGCAGGAAGGGGAGCAGCAGCGTCATCGCCACGATCGTGGTAAACGAGCCGACGAGGCAGATGATCAGGTTCCGCATCCAATGTGCGGTTTCCGGCTCGGCCGGTGCGGCTGCATCCCATCTCGTCTCGGTCATTTCTCGGCCTTTGCATTCAATGTGTAAAATAGTTCCTGGCTGCCCGAGGCCAGAATGTGCCCCTTCGCGGCGGCGATGAGATCGGCGCGGGTGAAGAGGTCTGGAAGCTTCAGCTGGTCGACGTCGAGCGCATAGACGGTGACGTGGTAGCTGTGAACGCGCTCGTCATTCCAGGGCGGGCAGGCGCCCATATAGCCGCCATGCGGTCCGTTCTTCAAATTGCCGCCGCCGGCTCCGTTCTGTCCGCGCCGCCCATAGGCCGTGCGCTCCAGCGGCAGGCCGCCGGAGGAGGGGCCGTTTCCATCGGTGCCTTCGGCAAGGCTGGTGCGCGACGCCGGGATATCGGCCAGCACCCAATGAACGAACTCCATCCGCTTGAAATCCTTTGGGATTGTCTTGTCGGCCTTGTTGAACAGCGAGAAATCCGCGGGAACGTCGGGGTCGACCATGGTCAGCGCGTAAGAGCGTGTTCCCTTTGGCCTCTTCGACCACGAGACCGCCAGGCTCTTGTTCGGTCCAGGCGCGGATTTGTCCGTTCCCGTTGAAATGCAGGAGGCGTTTTCGGGCAGCAGCATCCGGCCGTCGCTCTTGGCGAAGGTCACTTTGAGATCGGCCGATAGCGCCGGGGTAGCGACGGCTGCGGCGATAACGGTGGCATTCAGAACGTTGAGCATGGTTTTCATGATGTTGCCCTTTCGTGTTGCGGCTCCCGTGAGCCTTCGAGGGCAGGGTCTAACAAATTCGCATCGAGCGCCTGCGCACTCAAACGCTCAAAATCGAGCCGGAAACGCTCATGCGCTGCGAAGTCGATCAGCGAAGCGGCGGGGCGAGCGATAGCCCGTGGCAAGGGCGGCCTCGCGCAGCGACAGCCCGTCTTCGGCGAGCAGCGTCGTTGCCAGCGCTACGCGTTCGCTCGCCAGCACATCACGCAGCGAGGCACCTTCGCGCGACAACCGTCGCCGCAAGGTCGCATTGCTGGTGCCGAGTTCGGTGGCGATGAGATCTGCCGTCCAGGCGCGATCCGGCTGCCAGCGCACCAGCGCACGCACAGCATCGGCTGTTGTCTCGGGCGAACCGGGCAGGGCGCCGCGCATGCCGAGCACCAACAGTATTTCGAAGAGTCTGTGCTCGATCAGAGGGACTGGCATGTTGCCGCCAGCAATGCCTTCGCCAGCGTGGTCGATGGCCGCGGCCAGCAGCGGATCGAGCGGCAGTTCGGCTTGTGCTGCGATCTGGGCCGGCGGATAGGTTTTTGCGGCTCGACGCACCAACTCCTTGGGAAAGGTAATGAAGATCGCGCGGTAAGCGCCGGTCTGCGGGTCGGGGTCGTTCACGACATCGCCACTCCAGCCGGCCGGCAACACGAGCACCGTGCCGGCCGAAAAGTGCCGCTGCCGCCCCATACTGACGATTTCCTTGGAGCCTTCGAGGATGGCGACGATTGAAACCTGCGAAAAGGCCGAGCCCGCAATGCGCTCGCGTTCGCGCGTGACGAAGGTGAAAAGCGTTGAATAGCTGGCGACGCCGGTCGGCGGAACCGTCGGACGGTTATCCTTTGCCGCCAGATGGCGCAGCTTTTCCAACATGTGATGATGAGCCTCGGACACCGCGATGGCTTCCTGCTGATTGGGGTGTTGCGGAGTTTGGACCATGCGGGCGGCGATGCCAAGTCCGCAAACCGCCTTGTCGGTTCGCTCATCCTATGTTAAAAACTGATTGCATTATACAATCAGTTTGAGCTGATTAACCGGAAAATGTCTCTTAGCAACAGAGGAGGCAGATCATGAACTCTCTTGAAAGTGCCCGTTGCGACACGGTTCGGCGCCTCTTTGTCGCCTATATCGCGCAGCAACCTGATCTCGTCGATCGAATGCTGACGCCGGATTTTACTTTTTCGAGCCCGCGCGACGATCATATCGACCGGAAGCAGTATTTCGAACATTGCTGGCCGAAAGACAAAGTCTTCCGCGACATCCACATCGAGCATCTCGTTGCCGATGGCGATGAGGTGATCGTCGGCTATCGCGCCGAAAAAATGGACGGCGGCAGCTTCCGCAATGTCGAGCTGATCCGCTTTGCCGGCGATCGCATCGGCGAGGTGAATGTCTATTTCGGCCGCAACCTATAATGGCTGGTCCGTAATCCCTGCCATTGCTGCCGAAAGCGCCGTCGTCGGGCCGCTCATCGGCTGCGGGTAGCTTGCGGGAAGAAGACGCCCCGCATCGGTCATGGACGCCTGCGCGAAGGCGATCGTGACGGGGCCTTCGTCATGGGCCGCTTTCACGGCATCGGCGATGGCGGTCAGGTAGGCCGGCAGATCACCCGCCCGGAAGTGCGCCCATGCGCCCGGCACCAGCCGAACCTCGATTTCGGCACTCGTTGCCTCCGCCGCCGCTTTGAAAAGCGTTGTTGTCGGAGCTATGGTCGTTTCGACCGTGCACAGGATGACGACCTTGCCACCGGCCTTGACAGCTTCGTCTGCAAGTGTCGCGTCCGCTCGAATGATGGGCGCCATTGCGCCGGCGGCGACTTGCGACACTGCCGGGCCAAGCGTCGAGCAATTGAGCACGACGGCATCGGCATCTTTGGCCAGATGCAGCAGGAGCGTTGCCGTTTCCGCCGAAATCTCCTCCGTCAAATGACCCACCTTTTCGGCGGCAAGCAAGAGATCGGCGCGGACATGATGGCGCAATACGCCGGCAGGCAGCCCGAGTGCCTTCGCCGCAGCTTCGTAGACGGCAATGTTGCTCTCGGCTGTGTGTAGGCAGGCTATCGTCACGGACATTCCCCGGCATTGCAAGTTCCGGCGAAACTAGCTTCGGCGACCCTCTTTGTCGATGTTCTATCCAACTGTCCCGGGATGTAGGCCAATGCCGTTGCATTCAGTAAGGTAAATTTCTAAGTAGAGGCTATACCTAATTGAAAATAGGGCAATTTTTGCTCTCGTCTGCAACTTTTTTGGCATGTCGGCGGTTGCTCTTCCTGGCGACCGCTCCTATGTTCCGGTCACCTGCCGACCGCAATTTTCTGCCAAGAGGAGATATGACCATGGCTTTCGAATTGCCTGCACTTCCCTACGATTACGACGCTCTTTCGCCGTTCATGTCGCGTGAGACGCTCGAGTATCACCACGACAAGCACCACAAGGCCTATGTCGACAACGGCAACAAGCTCGCTGCCGAAGCAGGTCTTTCAGATCTGTCGCTCGAAGAAGTCGTGAAGAAGTCTTTCGGCACCAATGCAGGCCTCTTCAACAATGCTGCCCAGCACTACAACCACATCCATTTCTGGAAGTGGATGAAGAAGGGCGGCGGTGGCAACAAGCTGCCGGGCAAGCTCGAAGCTGCCTTCAATTCCGATCTCGGCGGCTATGACAAGTTCAAGGCCGATTTCGCCGCTGCCGGCGCCACGCAGTTCGGCTCGGGCTGGGCATGGGTTTCCGTCAAGAACGGCAAGCTCGAAATCTCCAAGACCCCGAACGGCGAAAACCCGCTGGTTCATGGTGCAGACCCGATCCTCGGCGTCGACGTCTGGGAACACTCCTACTACATCGACTACCGCAACCTGCGTCCGAAGTATCTCGAAGCCTTCATCGACAGCCTGATCAACTGGGACTACGTCCTGGAGCGCTACGAAGCCGCAACGAAGTAAGGTTTGCCGTATAGGCTGGCTTTCGCACCCGGCGTCTTGATGGCGTCGGGTGTTTTCTTATCGTCAGCCTATATTGATGTATCCGTGGGTCGCTTGGCGTCCCAGGGAGGCCGCTCAAGGAGGCTCAATGCCGTCAGCACCGCTCTTCCGCTTTGGTGTCGTCGCCGATCCGCAATATGCCGATCTCGAGCCCAATCTGACTCTCGATCGCTATCCCGCGAACAGTCTCGCCAAGCTTGGCGCGGCGATAGAAGAGTTCAACCGGCATGATCTCGCCTTCGTCGTCACACTTGGTGACATAATCGATCGCGAATGGAAGAGTTTTGACGCGATCCTGCCCGTCTACGAGACGTTACGTCATCGCAAGCACTTTCTGCTTGGCAACCATGACTTCGCGATAGCACCCGAGCAACTCGGCAATGTACCCGCACGGGTCGGCATGCCATCCGCCTATTACGATTTCAGCCATTCCGGCTACCGCTTCATTGCGCTCGACGGCAATGAGATCAGCGTCTTCGCTCCGCCGGAAGGTGATCCGAGGAGGCAGGCGGCGAAGGAGCTGATGACGGCGCTGGAGAGTGCGGGAGCGCTCAACGGCCAACGCTGGAACGGCGCCATCGGCGACACGCAATTCGGTTGGCTTGGCGAGAAGTTGCAGGAAGCGGAGAGGGCAGGAGAGAAGGTCATTGTCATGAACCATTATCCGGTCTTCCCGGACAATGGCCACAATGCGTTGAATAGCGAGCGGGTGCTTTCGCTTCTGGCTGAACACGACCATGTCGTCGCTTATTTCAACGGCCACAATCACGCCGGCAACTTCGGCGTGTCTGACGGCACTTACTTCGTCAATTTCAAAGGCATGGTCGATACCGAAGATACCAGTGCCTATGCGATCCTCTCGGTTTATGAGGATCGTCTCGAAATTGCCGGCTACGGGCGCGAAATCGACAGAACCTTGATGTTGCGCTGAGCCTTGCTTCGCAGCCATCCGCATGTCGATCGCGTCTCTTTTGTGGCTTGGGAGACATGCGAGAAGAGGTTGTGCGGCTTTGCAGAATCCGGTCTGACGATCGGGGTTCAAGAACATCTCAAGCGTTTGCGGCGGAGGTGTTCGTCTGCCAACCGTTCACCCAGATCTGCCTAAGGCTGTCGCCTTCGCCCTTGAACCAGAGTCCCGTCGGCTGGCAATCTTCGATCCGGTCGCTGCGGAAATTGCGGATGGCCTGGCGCAGCTCGCACCAGGCGACGATGTTCGCCGCCTCGGCATAGTAGATCAGCGCGATCGGACGGATGATGCGCTCCGTTGCCCGACCGAGCTCATCGCGATAGGCAAGCTCGAGTTTTTCCTCGTCGCGAATGGCACGGCGGACGAGCGCCAGGTCGGTTGCGGATGCAGAGGGCGCCGCGAAACCCCAGGCGTGCAGCGCATTGGCATCGAGGGTCTGGCGCAATGGCGGCGGCACGGCGCCGGCGATCTTCGCGGTCACGCGCTTGGCCGCCAGCTTCAGTTCGGCATCGCCGGTGCGCTCCAGCAGCGCCAGCGAAAGGACGATCGCCTCCATTTCCTCTATCGAAAACATCAGTGGTGGCAGGTCGAACCCAGGTCGCAGGATGTAGCCGATGCCGCGCTCGCCTTCGATGGGCACGCGCATCGCCTGAAGGGCCGCGATGTCACGATAGACCGAGCGCACCGTCACCTCGAGCTGCGTGGCAATATCGGCTCCCGTCACCGGCCTTTTGGCCAGCCGCAGAATCTGGATGATCTCGAACAGGCGAGATGCCTTGCGCATTTCTTGCCCCGAAGATGAAGGCTACTGACAACACCCCGTCAGTTGGATCGATTTATAAGATCGTCTATCGACTTGAAAATCAATCATTTCCTCTTCTGCTTTGACAGAGAGGGCGATGGGCAACTGACATGGGTTACGCAGAAAATCTCTGGCTCTTCTTCATCCTTCTCTTAGGCATCATCATCGTGCCGGGCATGGACATGCTGTTCGTGCTTGCAAATTCCCTGACCGGCGGCAGCAATCGCGGCCTTGCCGCAACCGGCGGCATCATGCTGGGCGGCGCGGTTCACGCGCTGAACGGCGCCATCGGCATCGGCTTGCTGATGCATTTCGTGCCCATTCTCTTCAAGCCGCTGCTGATTGCCGGCGGCGCCTACATGGCCTTCATCGGCTATACGCTGATGCGCAGTTCCATCACCGTTGACGGCGAGGGGCCTGCCGGCAGCCGCTCCACTTGGCGGGCTTTCCGACAGGGCGCGGTCACTTGCCTGATCAATCCCAAAGCCTATCTCTTCATCTTTGCCGTCTACCCGCAGTTCCTGAAGCCGGAGTACGGACCGATGTGGATACAGGCCGTTATCATGGGAGCCATGACCGTCGCGACGCAATTTGCCGTCTATGGAGGCCTCGCCGTAACCGCCGGGCGAAGCCGGGATCTGCTGATTGCCAATCCCAGGGCGACCGCCTTTGCCGGCCGCGCCGCCGGATTGCTGCTCGTTGCGGTTTCGGTCTTCACTATCTGGGAAGGTTTGAAAATGACGTGAAGTCCGGGGGAAAGATAAGTGTGTCGATAGCATGACACTGATTTCACTCAGCTCTCACCACTTTGTGACTTCATTGCCGGAGGGGAAATCGGCAAACATGTCGCTGTAATCATGCGCCGGGCCGCATATGCGGTCTCGATCATTGGGAAAGAGGTAGGAGAACGAAATGAAGTGGAAAGCGATTGTGGCGGCAGCGGCTTTGGCCAGCATCGCCCTGGGTTCGGTCGTTGCAGCCGATGGCACGCATGACTCTCGCATCGGGATGATGAAGAAGATCGGCGGCGCCACGGGGGCTCTCGGCGCGATTGCCAAGGGCGACAAGCCCTATGATGCCGATATCGTCAAGGCGTCGCTGACGACGATCGCAGAAACGGCCAAGGCATTCCCGGATCAGTTCAATCCGCAGAGCGACAAGGGCGACGCCGAAGTCAATCCGAAGATCTGGGACAATCTCGACGACTTCAAATCGAAGGCGGCCAAGCTTTCCACCGATGCAGAGACGGCGCTCGCCCAGTTACCCGCAGACAAGGCTGGCGTCGGCGCGACGCTGAAGACCCTCGGCGGTGCTTGCGGCGCCTGTCATCAGGCCTACCGCGTCAAGAAGGACTAGAGCATTTCCAGGAAAAGTGCGCAGCGGTTTTCCGTCCGGAATGCGCAAGAAAATGCTCTGAGCGGTAGGCCAGCATCGTCTAACGATTGGTTTTGGCTCCGCCTCCGGTCTGCGACCGGCGCGGAGCGTGTCGGTTTTGGAGCCGGAAGGGGGTAAATGTGATGGCGCGGTTTATCCGGTGGTTGCTTTGCCTGCTCGGCGTGGTCGTCCTTGGCGGCGGCGCGTTCTATGTTGTGACCGCGCCTTCGCCCTTGCCGGCAAGCCATTGGGCCAATCTCGGCGATCCCGATCTCAAGAACGGCGAGATGGTCTTCTGGGCCGGTGGCTGTACGAGCTGCCATGCGGCGTCTGGCGCTCAGGGCGACGCCAAGCTCGTGCTTTCGGGCGGTCTCGCGCTCACGAGTCCCTTCGGCACCTTCCACGTGCCGAACATCTCGCCGGATGAAAAGGCTGGCCTCGGCACATGGACGCTCGCCGATTTCGGCAATGCCATGAAACAGGGTGTGGGCAAACAAGGAGAGCATCTCTATCCGTCCTTCCCCTATGGCTCCTATACCCGCATGAGCGACAAGGATATCAACGATCTCTGGGGCTTCCTGAAGACGCTTCCGAAGAGCGGTAACGTCGCTCCGCCGCATGAACTGCCGTTTCCGTTCAACATCAGGCTTGCGGTGGGCGGCTGGAAGTTCCTCTATCTCAACGATCAGCCGCGCGTCGTCCTTGCCAATGCGAATGAGAAGGTCAAGCGCGGGCAATATCTCGTGGAAGGCCCGGGGCATTGCGGCGAATGCCATACGCCGCGCGACGGTCTCGGCGGCTTCGTGAGTGGCCAGTGGTTGGCGGGAGCACCCAACCCGGAAGGCAAAGGCCAGATCCCGGATATCACACCGGGTTCGAAGGCAATCGGCGGCTGGAGTGCGGGTGACATCGCCAACTACCTCGAAACCGGCTTCACTCCGGATTATGATTCCGCCGGCGGTTCGATGGCCGAAGTCCAGCAAAACATCGCCCACCTGCCGGCGACCGATCGCGAGGCGATCGCCGCCTATCTGAAGGCGCTGCCCAAGAAATAGATTGCTGGATGCTCGGAGCGTGATGCCGAAAAGTGTTTGCGGTTTTCGGACGACATCACGCTCTACCTGACGTTTGAGCGGCGGGCGAGATGGAGATGCGTTTCGTAATGCAGTTCGAATTCGCCGCCTTGGGCGGTGATTGCATCGGCAAGCTCGGAAAGCAAAACCTCCCTTCGATCTTCAGGCAGAAGCCTGTAGCTTGAAAGGGTACGCAGCAGATCGATGTAACTGTCCGTCGTGTGCGGCCGGCTCCAGCGGTAGCTGTGATGGATCGGTGTCTCGAACCGGTCGGACTGCTTCAACTCTGCGGCAAACGGGCCATCGGGCAGATACCAGGCCTCCACGGGCGGGCCTGCGAGATGCGGAGCATGACGGGCATAAATATCGCCGAATATTTCTGCAAGAGGGGGCTCTAGCGGCATGGGCACGTTGCCGAAGACGGCGAACGAACCAGCAGGCACGAGGAGAGCAGCCGTTTTTGCCAAGCGCAGTTCCGGCGCGACCCAATGCAAGGATTGCGCTGCCGCTATCAGCTTGGAGCCTCCCTGTTCGCCGGGCCATGCTTCGAACGTGGTTTGCTGAAACCGCACCTGCGGAAATTCCGCCAGTCTTTCGCGTGCGATTGCAATCAGTTCCGCGCCTGGATCAAGTCCGACAATGCAAAGCCCGCGGCGGGCGAAGCCTTCCGTCGCCTGCCCGGTGCCGCAGCCGATCTCAAGAACCGCATCCTCGGCCTGCAGTCGGGCGAAATCGATGACGTCTGTGAACAGTTGATCGGGATAGAGCGGTCGGGCGCTGTTATAGAGGTTGGCGACGCCATCGAATGTGAACCGTTGTTCCAAGATGCACCTCCAGTTGCGGATCGAGGCCGACAGCCTTTTTTCTAGCGCATTTTCCATCAAGCTTATAGCGACGGGATTCGGCAAGGGGAGTGGGTGATCGTGGATGCATGCGTGGGGCGAAAGGTTCCCTATTTCAGCCAATGGGAAACGCCTGACATGACCCTCGCGGTCGTTGCCGAGGGCGCACGGCCGGCCTTGTTGAAGGATCCGCTCTGGGCGTCTTCCGGCGCGCGCGATATCGAGGAATATGCCCATTGGGCCGCCAATCTCTGCGGCATGGCCTGCTTGAAGATGGTGCTTGCCGCCCGCACAGGTAAAGCGGTTCCGATCATGGATCTGGCCATGGGGTGCAGGGATTATGGTGGCTATGTCGAGGAACCGGACGGCAGGATCAAGGGCTTGATCTACGCGCCCTTCATTCCCTTCGTCCGTGATCGCTTCGGGCTGAGCGCAAGGGTCGTCACCGGGATTTCCATAGCCGATATTACCGATATCCTCACGCAATCGGAATTTTTCATCGCGTCAGTGCATCATTCCGTTCGATGGCCGGAGACCGAGCCGCCGACAAAGGGCGGCCATCTGGTGCTGGTGACGGCCATCAACGGAAATATGATCCGCTTCCACAATCCCTCCGGTCACGTCGATGCGACGCGCGAGAATGCGGAGATGACGCTGGAGATGTTCGCTAAATTCTTTGCAGGCCGCGGGATCGCCATCGATCATTGAAGCATTTCCAGGAGGAGCGCGTAGCGCTTTTCCGTCCGGAATGCGTAAAGCCAGAAACGCTCTGGAGGTCAGTATCCGATGGCGATCCCGTTAAAGGCCGGCATCAGGCAAGAGCCTGCAGGTAGCGCATGCCGGTGACCGGCCGTGGCTTGAAATCCATGTGTTCGTAGAAGCGATGCGCCTGGAAATTGCCCGTTGCGGCGCCGACCGAAAGGTAGCTGCAACCGGCCTTGCGGGCGATGTCGCGGGCGCGGTCGACAAGATGCTGTCCGATGCCGTGGCCTCTATGGCCGTCGCGGACGAAGAGATGATGCAGGTCCATGCCCCGCTGCCCTTCCTGTGCCTTGTACAGCGGCACGAGAATGGCGTAGCCGATCAATCCATCCTCGCCTTCGGCAACGAGCGCTGTGATCCATGGCAGCGGGCCAAAAAGATCGCGCTCAAGCTGCTCGGGCGTCGTGCCGGAGGGATCGCCGTGATGGGCGGCCAGAAGCCGGATCATGTCGTTGAGCTCAGGCAGGTCGCGCGGCTGTGCGTTGCGAATGGTCAGAACAGGCGGCCGAAGAAGTGAGATGTCGCTATCGTCTAGCATGGCATTTTACGTCCTTGTTTCAAAATGAGCCGTCAGGACGCTGCCGATACAACAAAGCCGCCTGACGGCGGCTTGTTGACAAAATGATCTGTCTTGGCCGCCCCTTACAGGTACAGCCAAAAATACGAGCAGGTATGGAGCGCGTGCTTGATCATGGGCGCATAGATGATCCGCTTCAGCGCATTTGTCAATGGGCCTCAATGCTGCCCGTCGCATAGCCCGTGATCGGACAGTGCCCGGATCACATAGCAATCCTCGATGCTGTGGCCGTCGCAATGCGATACGATGCGCTCCAGCTCGTGCTCCAGCCGCTTCAGCTGGGCGATCTTGATGCGCACATCGTCCAGATGCTCGCGTGCGATGCGGTCCGCACCCACGCAGGGACGGTCGGGGTGCTGGCTGAGCGAGATCAATTCCTTGATGGCATCGATCGTCAGGCCGAGATCGCGCCCGTGGCGAATGAAAGCCAGACGCTCCAGATCGGCCTTGGAATAGCGCCGTTGATTGCCTTCGCTTCGATCGGGCTCCGAGATCAGGCCCATCTGCTCATAATAGCGGATTGTCGGCACTTTCACGCCGGTACGCTTGGATAGATCGCCGATCGTCAGCATCTCTCGTCTCCGATACCTCTAGTTTCTAGAGCTATATATGCCGCCGATCGCCCATATTTGCAAGGGCTGGGCGCAATGCCCATCCATGCAGCCGCTGATTTCAATCGTATCATCAGTCGCGACTTTTCTCGAAGACCGGCTTCCGTTGTCATATCATTATAATATACCCCCCTATATTATAAACGGAGATCCTGATGTCCCATACAGTTCGCCAGCAAGCCAAGTTGCTATCGCGTGTCCGTCGCCTCAAAGGGCAGATGGAGGCCGTGGAACGTGCGCTCGAGGCCGAGCGTCCATGCGGAGAGGTGCTGCAGCTTCTTGCCTCCATTCGCGGCGCGCTCACGGGGCTGACCGGTGAAATTCTGGAGGATCATCTGCATGAGCATGTGCTGCATGCGGAAAGCGAACCGGTCCGCCGTCAGGCGGTGGATGAAATATCCGATGTGCTGAAGACCTATTTGCGGTGATTAAGGCTTCGGGACGGTCAACAGGAGAGTGATGTTATGAGTATGTCTTCCGATATGAGCCACAGCCATGTGTTTCTGGGCTCCGATCATCAACGCAACGAGCGGCGCATCTGGCTCGTCATTGCGCTGACCGCGGTCATGATGGTGGTCGAGATTGCCGCTGGCACGGTCTTCGGCTCAATGGCGCTGCTCGCTGATGGCTGGCATATGTCGACCCACGTCAGCGCCATGCTGATTTCGGCGCTTGCCTACCTCTATGCCCGCCGGCACCAGCACAATGCGCGCTTTACCTTCGGCACCGGCAAATTCGGCGATCTCGCCGGCTTTGCCAGCGCCATCGTGCTGGCCCTGATCGCGCTTATCATGGGCTGGGAAAGCGTTCTGAGATTGCTCAATCCGGTTGCCATCAATTTCCGCGAGGCGATCGCCATCGCCACGGTGGGCCTGGTCGTCAATCTCGCCAGCGCATGGCTTTTGCGCGATGATCATGATCACCATCACCACGGACATGCAGGCCACGGTCATAGCCATGGCCACCCGCATGACCATAATCACGACGACGACCACCATCAGGCGCACGGCCACGGCGGCGGCAGGGACAACAATCTTCGTTCGGTCTACATCCATGTCATTGCCGATGCGATGACCTCGGTTCTCGCCATTGCCGCCCTCCTGCTCGGCAGCCGGTTCGGCTGGACGTTCCTCGATCCCGTCATGGGTATCGTGGGTGGGTTGGTGATCCTGCAATGGTCGTGGAGCCTGCTGCGTGCCTCCGGTGCAGTCTTGCTTGATTTCATCCCGCAGGGAGAGGATCTGCCGGGCGAAATCCGCGGGGCGATCGAGACGGGTACGGACCGCATTACCGACCTGCATGTCTGGCAAGTTGGCCCCGGTCATCATGCAGCCATCGTGGCCGTGGTCACGCCCGTTTCGCGCGACCCGGCCTTCTACAAGGCGCGCCTCGCGGACATTCACGAATTGTCGCATGTCACCGTTGAAGTCACGGTCGACAAGGCGGCATAAAATCCGATAGCAATCGAGCCGGTCGGAGGCTTGCCATATTCCTCGCATAGCCCACAATCCGGTCCGATTCTGCTGGAGGCTCTTGAATGCCCATTTTGCTCACCCGTCGCCGCCTTGTGGCAGGTTCCGCGCTGCTCGTTCCCGCTCTGACGCTCGGCCCGAGCGCGCTTCTGGCCCAGACCGCCGCCGGCACCTCGGCGCCTGCGCCGGCTGCTCAGGACAATACTGCAATGCCATCTGACGGACAGGCCACGGACGGCGATGGTGGCTCCCAGGGCAATGCGCAGCTGACCGACGATGTCGACAAGCAGCTGGCGGATCTGGAAAAGAAGACCGGTGGTCGCCTTGGCGTCTCCGTCCTCGACACCGAAACCAACATTTCGCTTGGGAATCGCGAGGAAGAGCGTTTTCCCCTTTGCAGCACCTACAAGGCGCTGGCTGCCGGTTTCGTGCTGGCAAGGGTCGATCAGGGTGTCGAAAAACTCGACCGTCGCGTCACCTACGGGAAGGATGTCGTGGTGACCTACTCTCCGGAAACCGAAAAGCATGCCGGCGCCGAAGGCATGACGGTTGCAGAATTGTGTGCTGCGGCCATCACGCTGAGCGACAATACCGCTGGCAACCTGCTGCTGGAAAGCTTCGGCGGCCCGGCGGCGCTGACCGCCTGGTTGCGCACGACAGGCGACACCGAGACCCGTCTCGATCGCAATGAGCCGGACGTCAATCAGGCGACCAAGGGCGATCCCCGCGACACCACCACACCCGATGCCATGCTGGATTCGATCGGCCTGCTGACGCTCGGCAACACGCTGTCGGAAACCTCCAGGGACCAACTGGTCAACTGGCTGGTCGGCAATACGACCGGAAACAATCGCCTGCGCGCCGGCTTGCCCAAGGAGTGGAAGATCGGCGACAAGACCGGCACGGGCAACAATGGCTCTTACGCCGATATCGCTGTCATCTGGCCGCCGGAGCGCGGGCCGGTTCTGGTGACGACTTTTGTCGCGGAAGCCACGGCAGCGTCGAAAGACGTCGAGGCTGTGTTCGCTGAAGTCAGCAAGATCGTCGTCAGCATGGTCGGGCAGTAACAGAAAATCCGGCAGATAAAACAGGGCGATGCGATCGAGATGTGAATCAGGATCGCATCGCCTTCATGTAGCGTGGCAATATGCTTAGACCAAGGATAGGGCAGAGGCTGCGCCGTCCGTTTCCTTCTCGCTGTCCGCAGCGCTGTTTCCGACGCCGAGCTTCTGCTTGATCTCCGCTGCGATCTGATCGGTGATGGCCTTCTGGTCTTCGGCCGACAATTGGCTGAAAGACTCTTCCGTCAGCCCGTGTGCTTCCAGATATTGCGCGCGGATTTTCTGCGCGGGCGTCATGTTCGCCCACTTGCTGAATTCGTCCAGGATGTCCTGGTTGGATTTCTTGGACGAAGCCGTCTGGCTGCTGCCGTCAATGGCGCCCGATCCGTCGTCGTCTGCGCCGCTGCCGTCGGCTGCCGAAGTCGACGTTGCGCCGATCTGGTTGAGCCAGAAAGCCGACGAAATGGAGGAGGGGATGCCGCTGCTGGATGCGATGGACGGTCCCTGCGATTCGTCCTGCTGCTCGCCGTCATCAGGCAGGCTGAAGGGCGTGCTGTCGTCTGAATCCCCATCCTGCTGGGTGCTGCGGATCGGGGCGCTGAAATAGTTCTGGGTGCTGCCATGCACTTTCATCGTCATGTCTCCCTATGGGTTGGCGCGACGATGACTCCCCAAGCCTGTCTGGGGCTTATGTCTTCGGTTGTGTCAGGTGCCGCAGAAGGTCTGCAGCACCCGTTCCGAGGGTAAAGGTGGCTCGGCATAAGGCGCAAAGGCAGGCTGATCCTCATAGGGCTTGGCCAGCACTTGCAGCAGCGCTTCGAACAGCGAAAAATCGTCATCCTCGACGGCCGCCTGGATTGCCTGTTCGATTCGATGATTGCGCGGGATGAAAGCCGGGTTGACCTTCCGCATGGCATTTGCGCGTGCGTCGGACGACTGAGGGTCTCGGGCAAGGCGCTCGCGCCAGCGTTCCAGCCATGGCGCAATCGATTGTGGCTCGTGGAAGGTCGCCGTGAAGTCGGTGACATCCTCGTCGGCGGCAAGGGAGGCGAGCCGGCGGAAGGCCAGCGTGAAATCGGCGCCCTGCTGCTGCATGATCGCCAGCAGAGACTGGATCAGCTCGAGATCGCCTTCCTCCTCGTCTGTCACGCCGATCTTGGCGCGCATGCCCGAGAGCCAGTGGGCCTGAAAGCGCTCGCCATAGGCTCTAATGATAGTGTTCGCGAGTTCGATCGCGGTGTCGGCGGACGGATCGATTAGCGGAATAAGGGTCTCGCCGAGGCGCGCGAGGTTCCATTGCCCGATCGCCGGTTGATTGGCATAGGCATAACGACCATTCCGGTCGATGGAGGAAAAGACTGTCGCCGGATCGTAGCCATCCATGAAAGCGCAGGGACCGAAATCGATCGTCTCGCCGGAAACGGTCATATTGTCGGTGTTCATCACGCCATGGATGAAACCGGCATGCAGCCAGCGCGCGATGAGTGCGGCCTGCCGTTCTGCCACGGCTTCCAGCAGTGCAAGATAAGGATTTGTGCGGTCGCTGATGTCTGGGTAATGACGGCCGATGACATGATCGGCCAGAACCTTCAGATTGTCCGTGTCGCCGCGCGCCGCAAAAAACTGGAAGGTGCCCACGCGGATATGGCTCGCCGCGACGCGCGTGAAAACGGCGCCTGGCAGCACCTCCTCGCGGTAAACAGGCTCACCGGTCGTCACTGCTGCCAGCGCCCGCGTTGTTGGGATACCGAGGGCGTGCATGGCCTCGCTGACGATATATTCACGCAGAACCGGACCAAGCGCCGCGCGCCCGTCACCGCGCCGCGAGAACGGCGTCGGCCCCGGGCCTTTGAGCTGGATATCGCGGCGCCTGCCGTTGCGATCCTTGACCTCGCCCAGAAGAATCGCGCGCCCGTCGCCGAGCTGCGGCACGAAATTGCCGAACTGGTGGCCGGCATAGGCCATAGCGATCGGTTGCGAGCCTGGCAGCAACTCGTTTCCGGAGAAGATCGCCGCGGCATCAAGTCTCAATGCATCCACATCAAGCCCGAGTTCCCGCGCCAGCACCTCGTTGAATTTGATCAGCTTCGGGGCAGCGACAGGCGTCGGCACCTGGTCCGCAAAGAATTGCGGCGGCAGGCGCGCATAGCTGTTGTCGAACGGAATCGGGAGTGCCTGAAGCATTGGCGTTTCGGACGGAAGAGAGCTCATGCCACTAAAGTAGGGCTGGCGAGAGGGAGGCGCAAGACGCTTGTTCCAGGCATCTCCTGGCGGGTCGCATCAAGGTGACGCTGCGCGTCTTTATTCCCTCTCCAGCTCGCGCGCCATCTCCGCAAGCTTCCGTACCGTGTTGAGATTTCTCGATGTGCCTGCCTTCAGCGCCGGCAGCTTCAGTTTCGAACGTCCGGAACCATCGGGGTAATGCACGTAGATTTCGCGGCCGGCGATATGCACTTCTTCGCCGCCGGGTGCCACGAGCTTATCCAGCGCGTCCTTCGGCGGTGCATCCGGCAGGAAGCTGACGAGCAGATAGTTTGGCTTGGCGTGCGGGAAGGGCGAATTGTCGGCCGCATTTTCCAGTTCCTGGCGGCTGCGCAGGATGACGCCGGGAGAGGCTCCCATCTTGCGCGCCAGAGCCTCCTCGAGCCGCGTCTGCACCGTCTTCTCATCTTCTTCTGAGCGAAAGAGCACGTTGCCGCTCTGGATATAGGTTTTTACGTCGGTGAAGCCGCTCTCCTCGCAGAGCGTTTTTAGCTCTGCCATCGGCAATGCGCCGGTGCCGCCAACATTGACGGCACGCAGCAAGGCAACAAAGACTGCCATTCGCTCCTCCCGGCTTCAGCCTACATTTTGCCCGCGACCTTGATGGCGAAGGAATATTCGAAGGCCACTTCCTCCAGGCGCTGGAAACGGCCGGACGCGCCGCCATGGCCGGCATCCATATTCGTCTTCAGCAGGATCGGCGCGTCGCCCGTCGTCTTGTCACGCAGCTTGGCGACCCACTTGGCCGGCTCCCAATAGGTGACGCGCGGATCGGTGAGGCCGCCAAGGGCAAGGATCGGCGGATAGGGCTTCTCGCCGACATTGTCGTAGGGGCTGTAGGCGGCGATCTGCTCATACTCTTGCTTGCTGTCGATCGGGTTGCCCCATTCCGGCCATTCCGGCGGCGTCAGCGGCAAGGTGTCGTCGAGCATGGTGTTGAGCACGTCGACGAAAGGCACGGCGGCGATGATGCCAGCGAATTTCTCCGGCGCCATGTTGGCGATCGCGCCCATCAGCATGCCGCCTGCCGAGCCGCCCTCGGCGATGATCTTCGTGTAAGAGGTGAACTTCTCCTGATTCAGATAGTCGGCCGCCGCGATGAAGTCCTTGAACGTATTGGTCTTCTTCGCCATCTTGCCGTCTTCGTACCAGGCAAAGCCCTTATCCTTGCCGCCGCGGATATGGGCGATGGCATAGACGAAGCCGCGATCTGCGAGCGACAGGCAGTTGGTGTTGAAGCCGGCAGGAATCGCGATGCCGTAAGCCCCGTAGCCGTAAAGCAGGCAGGGTGCTGAACCGTCGAGCGGCGTGTCCTTGCGGTAAAGCAGCGTCACCGGCACCTTTTCACCATCCCAGGCGGGCGCGAAGACGCGGCGGGTGACGTAGTCCGAGGGATTGTGGCCCGAGGGCACTTCCTGCGTCTTCAGCAGGGTGCGCTCGCGCGTCACCATATTGTAGTCGAACAGCTGGCTCGGCGTCGTCATCGACGAGTAGGAGAAGCGGATGACATCCGTGTCGTATTCTGCTGCCCCCTGCAGGCCGAGCGAATAGGCTTCTTCCTCGAAGGCGATGGAATGTTCCTCGCCGCTGCGACGATCGCGGATGACAATGCGCGGCAGGCCGTCCTTGCGCTCCAGCCAGATGAGGTGACGGGCATACGCCATGTGGTTGAGCAGCAACGTGCCGGGCTTGTGGGCCACCACTTCACGCCAGTTTTCCTTGCCCGGCCTGTCCGCCGGCGTCTCCATGATCTTGAAATCCTTGGCGTCGCCGTCGTTGGTGAGGATGTAGAAGACGTCGCCGCCTTCGGTGAGCTCATACTCGATCCCCGTTTCGCGCGCGGCCACGATCTTCGGCTCGGCAGTCAGGTCGGAGGTCGGGATGATGCGGTATTCGCTGGTCTCGTGGTCGTGAATGTCGATGAAGATGTAATCGTCGAGCAGCGAACCGCCGACGCCCATGAAGAAGCCGGCATCCCCCTCTTCGTAGACGAGCCGGTCTTGCGATTGCGGCGTCCCGAGAATGTGATGGTAGATCTTCGATGGACGATGGTTCTCGTCCTGCAACGTGTAGAAGAAACTCTTGCCGTCCGGCGCCCAGACGCCGCCGCCACCGGTGTTTTCGAGGACATCCGACAGATCCTCGCCGGTCTCGAGGTTGCGGACCTTCAGCGTGAAATATTCCGAACCCTTGTCGTCATAGCCCCAGATGCCGAGGCTATGGTCGGTGGAGTGATCGAGGCCGGAAAGACGGAAATAGGACTTTCCTTCATTTTCCTTGTCGCCGTTCAGCAGCAGCTTGCGATCGCCGCCATTGCGGGCCTCGCGAAAATAGTGCGGCTGCTCGCCGCCGGTGACGAAAAGCGTGCCATAGGCATAGGGGCCGTCCTTGACCGGCACCGAGCTGTCATCTTCCTTGATGCGGCCCTTCATCTCGCCGAAGAGAACCTTCTGCAGGTCCTTCGTGTCGGCCATCGCCGCATTCATATAGGTGTTTTCAGCTTCCAGATGGGCGCGGATTTCCGGGGCCAGGATCGACGGATCCTTGAACATCGCCTGCCAATTGTCGGCGCGCAGCCACGCATAATCGTCGCTACGGCTGATGCCGTGGCGCGTATCCGTAACGGGATGTTTCGGGGCGACAGGCGGGGTGGGGAGGTTCTTGAATACAGACACGATAGCGCTTTCTATGGAGTGAAAGTCGGATGCGAAGAGAAGAGAGAGATAGAGGGCAGCTGCATGAGGTTCAATAGGGAAATCTCCCCTCAAGTTTCATGCAAGTTGGGTAAAATACTGTTGATCGACTATCCGGCTGCGCGTCTTGCAAGGCGTGCCAAGGACGCGGTAGGGCATTTCAAATGCTGCACAATTCCTCAGATCGACTGCGATGTGAGGAATTGTGGAGCGGGTAGCTCGCGGGAAAGCCGATGGGGGAGCTGCCTTGATGAGACCACATTCTTTATCGAAGTCGATATACATTGCGTCGACATAAAGGCGGTCAAACCGCCATCCCTGATGGAACGGACGCAATCAAATCCAGAATAATGCAAAGGGACCGGTCTTCATGCTGAAACTCGTTGCCATCCTCATTCCATTGGCTGCTTTCGCTAACTCTGCCTTCGCCGTCGATCCGGCGATGAAGAAACAATTGGAAAAACTTGATCCGTCAGAGCGGATGGAGCAGGCGTGCGATGCGGAGGCGATGAAACGGATCGGCACGGACAAGACGGGGTTCAAGCCGGACAAGGTCATCGCCTATACATTCGGCGACCCCGCCATGAACCCGGATTCGATGGATGCGCCGGGCGCCGTCTTCCGCAGCAAGGGCGACTGGTATCATCTATCCTACAATTGCGTCACCGGCCCGAAACACATCCATGTCCGGGAACTGAGCTATCAGATCGGCGAAAAAGTGCCGCGCGGGGCGTGGCAGGAACACTATCTCTACGATTGACGGGCGGTGCCGTCAGCGCTGCCTCAGGACATCGACGCGAGTGAGCTCGGACAGGATGAGCTGCTGCACGTCGGAAGGCTGGCGGCGCACCGCATCCGTGAGATCGCGTAATGTTGCCCGCAGGCTGTGCAGCTGATCGACGAGATCCATGACGACATCGACACCGGGCTCGTTGACGCCCATGGCATTGCCAAGGTCGAGGATGAGCTGGCCGCGGGCAATGTCGGCCTCGCGGAAATTCCTGCCCTGATCCGTCACCTCCGGTACCACCCAGCCCTGTGAGATCCAGACTTCCAGCACCGTGGTCTCGATTTCGAGGTGCAGTCGAAACTCTCTCTCGTTCATCGCTTATCCTCCCATGGTCTTTCTGGGATCTTGTGTCTTGCCGGCTTCCCATTCCGAGACGAAGCGTGTCAGCTCAGGGTCCGGTGTGTCCGGAAGGACGATCTTCAAGGAAACATAGGCGTCGCCATTGTCCTTGCCGCGCACCGGTGCGCCCTTGCCCTTCAGCCGCAGCACCTTGCCGGTGTTGGAGTTCGGCTGCAGCGTCACGGTGACGGCGCCGGAGGGTGTGGGGACCCTGATCTTGCCGCCGAGCACCGCTTCCGTCAGCGAAATCGGCAGCTCCAGCCGGATGTCGTCGCCATCGCGGGTGTAGAATCGATGCGGCCGGACATGCACTGAAATCAATGCATCGCCCGCCGGTCCGCCGTTGAAGCCGGGATCGCCCTTGCCCTTCAGGCGCAGCGTCTGGCCGTCGCGTGTGCCCGGCGGTATCTGGACGTCGAGGGCCGGTCCATCAGGCAGACTGATCTGTTTCTTCGCGCCGTTGATGGCGTCAAGAAAGTCGACCTCCATCGAATAGTGACGATCTTGACCCTGCATTTGGGACTGGCCTCGGCTGCGCCGCGAGAAGAAACTGGAAAACATGTCGTCGGCATCACCGAAATCGGCAAAGCCGCCGGTGTTTTGATAGGGGCCACGCTGGCCTTCCTTGGCTGCGTAGTCGCGATAATAGTTGCGCGGTGCCTGCTCGGCGCCGCTGCTATCGATCTCGCCGCGGTCGAAACGCACACGTTTCTCCTCGTCGCCGACAATGCCATAGGCTGCCGAGACCTCTTTGAACTTGTCCTCGGCCTGCTTGTCGCCGGGGTTTAGGTCGGGGTGCAGCTTCTTGGCAAGCTTGCGATAGGCGCTTTGAATATCCTTTTGCGGGGCGTCTCGCTTTACGCCCAGTACTTCATAGGGATCGCGGCTCATGCATGTCTCTCTTCGGGAGCACGGAAAAATACGCAGATAGTGTTACGATGGCCTCATATCAATCGTAGCATAGACGCGGGCCGGTTGAAGCCCGCAACTCGATGCTCTGCAAGTTCAATGCATTTGTGATGTGAAATGGGCACGTTTGCCATATTTCCGGCGTGTTGCCGGAAGATGGCGGGCGTTCAGGCTGGAAACCTGTGGCGATGCCAGATTTTTCCGCCAGTTTTCATTTGCTCGATCCGTTCGGTGGCTGCCCGATGAACCGCTTTTTGCTTGCTTCCGCATTTGTTTTCGTCGCAGGGGCCGCTTTTGCGGCGCAGCCGGAGCAACCGCCCGCCGGCTGGCCCAAGCTGCCGCCGAAAGCACCGGCCTCGAACGTCAAGCTGGTCGAGCCGCACCTGCGCGTCGATCGGGCGGGCAAGGGCGCGCCGCGCATTGCGCTGACTTTCGATGCTTGCATGGGCAAGACCGATCCGCGCATCCTCGATACGCTGGTCGATCAGCGCATTCCGGCGACGATCTTCGTTACCGCGCGCTGGCTGCGCACCAATCCCGATGCATTGAAGGTCTTCCTGGCTCACCCGGATCTGTTCGAGCTGGAAAACCATGGCCAGAACCATATTCCGGCCGTCGATATCCCGACCAAGGTCTACGGCATCCCCGCTGCCGGTTCGCCGGAGGCGGTTGCCCAGGAGGTCAAGGGCGGGGCGGATGCGATGATCGCGGCGGGCATTCCGCAACCACGCTGGTTCCGTGGCGCGACCGCAAAATACAGTCGCTCGTCGATCGAACAGATTCGCGGCATGGGCTATCGCATTGCCGGCTATTCGGTGAATGGCGACAGCGGCTCGCTTCTGCCGGCCAAGATGGTGGAAAAGCAGTATGCTTCCGCAAAAGACGGCGATGTCATCATTTCCCATATCAACCAGCCGACGCATGCCGCCGGCGAAGGTGTGGCGGCAAGCATCCTGGCGTTGAAGGCGAAAGGCGTTCAGTTCGTGCGCCTTCAAGACATTCCCGAAAAGGGCGATGCCGGCACGACGAACTGATCACATAGGACAAGCCCCTGCGTTATCCCGGTAGTTGCGGCTGAACTTTCTCCTCGAGGAAGAGTTCATCGACGACAGTCATGACAATCAGTGATAGCGGCAGCGCCAGCATCGCGCCGACGGCGCCCCACATCCATGTCCAGAAGATGATGGCGAAGAAGACGACGAAGGGATTGAGCTCCCACTGGCGGCCCATGACCGCTGGAAAGACCAGATTTTCCACGGCGAGATGGACGGCAAAGAAGACAATGGCCGGAGCGAGCGCAAAGACTATGTCCGAATGCGTGATGATGCCGGCGATCGCCAAAGCGATCGTCATGGCGGTGACGCCGAGAAATGGAATGAAGCTGGCAACAAAGGCGAACACGCCCCAGAGCACCGGCACGCTCAAGCCGCCGGCATAGGCGATGATCGTCATCGCGACGCCGATGCCGGCATAGATCAAGGAGGCCGTGGCGAAGTAGAAGCCCAGCACCTGCTCTACCGCGTTGATAATCCGGATTGTCGTCAGTCGCGCCGCCCTGTTTGAGAAAGTCATGATGATCGTCTTGCGCAGGCTGATCCGGCTGACGAGAAACAGGAGCAGGGCGGCGAAGAATATCAGGATCTGAACGATGGCCGGCGTGAGATTGCTCGAAACGACGTGCAGGACGTTGCCGCTGTTCTCCAGCAGGGTATTGATCGACATCGGCCCGCTCTGGAAAGTTTCCGGCGAAATGTGCAGCCATTTGAACCGGTCGAGATAAGGCATCAGCCTGTCCGAGGTTCGCTGGAAGAAATCGGGAGCCTCCTGCGCCAGCTTGGCCAGCGGCCCGGCAAGCGCATTGATGACGAGGAAGATCGCCAGTGCCACCGCCGATGACAGGAGAACGGCATTAAGGACGCGCGGTACTCCGAGCTTGCTGAGTTTTTCCGCCGCCAACCCCAGGATCATGCCGACGACGACGGCAAGGGTCACCGGAATAAGAATGATCGACATCATGTAAACGCCGGCCAGCGCCAGAATAAGGAAGATACCGATGGTCGCCCACGCGGCGGCGGTATGAAGCTGACCAGTTGGCGGATTATCCGGCAGTTCGGAAAGGGCCGCGTCGCTGCCATATCCTTGCGACATGTTTCGCCCTGCGCCGGAATTCCCGTCGCGCAACCCCGGTCCGCCTGGCTGCTTGCCGGCGTTTCTATCGATCTCCATGCCCTCAAATCCCCGAAGGCACGATTGCCTCGGTATTCAAACGCGAAAAAGCCCGCTCCGGTTCCGGAACGGGCTTTTGAAAGCATGCCACATGGAGCAATCAGGCGATCAGGTTGAGGCCGATTCCCCATGGATCGCGCAGCGAGATGCCGCCGTCGCGCTTTTCGGTCTTGATCTCGTGCTGGTCGAGAGCCGCCACGGCCTTGTCGAGCGAGGCGCTGTCGTTGAAGCGCAGCGTATAGTCCGAGAGACCGGTCATGTGCTCGGAGCGTACACCGGCGCCGCGGCTGTTCCATGTATTGGCGCCGAGATGATGGTGATAGCCGCCTGTCGCGAGGAAAGTCGCGCCGGGATAGCGCGCGGCCATAACCTTCATGCCGAGAACGTCGCGGTAGAAGGCGTTGGCTTCGGCAACGTCGCCGACCTGCAGGTGAATATGGCCGATCGCCGAACCGTCGGCCATGCCGTCCCAGCGGTCCTGCGGGGCACTTTCATAGAGCTTCTGCAGATCGAGCCTGAGCGTCGCCATCTCCACCGTACCGTCATCGTGGAATGTCCATTCCTCGTGTGGTCGGTCGGCATAGATCTCGATGCCGTTGCCTTCGGGGTCGGAAAGGTAGATCGCCTCGCTGACGATATGGTCCGATGCGCCCTCCAGCGCGACATTGTTGTGCGCGGCGTGACGAAGCCAGCGGGCAAGCTCGACGCGGCTCGGCAGCAGGAAGGCGGTGTGGAATAGGCCGGCCGCCGTCCGCGGCGCACGCGCGGCTGCGCGATCCGTCGTCAGGGTCAGAAGGGGGTGGCCGGCAACGCCGAGGACTTCGCCGCTCGCCGTCTTTTCAATGACCTTCAGGCCGAGCATGTCCTGGTAGAAACGTGACACCAGCGGCAGGTCGGTGACGACCAAATGCGATTGGCCGACATAGGCAGGGCGCGTCAATGCATAGGAGGGGGCGGTTTCGGTCATGGGTAGTTCCAACCTCGACAATCTTGAAAAAGGCAATGGGCTTGAAAAAGGCAACCGGCGCGGACGGCAGTGAGCCGTCAGTGGCGGGCGGGAGGTTTCGCCGGTTGAATGCCTCTTCGATATCCTCGGCCCGCTGTACTTACCAAACTATATGGAGGATTCCGATTGTTCACAGAAGGCCAGAAATTGCGGATTGAGCGTTCGCTGAATGTTGACGATATGCCTCGTCGCGTTCACGAAGATTGATCGAAATGCCAGTTTGACGCAGTTGCTTCCATGTCGGCGGGATGTAAGGATCGCGTTGTTACTGAACTGGAATGCGTAAAAATGGCCGAGTACAAAGGCATCCGTTGGGCGTATGATCGATATGAAGTGATCGCCGACAGCATCGTCAACGGCGTTGGGGTGGTGTTTGCGCTCATCGGCGCAACGGTGCTGATCTTCTACGCGACCGTCTGGAGCTCCTACGGCGCCATCGCCGCCGCCTGGATCTACGGTGTCGGCCTGGTGCTGACGCTCGGCATGTCCTTCACCTATAACCTCTGGCCGGTATCGCGGACGAAATGGTTCCTCCGGCGCTTCGACCATTCCTTCATCTACGTGCTGATTGCCGCGACCTATACGCCGTTTCTGGAGCGCGGCGCCGAGGATCCGCTGCTATTCGCCATGCTGATCGCCGTCTGGGTTTTCGCGGCATTCGGTATCGTGCTGAAATGTCTGTTCCCAGGCCGTTACGACCGGTTGGCGATCCTGCTTTACCTTGCCATGGGCTGGAGCGGCGTCATCGTGGCAAAGCCGGTCTCGATGTATATCCCCTTCGCGTCCATGCTGCTGATCATCATCGGCGGGGTGATCTACTCGCTGGGCGTCATCTTTCACGTTTGGGAAAAGCTGCGGTTCCAGAATGCGATCTGGCACGGCTTTGTGATTGCCGCTGCCGCCGTGCATTATTCGGCCGTTCTCGCCTGTTTCAGCCTGTCTCCGGAAAGCTTTTGACCACCTGCGCGGTTGGCGTGCACTTCTTGGTCGGGCGCAAGCTGCGCACCAGACGCATCACGATGGCGTCGTAGCGCTGCATGTCCGCCTTGGCATAATCCATTTCGAAGAACGCCGCTCCGCCGTTGCAAAGCGCCACACCGCGCACATAGACGATACGACCCTGTTTCGTGCCGGAAAAGCTGGCGCCGCGCGAATTCGACTTCGCATAGGAGATCTTCCAGCCCTGATCCCTGGCGAGCGCGACGCGAACATTGGCCTCTTCGACGAAGTCGCCTTTGGCAAGCGCCGTGCCGAAAACCTGCAGCACGGCTGATCGGTCCGCCGGCGACAACGACAAGCGGTTGGTGTCGTCGGAAGGCGCCGACAGGTGGAAGTCGGATGGCAGTTCGATGGCGTAACCGAAGCCCGTATTGTCATAAGACCACCATTCGGCGGCAAACGCCGAGGCGGGGCAAAGCAGCAGGAAAGCTATCAAGCGGGCGAGCATTGCGGTTTCCGGGAGGCGGGGTCTGCAAACCGCTTAAGAATAGCGCTTTTTTCAGCGAAGATTCCATGGCGATTTTGGAAATGGCGCAAAATTAGCTCAGATTCGTTACAGCTTCATTGCAAGCCATGCAGAATTGGATGCTTTGACATCATGTTCTTGCCATTCGTGTCGAAACCACGCCTCAAAATGGTGGAACGCCTGTCCGCCAAGGGTATTGGACCCGCTCCAGCAAGTTCGCAAAGCATCGGCGGAAAAGCGATTTCAGTGGTTTACTCCCGCTTTTCGACCGTTTGCACTTGAGGCTGTCAACCCTTTCGCCTATCCCTGCACCCTAGCTCCGGCTTTGCCGGTTTCCGCATGATCGTTCAGCAGGGGGAAGGCATGGCCGGTGTCACGGGCCTGACATTCCTGGCTCTATGTCTGCCCTTCCTGGGTGCGTTGATCGCGCCCCTCGTCGTTCGGCGCGTGGAGCACAATGCGGCGTGGCTGCTGGCGCTGCTGCCCGGGCTTGCCTTCGTTCATTTCGCCGGATTCCTGCCCGATATTGCCGCCGGTAGAATTGTCCAGGGCGGTTTTGATTGGGTGCCGAGCCTCGGTCTGCGGTTTTCCTGGCTGCTCGACGGCCTGTCGCTGACCTTTGCTTTGCTCGTCACCGGCATCGGCACCTTGATCATTCTCTACGCAGGCGGCTACCTGAAGGGGCACCCGGACCTCGGGCGCTTCTTCTCCTTCATCTTTCTCTTCATGGGCTCGATGCTCGGTCTCGTCGTCTCGGACAGCTTCCTGACGCTGTTCGTCTTCTGGGAGCTGACCTCCATCACGTCTTTCCTGCTGATCGGCTTCGATCATCGTCGGGAGGCGTCGCGACGGGCAGCGCTGCAGGCTTTGGTGGTGACCGGCGGGGGCGGCCTGTTGCTGTTGGCGGGTCTGCTGCTCATCTGGCAAATCACCGGCCTCGGTTCGATGTCGGAACTGCTGCACTCCGGCGATGTGTTGAGGGCAAGCCCGCTGTATCTCACGGCGCTGATCCTCGTGCTCGGCGGCGCTTTCACCAAGTCGGCGCAGTTTCCATTTCACTTCTGGTTGCCCAACGCGATGGAAGCGCCGACGCCGGTATCGGCCTATCTGCATTCCGCGACCATGGTGAAGGCAGGCGTCTATCTTCTGATGCGGCTCAATCCCGTCATGGGCGATACGGTGGCGTGGCAGACGACCCTGCCGGTTTTCGGTGCGGCAACACTGTTGGTAGGCACTCTGCTTGCGATCCGTCAGACCGACCTGAAACTGAAACTCGCCTATACCACTGTTTCGTCTCTTGGCCTGCTCGTGCTGCTCACAGGCTTCGGCACGGACTATGCCGTCGAAGCTGCAGTCCTCTATCTGGTGGCGCATTCGCTGTTCAAGGGCGCCCTGTTCATGGTCGCCGGCATCGTTGATCATGAGACCGGAACGCGCGACATCACGCGCCTCGGCGGCTTGGGCTCCGCCATGCCGCTGACTTTTGCAGCAGCCTTGCTCGCCGCGATCTCGATGGGCGGTTTGCCGCCAGCCTTCGGCTTTATTGCCAAGGAGGAGATCTATGCGGCATTGGCGCAGGCTTCGCCGTGGGCGATCGTTCTGACGATCGTCGCCGTCGCCGGCAACGCCCTGATGTTCGCCATCGCCTTTGCCGTGGCGCTCAAGCCCTTTGTCGGGCCACTGACAGAGACGCCGCGCCATCCGCATGAGGCGCCGCCGCTCCTGTGGCTGGGGCCGGTACTGCTAGCGTTGCTTGGCCTCGCTTCGGCTTTGCTTTCGGGGACATGGCATGCCTACGTCACGTCGCCGATGGCCAGTGCCGTTGGTGGCAAGGAGCTGCATGTCTCCGCCACGCCGATCCCGCATATCGGGCTGCCGCTCGCGCTTTCGCTGGCAACCGTGCTGATTGGTATTCTGGTCTATTGGCAGCTCGACCGTGCTCGCTTCGTCATGTCGGTCATCCTGCGGTACCTCGGGCCGGGACCGGATCGCGGCTTCGATGGCTTTATGTCCGGGTTGGTGCGGCTGTCGCATGCTGTCTCGCGCATCCTGCAGCCGGGCCGCCTGGAAATCTACGTCACTGTCACCTTCCTCTGCATCGCCGCTATGCTGCTGGCGCCGCTCGTCATCCATGGCGAACTTCCGGCAATGCCGGCACGGCCGAATTTGCAGTGGCATGAGGCGACGATTTTCCTGATTGCCGTCATCGGGCTTGCCGCCGTCGTTCTGGCGCGAGACCGGCTGACCGCTATTGTCTCGCTTGGTATTCAAGGCTTTGCGGTCGCCGTCATCTTCCTGCTCTTCGGTGCGCCGGATCTGTCCTTCACGCAGTTCATGGTCGAGACCCTGTCCGTCGTCATTCTGGCCATGGTGATGACGAGGCTGCGTCTTTCGTCGGCGGATCGCCGTCCGCCGCTGAAAATGTTTGCCCATGCCGTGCTCGCGATTGGCTGTGGGGCAGGCTTTTCGCTTCTCCTGCTGAAAGCGACACAGGCTCCCTTCGATCTGACGTTGACCGCTTTCTTCGACCGTTACTCGAAGCTGATCGCCCACGGCGACAATGTGGTCAACGTCATCATCGTCGACTTCCGCGGTACGGACACACTCGGCGAGATTGCGGTTGTCGCGATGACCGGGCTGGCGATCCTGGCGTTGATCCGCATCCGTGCGGGCGGCGAGCGCAAGCTTGCAGCCAACGATCCCGACCGTGAGGAAAACGCCGATTTTGAAAACAGAATGGAGGCGGAGCGCTCATGAACACGCTGATCTTTCGGACCGCCGCTCCCTTTCTGACCGCATTGATGCTGCTCTTTTCCGTCTTCGTCCTGCTGCGAGGTCATAACGAACCGGGCGGCGGCTTCATCGGCGGCCTGATCGCAGCATCCGCCTTCGCGATCTACGGTATTGCCTGTGGGGTGACTGCTGTGCGCCGCGCCATTGTCTTTCATCCGTTGGCCATTGCCGGATTCGGCCTGTTGGCGTCGACGCTCGCAGGTTTCCTCTCCGTCTTTTTCGGCGTCCCGTTCATGACCGGGCTGTGGGTCTATCCGCATCTGTTCGGTGTGGAAGTGGCGCTTTCCACGGTGATGCTCTTCGATATCGGCGTCTATCTGGTCGTCGTCGGTGCGATCACATCGATAGCGCTTGCGCTCGAAGAGCGGGAGGTCGACTGATGGAAGCTGTCTTTGCCGTTCTTGTCGGCCTGTTCTTCTCGGCGGCGATTTATCTGATGCTGTCGAAGTTCTCGATCCGTATCATGCTCGGCATCGCCATCCTCGGCAATGCCGTCAATCTGCTGCTCTTCACCGCCGGCCGGATAACGCCCGAGGTGCCGCCCATCATTCCGCAGGGTGCGAGCACGCTCGATCTGGCTGCCGCGAATCCGCTGCCGCAGGCGTTGATCCTGACGGCGATCGTTATTTCGTTTTCGTTCCTCGCCTTTCTGCTTGTCCTGACTTACAGGGCCTATCAGGACCTCAAGACGGACGATACGGGCGAGATGCTGGCCGCCGAACCGGACGAGCGGCCGCTGCCGCCTCTGGGGTACTGACGATATGGCCGGACCAACTGATATCCCCGTCGATCTCTCCGCAGCGCTGGTGGCCGCGCCGGTGCCGCTCGGGCATTGGCTCGTCATAGCGCCGGTCGCGCTATGCATCGGCCTTGGCGCCATTCTCCTGATGCTGCGCAACCGCACCGAATGGCAAGCCTGGATCGCCATTCCGGGGCTGCTGCTTTTGGTGCTCATCGATATCGCCCTGCTTGGCAAAGTTGCCAGTGAGGGAGCGGTGACCATGGTCATGGGCCGATGGCTGCCGCCCTTCGGCATTGCCTTCAGCGTCGATCTTCTCGGCGCGGCCATGGCTCTGACTGCGGCGATCGTGGCGCTCGCTGCCGCCGTCTATGCTCTCGCGGAAATCGGCACCAGCGGCGGCCGTTACGGCTTTTTCCCGTTTCTGATGTTGCTGCTTGCCGGCGTCAGCGGCGCTTTCCTGACGGGAGACGTCTTCAATCTTTATGTCTGGTTTGAGGTGTTGCTGATCTCGTCTTTCGGCCTGCTGATCCTTGGTTCCGAACGGGAGCAGATCGACGGCGCGCTGAAATATGCCGTGCTGAACCTGATAGCCACCACGCTGTTTCTCGTGTCCGTCGGCTATCTCTATGCCGTGTTCGGCACGCTCAACATGGCCGATATTGCGATCAAGGCGAGGGCTGGCGGTAGCACCGCGCCGATGATGACGCTGGCCGGCTTGTTTCTGCTCGCTTTCGGCATGAAGGCGGCGGCTTTTCCCGTCAATTTCTGGCTGCCGGCTTCCTATCATACGCCGCGGATTACCGTTTCGGCGCTTTTCGCGGGCCTGCTGACCAAGGTCGGCGTTTATGCGCTTATCCGCATTCTGGTCATGCTGCTGCCGATCGAGCGTACGGAACTTGGCCCCATGATAACGGTCGTTGCCATCGCCACCATGCTGGCCGGGGTGGTGGGCGCGCTCGGGTCGACCGATATTCGCCGTCTGCTCGGCTATATCGTTATCTCAGGCATCGGCACCATGCTGGCGGGCGTCGCGCTTGGCGGTGCCGCTGGCCTCAGTGGCGCGATCTTCTATGCGCTGCACTCGATGGTGCTGATGACGGCGCTGTATCTGCTGGCGGGGCAGGCCGCCCGGCTCGGCGGCAGCTTTTCGCTGACCGCGCTCGGCGGGCTTTACCGGCGCAACGGCTGGTTCGCGGGTCTATCCTTGATACTCTTCTTCGCTGTCAGTGGCCTGCCGCCATTTTCCGGCTTCTGGCCGAAAGTCGTGCTGGTCAAGGCGTCGTTGGCGGCTGGAGCCTGGTGGCTTGCCGCGGCGATCCTGTTGGCGGGCTTCCTGACCACGATCGCCTTCGGTCGGGTCTTCCTCCTGGCTTATTGGCGACCAGCTGCGGATGAGGGGAGTATGGCTGTCGGGCCCATCAAGTGGCAGGCGGGATTGCCGCTGATTGCCCTTACGGCTCTCGTCGTCGGCTTCGGCGTGTTTCCGGAGAGCCTCTTGCAATTGACCCAGGCGGCGGCCGCCGGCCTGGAGCAGCCATCCGCCTACCTGCATTCGGTCTTCCCGCAGACAGGAGGCGCGCAATGATCCTCCTGGTCTTCAATCTGCTGCTTGCCTTCGTCTGGGTCGCCATCACCGGCAGCGCTTCCTTCATCAATCTGGTGTTTGGCTTCTTCCTTGCGGCGCTTGCGCTGGCCATCGTGCGGTCGTCCTATGGCGGTACGCTCTATCTCGGACGCATCCGCCGCATCCTGGCGCTGTTGCTGCTGTTCATAAGCGAACTTGCCAAATCGGCTTGGGCGGTCGCCGTTGCGGTCATGAGCCCGACGATGGATGTGAAGCCGGGGATTTTCGCCTTCTCCCTGACGGTCGATCGTGATTTCGAAATCACCCTGCTTGCAAACCTCATCACGCTGACGCCGGGCACCCTGTCCGTCGATGTCTCGGAGGATCGCAAGACCCTGTATGTCCACGCGCTCGACTGCTCCGATCCGGACGCTATCAGGCGAAGTATAGCCGATGGTTTCGAAAGACGGATCATGGAGGCTTTTCGATGATGGCGGCATCCGTCGTTTCGGCCGCTGCAATGGTGGCTCTCGGCATTCTGAGCCTGGCATTTCTGTTCACGGTCTATCGTGTGGTGGCCGGTCCGACCTTGCCGGATCGGATCTTGGCGCTCGACATGCTGGTGGCGATCGCGATCGGCTTCATCGCTGTCATCGCCATCAAGACCGGCTTCATGCTCTACATCGATATCGCCATTTCGCTTGGCCTCGTCGGCTTTCTCGCAACCGTTGCTTTTGCTCGCTTTGTCATCACGCAGGCGCAATCTAGTTCCGCTAAGCAGCCCCACTCGGATCAGGGTGATGACGGCGAATCGCTTGGCGGCAGAACGCGTAAACACGGCAAACGGCGCAAAGGAGGGCGTTAATGGATTTGGTATGGGCCATCGTTGTGGCCGTCATTCTGATTGCAGGCGCGCTGTTCTCGCTGATTGCGGCCATCGGTATCGTTCGCCTGCCCGATCTTTATAGCCGCATGCACGCGGCGTCGAAGGCCGGCACTGTGGGCTCGGGACTTCTCCTGCTTGCCGTCGGGATTCACTCGCAGGATTTGTCAATTTTGGCCCGAGCTTTGGCAGGGTTCGTGTTCTTTGCATTGACTGCGCCGATTGCTGCACATCTTCTCGCACGCGCCGCGCACGAGGCCGGATACAAGTTAACGGAGCCTTCCGTGCGGGACGAACTACTGTTGCAGCGGAGAATCGCGAAACGCGGGTATAGAAAGAAGGGCTAACAAACGCGGAGATTGAAGAAGAAGCAACGCAAGTTCGCCTCTTTAGTTACCTGCTTTTTTGTAGATGAATTTTTTGCAAAGAAATGTTGGGATTAAAAACTGGACATTTGGGTAAAGAGTGCTAATTCAGATTCAAGTAGAGTTCTGATGTTGAATTAGTCTCGACCGGGGTTAAGCTCTCAATGCTTTTAACTTTCCTTTGGGAAAAGCTAGGCGAAACTTTCTTCCGGTTAACGATTGGAGATCACCTTTCGCGATCGCTAATCCTAACATCAGTCGGCATTAGACGGTTTTCGTTGCGGGAAGTCTAGGGGTGGATTTCGTGCGATAGGAAATATGGCGTTATGCACCGTTTTTTGTCGGTCGCTGCTACGAATGCGAGCAGTACGCTTGTGCGGATTGCTCGGCGCTACGGGAACTTGATGATCAACAGATTTCTGAGCTGAGCGCAGATCATATAGCAACGCTGTACCTTACGCGCTCTGTGGGGGCGCGGTGCAGCAAGCAAGCCGATGAACAGGAGAACACAATGTCAGACGCGGCCCTTGGCAATGGGCAGGAGTTACTGGTTGAACTGACTGCCGACATCGTTGCGGCCTATGTCAGCAACCATGTCGTACCGGTCAGTGACCTTCCGAATTTGATTTCCGACGTACATTCCGCCTTGAGCAACACCTCCGCCCCGGCCCCTGCCGTTGCTGTCGTGGAAAAGCAGAAGCCGGCCGTATCGGTTCGCAAGTCGGTCCAGGACGACCAGATTACTTGCTTGGAATGTGGCGGCAGCTTCAAGTCGCTGAAGCGTCACCTGATGACCCATCACGGGCTCTCCCCGGAAGAATATCGCGAAAAGTGGGATCTCGCTGCCGACTATCCGATGGTGGCGCCTGCTTACGCAGAAGCACGCTCCCGGCTCGCGAAGGAAATGGGCCTCGGCCAACGCCGCAAGCGCGGCTCTCGCTAAGAGTTTCGGAAACTTCCAAAACCCGGCTTTCGAGCCGGGTTTTGTTTATGACAGCCAAGCAGGCGTCGATTCAATATGCCGGCGCACGGTTTAAAGCGAAGACGATCTAGGCCGCAGTCCTGATGCTGGCTTCTTCGCGGATGCGCTTGATCATCGAACGCAATCCATTGGCGCGCTGCGACGACAGATGCTCGACCAGCCCGATCTTTCCAAAGACGTCAAGTGCATCGAGCGCGGCGATTTCCGAAGCCGGCTTGCCGGAATAGGTGGCAAGCACGATGGCCACAAGCCCACGCACGATATGCGCGTCGGAATCGCCCTCGAAGGTCAGTATCGGGTTTTCAGGGTCTCCGGATGCATGCGTGACAAGCCAGACCTGACTTGCGCAGCCCTGCACCTTGTTTTCCAGCGTCCGTTTGTCATCGGGCAGATCGGGCAGCGCCTTGCCGAGTTCGATCACGTAGCGATAGCGATCCTCCCATTCGTCTAGGAAGGCGAAGTCGTCGATGATCTTATCAAGCGCAGTCATTGTATCTGTCCAGATTATCCGTTGATCTTGGATATAGGCGAAACGGCTGATGATTTGAACCCGCGGCAAAAAAGAACGCCGCGGGCCATGCAAAGGCTCGCGGCGCCGGGTGGGGAAGGAACGAGGCGTTTCAGGTCCGCGGGCGTGGCTTCGGCAGCGGTATGGAATTGGGCAGCCGCACCGTTCCGGTCACGACCACATCGGCCGTCTCAGTTCCCATGATGCGCTTTGCAGGCATCGGCTGCGCCGTGGCGGCAATCTGCTCCACATCCGCACGCGCCGTCGCGGCAACGTTGGCAGGGGTGTTGGAAGACTGATCCTTGAAGTGGCGACCGAGCATGTCATAGGCGACGCGGGCACCGTCACCGACCTGATAGCCGAGCGCCGTCAGCGTTTCGCCGCCCTTGGCGCAGACCTCAGGTTTTTCGGTGCACATGGCGCCGACATATTGAACAACGCCCGAGGCCGCCGAAATTGCGTCGGAAACCTGCAGAGTCGCTTCGCCAGCCGGCCGCGGTCCGCCTTCGGGCTTGGCAAAGATCGGCAGGAACATGAGAACCAGCGAAAACCAGAACCCCGCTCTAATCAGAAACCACATTTTCCTGCCCATCCTCTCTGTCGGTCGGCGCAATCGCCGAATTCGGACTTCATTCGTCCGATGTGGCTTGACCCTATCCGGCAGAGGACAACATCGCTTTTCAAAACTCGGCGGCTTTTTCGGCAAATTTGATTCAAATTTTAGCTTTCCGAATTCGCACCGTACTTAGTTCAAATTGTAGCGATTGCTGTTAAGCATGTCTCGCTCTATCCGCCTGATATGCAGGGCTTTGCGGCGTCAGGCCTTGTCGAAAAAGTTAACGCGCGGCAGAAATATGAATAAAATCCGCTGCTTACCTGCTGTTAACCACAAAAAACAAAGGTCTCGCATTCTGCGCCAAAACGAGACTTTGGCGCTTTTTCGGCCAGTCGGCGAGTTCTCCCTTTATTCTTTCCTTAAGTCGCGAAGGCCTATTGTGCAGTCCAATAAGAGACCGTTTTGACGGATTGTAGTGTGCGCGTATTGAGTGACATGGCTGTCGGAGCCGTAGCCTTCGTAGACCGGGTGAGCGGAAGCTGGCTCTCCGGGACGAGTGGCAATGGCGAAGTCCGGACACAGGAGCTGGCGATCCTTCGCCGGCTTGCGCTTGCCTCCTCCGTGGCGCTTTTTGCGGTTCCCGCCGGCCTCTCCTTTATAACCAGCCCAGCCGTTGCTCTGCCTGCCGGTGTGGCGACGGTTTGCGCCGCCTTTCTGTTCTCTGCTGTCGGTAGCATCGCGCTGTCGCGCCAGCGGCCAGCCGGTCAGTCTGCAGAAGCCGTCCTCGTTGAGCATCATGATCTGATGCTGGAAGCCGCTTTCGGCCTGGTATTGCTGCTCGATCCACAGGGTAACGTCACCACGGTCGGGGGCCGTGATCGCGCGGAGTTCCTGAGCTGGATGCGCGACCCGACGGGCCGGGGTCTGATCGATCAGATCCATGTATCGGACCGAATCGTCTTCCTGCAGGCGATCGATGTGCTTCGCCAGGGCAAGGACGCCTTCTGTGTCGATCTGCGGCTGGAACGCTCCGCCGTCATCGGCAGTGACCAGCAATTCGTTCATGTTCGCGTGGAACTGACCGCGCGTCGCGACGCTGACGGGCGGTTGACCGCGATCGTCAGTCAGCTGCGGGACATCTCGCAAGACCAGCAACTGCGGGACGATGCCGCGCGCAAGACGGCGGAAGCGGAATCGGCCAATGACGCTAAGTCACGTTTCCTGGCCGCCGTCAGCCACGAGCTGCGCACGCCGCTCAACGCGATCCTCGGCTTTTCCGATATCCTCAGCGGCGAATATTTCGGCAAGCTGGAAAACAACCGCCAGCGCGAATATGTCGGCCTGATCCGCCAGTCCGGTGCGCATCTGCTGTCGGTGGTCAATACCATGCTCGACATGAGCAAGATCGAGGCCGGCCGCTATGAACTGCTGATGGAATCCTTCTCGATCGAAGACTCCATTGCGACATGCGAAGCGATGTTGGCGCTACAGGCCAAGGAAAAGGGGCTAACCCTTTCGAGCCGCGTTCAGCGCGGCCTTGGCGATGTGGTTGCCGACCAGCGCGCCATTCAGCAGGTCCTGATCAACCTCGTCGGCAATGCGATCAAGTTCACCGATGCCGGTGGCGCGGTCACCGTGGATGCGACACTGACCGACGGTATGCTGAAGCTTTCGGTCGGCGACACCGGTATCGGCATTGCCAGCGAACGTTTGGCCTCCCTGGGGCAACCTTTCGTGCAGATCCAGAACGACTACACCCGCCGCTATGCCGGTACCGGTCTTGGCCTATCGCTCGTCAAGGGGCTCGTTGCCCTGCATGGCGGAAGCTTCTCTATCGCCAGCGCCCCGGGCGAGGGCACGGTGATCACGATCCTTATTCCGTTCGACGGTTCGGGCGCCTCGGCCGCGCAACAGCCTGTGGATGTCAATCGTCCCGTCGATTTTCCGCCGCGTCTGAAACATACTGTGGAGATAAGTGAAGGACGAAAAGAGGAAGGGATGGATGGCGCCGCAAAAGCGAAAATCGCCTAAGGGAAGAGGCAAGGGCAAACGCAAGCAGCCTGGCTTCGCTTCTCGCGGAGTGATGGCCCTCGGCAATCTCAGCCTGCGTGGCAGTACTGCGCTCGGCGGTCTTGGCCTTCGCGGCGCGTGCGCGTTTGCGGGTCTGCTTGGCGGCGCGGTCGGTCGGCATCCCGCCATCGCCGGAGGCATTGCTCTCTTTCTCGGTGTTTTCGGCTTCGTCACGGCGAATGCGCTCTGGTATCAGCCGGGCATCCATCCATCGCCCCTGCTGCGTACCCGCGATCCCGCATCGCCCTATCAGATCCCCGGCCGCAAATCGTTCCTGCATGCGCAGCAGGCTGATGCCGGCAACGTCACGACCTTCCGCATCGAGCGGCAGGATTCGGTGGCCGCAACCGCGCCTACCGCGGGTGGACCTTCGGGAAAACCGACCGCCGTGCAGGCCGCGGCTCCATCGAAACTGGTTGCCGACGTTCAGGCCGAACTCATCCGCCACGGCCTTTATGACGGCGCGGCAGACGGCGTCCCCGGCTCGCGCACGACATCCGCCATTCTCTTTTTCCAGGAAGCGTCCGGCCTTGCGCAGACCGGCACGCCGACACCTGAGCTTCTGGCCGCCTTGAAGGCCAGCAATGCGGCCGGCTCCGCACCCGTGACAGCGGTCAAGGCAAGCGCGGCCGCCTTTCCCACAGAACGCCCGGTCAACGTTTCCGCGACCGCCGATGCCATCGATCCGGTTGCTGCCGCAATCCAGAACGCAGACAAAAACATGAGGACCGGCGCCGTTGCACCGAAGCCCGTGTCGAGCGATCCGGTCACCAAGCTCAATATGGTCATGCAGATCCAGAAGGGCCTGAGCAACATTGCCTATAGCAATGTCAGCATCGACGGTGTCGCCGGCGAGCAGACAAAGGCCGCCATCCGCCGATTCCAGAAGCACTATCGCTTGCAGGAGACGGGCGAGCCGAACATGGCCGTATTGAAGAAACTGCAGGATATCGGCGCGCTTTGATCCGCCGCTTCAATTGCCTCGCCGCCCGAGCGCCGCTATAGCTCGATCATGAGATTGCGCAGCGACATCTTCGTATCAGCCATGACGCGCCGAATGTTTGCTCGGGGCGATTTCGCGGCTGTGGAGCGGAAGGGCGAAGAGCAGGCGGGAGCGATCTTCATCCGCCAGCGTTTCCGCGATGGCCTTGAAACCCTTTATGCTCCGGCGCCACAGAGCTTCTTCGACGGAGAAGGGGGCGGAGGGCGCCTGTTCGAGGTTCGCATCGACCGGAAGGAGCAGGCGGAGGTCCGCGAGACACTCGATCGCGAGCTGAAATTCGACCCGGATCTGTGGATTGTCGAGCTGGAAACGGACGACATAGCCGATATCGTTCCGTTGGCTGAGACTCGCTCCAATCCCCTGGATTGATTTTCCGAGAGCGTTTTCGCGCCGAAGAAAAGCGGCGATTATCTATCGCTTGCCGGCCACCTTCAATTCGCGGATCGACACGGACTTGGCGCCGAATAGCGGCGTGGCCGGGCGAGGCGCGATATTGTTTTGCGGAAGATAGGTATAGCTGTCGGCTCGACGCCATGCTTCGACGCGGGCCTGGCTTTCTTCGGCATCGATGCCATCGAGCACGAGCCACGCGCGGCTGACGCTGCCGTGCCGTTCCGTCAGGTGCGGATAGAAGCGCTCAAGAGAGTAGACCGCATCCGCAATGCCCATGCCAAGGCTCACCAGCGTCACCGCCAGTTGTTGGCCGGACGTGTCGAGCATGATGCGTTCCGCAAGCCATTGGCTGGAGGAAAGTGCATCGGCGAGCGTGGTCGCAAACTGCAGAGCATCACGTTCACGCGCGAAGCGAACGAGCAGGGCTTCCTGCATTTCTCCAAGGCTGCGTAGGCCAAGGCGATCTCTGTCGTCCCGCGCCAGGTGACGTGCGGCCTGTTTGATCTGCATGCGCAGCGCTTCTTCGCGCGCAAACCGCTCGGCTTCGGACGTTTCGGTTTTAGCCGCGGGCAAGTTCGTTGCAGCGCCCTGCATTGCCATGCCTCGATCCGGCTCGGCCTGATGCAGGCCGACGAGCGCGTCGATCACCCGGGGTGACAGCGATGGCCTGCTGACGATCGCTCGGGCATGGGCTGCGCCCTGCGTGCGGGCAATGGTGATCAGCGTGTCGTCGTCGATCGCCTGGGAACTGGTGAGAAAAGGCGCTGCGATGGAGATCGGTTGACAGCCGATGAAAAGGGCGACGGCTTGCGGCACTGTCGGGCACTGGGAAAGCGCGGCCACGGCCTGGCGCTTTGCCTCATCCGAGGAAGCCTGGAAGACTGGCGTGAACAGTTCGGCGAACTGGCGAAGTTCCGATTTGGAAGGGTGTCCCATGCCTTCGAAACTGGTGATCGTTGCCATCAGAACCACGTCCTTTTTCCGGACTGTTGCAGGTTCTTCAAGGTCTCGAAACCGGTCACGCACGCAAACACCCATACTGATACGCAGAACAAAAACACGGGGAGCCGGATTGTCGAGCGTCGATGCCACCACACCACCTTCGGTTCGTGCCGAATGACGCTTCCCGGTAACGGGGCATCCGCGGCAGCGATTGGCGAAATGGGTATGGACACGACCGTCCTTGTCTGGCTTTCGGGAAAGACTAAGGCCGGTTGGGTTAATGGTTCGTGAAAACTTTATTAAAATCCAAATAAAAATTGCGCGTTAAGCTTGCGCGAAGGAAACGGCGATGTTTCCGCGGGATGATCGGGAGATCAGAGGCTATGGCCCGCCATAGGCCACTTTCGCCGTAGGAGTGCCTGTTTCCAAATTCAACCTATGAGGGCTTTGATTTAAGGAGGCTAGGAGACCTCGGCAGGCTTGTCCACAGGCATTTGCTCTAGCCGCGACAAGTCTCGAAAAAGCGCAAAGACTTAGATGCCTCTATGCTCGCGCAAGGCGGTCAGAAGTTTTTCCGATGTGTTGTAGCCGGATTGAAAAAGGCCAAGCGCTGCCGTCGCTGCGAACTGGGCTTCGGCGCTTTTGATGTCGATCCGCTTTTCCTGGCACCACTCATCGAGCGCGCCACGCAGGACCATGACATCCTCTGGAGAGAAGACGGAATTGCCCGTCGCAAACATGTTTCGCCCTCGATTATCCGCCTTACAATACGTTAATTTTTCGTGAGCGCAAATAATATTTGCGTGACGCTTTTATGCAACGAATTCAGGGACGACGCTTTTTTCATCTACGTCGATATTTGAAATAAACTACTGATATTATTTTATTTTATGGAAAAACTGACGCCCGACATTTTTCCGCGATGGATGAAACCAAAGCGCCTATCGCAGCGTTAATAGACCATGACGACTCGTGCAAAGGATGGCGTGCGACGAAGATTAGCATTCTGTTAACTGCAATATGTCTGAATTCCGGTGAATGCAGCCGTTGGCAGAATGTCATCAGATGCAAGGAAGGCATGGAAACCGACATCGGAGCCCATGCCGAGGCGTTCCGGAAATGCCGCGAGAAGGCGTAAATGGTCCCGGGTCTCGACCGAGAAGGATAGGGTTGAGAAAGGGATACGCTAGCCCGCCTCAGTGGCGGGTAGGGTGAAATCAGTCGCAAGTTCATCCGTCTCGAGACGTAAATGGAGACGAGAATGGCAAAGATAATATCTCTTTCGGACTGGCGCTTACGCCAGCCGCCGCGCGTCCAGAAGGAACCGGTGGAAGCCAGGGTGTTGCTGTTTACCGGGGTGCGCTACGAGCATCTGGACACTCCTACCCATCGTCCGGGAGCTGGACCGAAGCGGGCGAAAGGCAAGTAGCACCCGTCCTTAAGACGCAGGAGGCGCGTTAGAACGCGCCCTTTGGTTGCTGAGGCGTATTGTGCTCTCACAATCGGGTCGACTGGCAGTGTAACCGTCGTCACCAGCCAATAATCAATTGTCGCCGAACTCGTCGCAGCCGGCTTGCGACAAAAATTCCCCGGCCGCATCATTGAAGCTCGCCTGCGGTGCCATCGTGCGCAGGACCGCATAGCCTTGCGTGCGCGGAGCTTCCACCAGGATTGATTGCGCAAGAGCTGGCGGCAGCGCTTTGCGTATGCCCGTCAGCTGGACCGGAGAGGCAAGCAGCAGGTCGAGCGCGCCGCCGACCGAGGTGCGGTCGCTCATGCTGAACACTTCGTTGGAAGCGGCATCATAGACGGCAAGCGACCAGAAAGGCACCTTGCCCTTTGCGGTCAGATGCACCGGCTTGTCTTCGATGTCGAAGGCGCAAACGGCGGTGCGGATATAGGGATCGGTGTTGGAGAGCCCCGCTTCGTCATCCTCGTCGTCGAGCACGTAGAAATGGTTCTCGTCGCCTTCGTCCGAGACACGGGTGTAGGCATCGCGGTCGGAAAAATGCGGCAGCGACAGGATGATGACAATATGCAGCAGCGCTGCGCCGAAAAGGCCGGTCAGAACGGCGAAAACAAATTTAAACATTGCCGCACCCGATTTTCTCGAGCTTCGGCATCGTAAGATCGATCAGGCCGGAGCTGCTGGCTGCCGGCGAATCCAGGAGAGTCCACACCAGCCGGAAATTGCCGGTGGCGGGTAGCGCGAGCCAGTTGCCCGCCTGCGCATTCGGCGAAACGGTGATGCTGAAACTTGAGTCCGGGTTGCGCAGCACGACCCATGAATTGATGGTGGAGGGGCGGCCGGCGCCCGCTTCAATGGGCTGGCCATCATTACCGGCGATGAAGAGCGTCCAAAGGCGCGCCGGCGGCGTCTGGCCACTGATACGATAGCTGCAACTCGCGGTCAGCCTGGCGCGGCTGTCGTCGTCCGAGGCGGTAAAGACCAGCCCCTCGGCCGTGCCGTAGAGCAGCCGGCCCGCGCGGGCTCGATGCGACTTCGCGTAAGGGTCCGCATCCGCGGTCTGCATTTCCGGAAATGCCTGCCACGCGCCGAGCTTAATTGCGCCGAAACCGGATGTCGCGTTCAACGCAAAGAGCGTGAACATGATCCCGCCGCCGAAAGCGATCAGCAGCGAAAGCGCAACAAGAAAGGGAACTCGGAACACCCTGGGATCGTCCTCGTGACAAATCGATATTGATTTATTCCTGATTCTGGCGGCAGGGGGAAGGGCAGGGTGTTTCTGCGGCCGGTTATGTCGATTTTCCCAGACGGAATGACAGGACACCCGACAACCTGACACGGGCGTCAGCCGGTCCCACGCCCATCAGCCAATTTCGACGGAAGAGCGTCCCGTTTCGAGCGATCGGCGGAAGCCGTTGGGATGTATGCCGGCAGGTCGTCCGGCTCTTGCCGGACGCTCGTTACTCCGCCACCGCGAGCTTCTGGGCTTCGAGGGGAGCCGCCTCTTTCAGCTTTTCGCCGATATCACGCAGGATCTTCGTGGAGTCCACCGAAAGGGAACGCGGGCGCACCAGCGGTGGCAAGCCGCCATTTGCCGGATCCGCCGGCTTCTTGGCGGATGCAGTCTGAGGCTTCTGTGCGGGGAACGGATCGCTGATCCCCGGAATCGGTTTCAGCACGATGCCCTGATGGGCGTAATCCATGATCTTCTTGAAGGTCATGGCCGGAAGCGTGCCGCCGGTCATGTTGTTCGTCGAGGTATAGTCGTCGTTGCCGAACCACACGGCGCAAGTGTAATTTCCGGTGAAGCCGATGAACCAGGCGTCGCGATAGGCCTGCGTCGTGCCGGTCTTGCCTCCGACGACGATGCCATTGTCCAGAGCCGCCTTGCGGCCGGTGCCGATCACCGGAACCTGCGTCAGCATCTGGTTCATATAGGAATTGGCCTTCTCGCTCAGCACGCGCTTGGCGGCCGGCTCGTCGCGGGTGAAATCGTAGAGCACCTTGCCGTCATAGCCGGTGATCTGCTCGATGCCGTGGCGTCGCGACTGCATGCCGTCGGCCGGGAAAACCGCATAGGCCGTTGCCTGATCGAGCACGGTCACTTCCGAAGTGCCGATCGGAATGGTCTTGTCGTTGCGGATCGGCGTTTCCACGCCCATGGCCTTGGCCATGTCGCGGATGGGTTGAATGCCGAGCTTTTCCTTGGCCAGGCGAACCGGGATCGTGTTGATCGATTGTGCGATCGCCGTCGTCAGCGTCACCTTGCCGGCATAGCGGTTTTCGTAGTTGTGCGGGCTCCAGTTGCCCCAGGTGATCGGCGCGTCGACGATGGTCGAGGTCGGGGTCATCCCGCTCTCCATAGCCACGGAATAGGTGTAGATCTTGAAGGAGGAGCCCGGCTGGCGTAGTGCCTTGGTCGCGCGGTTGAACTGGCTCTCGCCGTAGTCACTGCCGCCGACCATGGCACGGACGGCGCCGCCGTTTTCGATCATGACGCTCGCGCCCTGCTTGGCATGATAGCGTTCGCCATATTCCAGCAGGCTGGACTGAACCGAATCCTCCGCCGCCTTCTGCAATCCCATGTCGATGGTCGTGCGAACGATCAGCGAGCGCTCCGGAAAACGTGTCGCGATGCGCTGGACTTCATCGAAGGCCCAGTCGAGGAAATAATCGGGAGTTTCGATCTGGGCGCGGTCGACGACGGACGCGGGATTGCGCCTCGCGGCAATCACCTGGCCCTCGGTCATCAGCCCGCTCTGAACCAGATTGGACAGTACGTCGTTGGCGCGGGCGCGTGCCGCCGGCAAATTGACGTGCGGCGCATATTTTGCCGGTGCCTTGAACAGACCGGCGAGCATGGCTGCCTCCGCCAGATTGACGTCGGTGATGCTCTTGCCGAAATAGAATTGGGCGGCCGCCGCCGCGCCGAAAGTGCCGCCGCCCATATAGGTACGGTCGAGATAGAGACTGAGGATCTCTTTCTTGGAGAGATTGGCTTCAAGCCAGATCGCCAGGAAGGCTTCCTTGATCTTGCGGTCGATGGAGCGTTCGTTGCTGAGGAAAATGTTCTTGGCAAGCTGCTGCGTCAGCGTCGAGCCGCCCTGGACCACTCCGCCCGCTTGCGCATTCACGGTCACCGCGCGGAAGAGGCCGATGACGTCGATGCCGAAATGGTCGAAGAAACGCCGATCCTCGGTCGCAAGCACCGCTTTTATGAAATAGTCCGGCAGCTGATCGACCGGAACGGAATTCTCGTGAATAATGCCACGATGGCCGATCACGTTGCCGTAACGGTCGAGGAAGGTAACGGCGAAGTTGCCGCGATTGCGCCAGTCGCCCTGCGTCGCCTCGAAAGCCGGCATGGCGAGCATCAACATGACGACGGAGCCGGCGGCACCCAGCGTCAGGCCTTCTCCGAGCAACTCGAAAACGATGCGTTTCCAACCACGTACGCGGAAACGGCGGAAGAAGATGGTGATCTCTTCCCAAGCTTCCGCAAGACGGAAGCCAGCGTTCCAAAGAGTGGAATCGATCCAGGAATCGAGGCGCAGGAAGAAATACCGCTTGCGGCGCCGCGGCTTGCCAGCCCCATTATCCTGTGGCGCTTCGGGCTCGGACTTTGGCCCGTTTTCTCGATTGGATGGGTCTTCCACGCTCTACTTCCCGACCACATTACAGCGCCGCGCGTCGCATATGACGTGCAAAGGTCGCTGTACTACTCAAAATCTGCAGCATAATTCCTAAATCGGTTCCGATTTAGGAATTATGCTGGGACATTGCGCGTTTCCTTATGGCACGCGCAGAGCCTATTATCTCATAGATCGGCGAATTGAATAATTGGTTGATTTAGAGAAAAGAACAAGAGACATGCATGCCGCAGCCCGAATTCCCCTTGGCCGGGCGGCGAGGACAATGAAGATGACAGACGAAATACCCTTCTGGAAAAGCAAGACCCTGACGGAGATGAGTTCGTCGGAGTGGGAAAGCCTGTGCGACGGCTGTGGGCTCTGTTGTCTCAACAAGCTGGAAGAGTGGGATAGTGGCGACGTCTATTTCACCTCGATCCGCTGCAAGCTGATGGATGGCGAGAGCTGTCGTTGCACCAGCTATCCGAACCGCTGGGATTTCGTGCCCGATTGCGTGCAACTCACCCCGGAAAAGGTGCCCGAGCTGGAATGGCTGCCGCCGACCTGTGCCTACCGTCTCGTCAAGGACGGCCGCGATCTCTACTGGTGGCATCCGCTGATCTCGGGTGATCCGGAGACGGTGCACATAGCCGGCGTTTCCGCGCGGGGACGCACGGTGAGCGAAGATGATGTCAATCTCGACGACTTCGAGGACTTCGTGGTCGACTGGCCGCTGACCGTCGAAGACGATATGCTGCCTAATCCGCCGGCAAAGCCATAGATTTCGGCGCCACATTCCGCCAGGCACGCCGTACGAGCGTCTCGATCGCGTCCCCATCGGCGTGATGATGGAAGAGACGCGTCGAGCCCTTCAGACCCCATCCGCCTGGAACGGGGGAGACATGTTCCGGCATGGTCGCCAAGGCCATTTTCTGCTGATCCGGCGTCAGTTTCACGACGCAGAAATCCGGGCCCGGAAGGGTCATGAAGATCTTGCCCCGCACCCGAAAATCGCGAGTCCCGAAATGCGAGCCTTCCGCGGTCTCGGGCAGGCCAAGGGCCAGCCTAACGAGTTCCTCATCTGTCATGAGGAAACGATACCATGCCGGGCGACGCGCGGAAAATGGTGATGCGCGAGACCTGCGACAACGTTCTCTGGTGGCTGAGCGGCGCCTCTTCATTGAATTGAGCGGATGCGCGTGATATCGCGCGGTGCCTTCGCCCGTGTACAAGGAAACGTCGCGTGATCCGTCATATCGTCTTCTTCACCGTTCCCGATCGCGCCAAGCTTGAAGAGGTTCGCTCGGGCCTCTCGATCCTGACGGCCATTTCGCACGCTCGCCTGCTGGAAATCGGAATGAACGTGAAGACCGATCAGCTCGGCACGGACGTCGATATTGTCGTTTATGGCGAATTCGACGACGAGGCCGCGCTTGCAGCCTATAAGGCCCATCCGAATTATCAGCGCTCGATCGAGCGCGTGCGTCCGCTGCGCGAGATGCGGATCGCCGCGGACTATGAGACATCGGTCGCCGTGCGTGAGCCGTTCTGAACGGCGCCGAAACTGCGGGCCGGCCTGCCTAGAGCATGTCGCGCAAAAGTGTGCAGCGGTTTTGCGACTACGACATGCGTGAAATCAAAGAGCTAAAGCGCGTGAAGCGAATCTTAGAGATCGCGACGCGCTTTAGTTATTTCAAGCGATTGTGCGTAGCGGCGGAATCGAATTGTCGGCAACCCGATTCGTCGCATGAGGTTCTTGAATCAGCCTCTGAGGTCGCGGATTCAATTTGAAAGAAAGCCGCCTCAAGCAGTTCAAAAGACTCAAGGAAAGCAGGATGTCTAGCGCCAGCAAGACACCTTCAGGCCAATCGCATCGGCCGCGGAGGCGGGGCCGTTCGGACCGCGCTCCTGTGATCAGTGATATTAGAGAATGATTAAAATTGGCTGAGCCTGTAGTTTGCTTCTGCCGCCAGCAGCTATTTAGATACCGCTCGAACAGGCATTGCTACAAGATCTGACCGGAGATACGCGCGCTTGGCGCCGATCCGCTATCGTCGTCGTGGCTCGCCGGTCGCACATTCAATAAATTCAAACGGTTAAATCTTCTCTCGGATCCGCTGAACGTGTTGAAAACGGAAAATTACAGCCCATTCATTTGCCATTCAGACGTGTTTGGGTACATATTTGCTCAAGTTAATGTCCCTGTGGGAAGTCCGAAGCATGGCCTCATTATCAAGCATAGCAGCCGCGGCCCTTGTGGTGGCCGGCTCGACTGTTCTGCCCGCGCCGCCGACGACCCTCGTGGCCCGAGTGAGCAACGATTGCAGCGAGGCCGCAGACCAAGTTGTGGAAAAAACCGGCGGCCAGCTCCTTTCCGTGCAGCCATCCGGCGACAGCTGCATCGTAACGGTCCTTATCCAGGGCAATGGGCAACGTCCGCGCAAGGTGACGATGAAGGTGCCGATGTGAGCATGGGCATCTTGAGCCTTAAAGCTTGGTAGGGGCTCTAAAGCCTTGAATCCAACACAAATTCTTATTGTTTTCGTGATTCCACTGTAGCTCGATTTGCAGTAGCGTTTATCGAACCGGGGAAATTGGGTCCAAACATGCGCATTCTCATTGTCGAAGACGATATCAACCTCAATCGCCAACTTGCCGAAGCCTTGAAAGAGGCCGGCTACGTGGTGGATACGGCCTTTGACGGTGAAGAGGGACATTTTCTCGGCGATACCGAGCCCTATGACGCGATCATCCTTGATATCGGCCTGCCGGAAATGGATGGAATTACCGTGCTGGAAAAATGGCGCGGCGCCGGTCGCGCGACCCCTGTTCTGATCCTCACCGCGCGAGACCGCTGGAGCGACAAGGTTGCCGGTATCGACGCGGGCGCCGATGATTATGTCGCCAAGCCATTCCATGTCGAAGAGGTGCTGGCTCGCATCCGCGCTCTGATCCGCCGCGCCGCCGGCCATGCATCGTCGGAAATCGTCTGCGGTCCTGTGCGACTTGATACCAAAAGCTCGAAGGCGACGGTGGACGGCAAGCAGTTGAAGCTGACCTCCCACGAATACAGGCTGCTTGCTTATCTTATGCATCACAAGGGCGAAGTGGTTTCACGCACCGAGCTGGTGGAGCATATGTACGATCAGGATTTCGACCGTGATTCCAATACGATCGAGGTGTTCGTCGGCCGCCTGCGCAAGAAGATGGGTGTTGATCTGATCGAAACGGTCCGTGGCCTTGGTTACCGCATCCAAGCTCCGACCAATGCGAATTAAGTCGCTTACCGCGCGCGTCCTGCTGCTGACCACGCTCTGGTCGGCAGTGGCGCTGGTGGTGATCGGCCTCGTGATCTCCAATATTTATCGCAAAAGCGCCGAGCGCGGCTTTCAGGACTTGCTGCGGGCACAGCTCTCCAGCGTGATCAACTCGGTCACGATCGGGGATCAGGGTGCGCTATCAGGCAAACCGGAGCTTGGCGACCTGCGCTTCGCCCAGCCGAAGACCGGTTGGTACTGGATAGTCGAGCCTCTCGGTACCTATACCTCGGCACCGCTGGTATCGCCGTCGCTCGGCGCGTCGAACCTGCCGGTGTTGTCAGTGCTGGAGGCGCCCTTCGACAAGCTGTACCAGCGCTATTACATTGTCACGGACGCCTTCGGAAACCGCGTGCAGGTGGCTGAAACCGAAATCCAGTTTGATACGGACCATGCTGCCCGCTTTCGCGTCACCGGCAACGTCGCCGTCGTCGAGGATGATGTCCGCAATTTTTCCCACAGCCTCTATTTCGCGTTGGTCGGCTTCGGGGTTGGTAGTCTGATCGTCAACGCGCTCGCCATTCTGTTCGGCCTGAAACCTCTCGACAAGGCCCGCGCCGCGCTGGAGCGCATCCGCGCCGGCGAGAGCGAGCGCTTGCAAGGCGATTTCCCACGAGAGATCCTGCCGCTTGCCAACGAGATCAACGCCCTGATCGAGAGCAACCGGCGCATTGTCGAGCGTGCGCGCATGCAGGTCGGCAATCTCGCTCATTCGCTGAAAACGCCGATTGCAGTGCTGCTCAACGAATCCCGCGTGCTGGAGCGTTCGCATGGCGACCTGGTGAAGAACCAGGCCGAAGCCATGCAGGGGCAGGTGCAATCCTATCTCAACCGTGCCCGCATCGCGGCGCAGCGTGACTCCGTGCTTGCCCGAACGGAAGCTGAGCCGGCGCTGGAGAGGCTTGTCCGCGTCATGCGGCGACTCAACGCGGACAAGGAATTCGAACTCGCCGTCTCCCCCAATCTGGCGCTTGCCATGGAGCAGCAGGATCTGGAGGAGACGGTTGGAAACCTCCTGGAAAATGCCGCCCGTTTTGCCGAGCATAAGGTACGTCTGGTTGCAAGCGAAGCGCCGGCCGAAGTCAAGGGGATCGACCCCGCGCGCCGCCATTGGGTTGAACTGGTGGTAGAAGACGATGGGCCTGGCCTTGAGCCGGATCAGATCCGCGAGGCGATGAAGCGCGGCCGCAGGCTCGATGAGAGCAAGCCGGGCACAGGTCTTGGCCTGTCGATCGTCAGCGAGATCACCAATGAATATCAAGGCCGGTTCGAGCTGTCCCGGGGCGCGTGGGGCGGCCTTCGTGCCAGCCTAATTCTGCCGGGGTTGATGAAGGATGTTGCGTGACGCACGCCTTGATGCCAAAAGAGATTGTGGGTCATGATGATGCCGCATCGCAGTACCTATGGTTTTGCTTTTTGTTACTGGTTCGGTTGTATGAAGCTTCGTACCTTTTTCCTGGTCATTCCCTCTCTCTTCGCAGCAATTGCGCTTTCCGGTTGTTCCACCACGAGTGGCAAAGACGGTAGCGGTAGCCTGCTTTCCTCGCCGAAGCCGCCGGCGTCGGCGACGTTTATCGCGGCGCTCGATGGCGGCATTATCGACCGTACAGGCATCAAGCTCAGCGACAACGACAAGCAGCGGGCGCTGGAGGCGGAGTATCGGGCGCTGGAAAGCGCACCGCTTGGTCAGCCCGTGGTCTGGAAGGGCCGGGGTGCCAGCGGTGAGGTCGTTGCCGCCGCACCATATCAGGTCGGCTCGCAAAACTGCCGGCAATATACCCATACCATAACCGTCGACGGCAAGCCGACGACGGGGAGAGGCGCCGCCTGCCGCAATGACGATGGCACCTGGACGCCGCTCGACTAGAGCACGATCCAGCAAAGTGTTTAGCGGCTTTTGGTCGGAAATTCGCAGGCAAACAAGAGGAATGGGCGTTTTCGCGATTCAGAAAAGCGGAGACGCACCAGCTTCCCGCGCCGCAAGGGCGCGGCCAAACGCCTCAAATCTTCGTCAGCAAGGCTTTCTCAGTTGGAATAAGCGTCCCGTTAAAGTAATGGGCGTGTATGCTGTTCTGGATTCTCGTGGCCGTTATCACGGCGGTTGTCGGCGCTGTGCTGCTCTATCCTCTTCTGCGTGGTGCGAAGGAGGCCGAAAACTGTCGTTCCGGAGAGGCAGAGGTCTATCGCGATCAGCTTCGCGAGCTGGATCGTGACTTAGCCGGCGGCCTGATCTCACAGGAAGAGGCCGGTTATGCTCGCGCCGAGATCGGGCGGCGCCTTATTGCCGTTTCCAAGGACGAGGTGATCGGAGCGAAATCGCTCGCTCGCGGCAACTATCGTCTTTCCCAGGCGTTCATCATCGCCATTCTGCCCATCGTGGGCCTCTGTCTTTATCTTGCCAACGGTAATCCCGGCCTGCCGTCGCAGCCGCTGGAAGCGCGTCTTGAGAAATCGGGAGGCGATCTCGCCATTTCCATCGTCAAGATTGAACAGCATCTGGCCAAGAACCCAGACGACGCCAAGGGCTGGGAGGTCCTGGCGCCAATCTATTTCAAGACCAATCGCATCGGCGACGCGGAGCTCGCCTATCGCAATGTCATCCGCATACTCGGGCCGAATGCCGCCCGGCTCAGCGATCTCGGCGAAGTGCTGGTGGTCAAGGCCGACGGCATCGTGACGGCCGATGCTCGCGGCGTCCTGCAACAATCGCTGGCGCTCGATGCCTCCAATCCGCGCACGCTCTTCTATCTGGCGCTGGCGCTTGAGCAGGAGGGGAAGGCCGCGGACGCGAAAACCGCCTTCGAGGCGCTGGTCAAGCAGTCGCCGCCGGATGCGCCCTGGCTTGCGGCCGTCAACGAGCATATCGTCAAAAATGGCGGTCAGCCGACGGCCCCTGCGAACGCCAACGCACCGGGCAATCCTACCGCCGAAGACGTCGCCGCCGCCAATGCGCTCAGCAGCGGCGATCGCCAGCAGATGATCCGCGGCATGGTCGAAAGCCTCGATGCGAAGCTCAAGGACGATCCGAAGAATTTCGAGGGATGGATGCGGCTGATCCGATCCTATGCGGTTCTGAACGATCGGGAGCGGGCCGCGGATGCGCTGAAGCGCGGCCTTGCGGCGTTTCCGGCCGAGGGAGGAGAGGGCCAGCAGCTTCTGGCTTTGGCGAAGGAATTGGGACTCCCGACGGAGGTGAAGCAGCAATGACCCGCAAGCAGAAACGTATGGCTGTCATTGCCGGCGGCATGAGCTTCATCGCCGCCGCTGTCCTGCTTGTCCTGTTCGCCTTCAGCCAATCGGTCGCTTATTTCTACATGCCGGCGGACCTCGCCAAGACTCCCGTCAATGCGGGAACGCTGATCCGCCTGGGAGGGCTTGTCGGTGAAGGCTCGATCGTGCGTGGGCAAGGTACGCAGGTGCAGTTCGCCGTGACCGACGGCACCGATACCATCAAGGTAAAATATGACGGCATCCTGCCGGATCTTTTCCGCGAAGGGCAGGGCGTGGTGACTGAGGGCAAGTTCGAACCGGGCAGTGACGTTTTCGTTGCCGATAGCGTGCTGGCCAAGCATGATGAGCGCTACATGCCGAAGCAGGTCGCCGACAAGCTGAAGGCGGATGGAGTGTGGAAGGGCGAGGAGGCGACCCGATGATCATCGAGCTTGGACATTATGCCCTGGTGCTGGCGCTGGCGACGGCGCTTATCGTCTCCATTCTGCCCGTCATCGGCGCGCGGCGCGGCGATGTGTCGATGATGGATATTGCACCCGTCGGTTCCGTCGTCACGTTCCTGCTTGTGGCCTTTTCCTTTGGCGTCCTGACCTACGCCTATGTTGCCTCCGATTTTTCCCTGCTGAACGTCTGGGCCAATTCCCATTCGCTCATGCCGCTGATCTTCAAGATTTCCGGCGTCTGGGGCAATCACGAGGGGTCCATGATGCTGTGGCTGCTGATCCTCGTGCTGTTCAGCGCGCTGGTCGCCCTGTTCGGCCGCAATCTGCCGGATGTTTTGCGTGCCAACGTGCTGGCGGCGCAGTCTTGGATCTCGTCGGCCTTTCTGGTCTTCATCCTGCTGACCTCAAACCCCTTCATTCGGCTCAATCCGGCACCGGCCGAAGGCAAGGATCTCAACCCGGTCCTGCAGGATATCGGCCTTGCGATCCATCCGCCCTTGCTCTATCTCGGTTATGTCGGCTTTTCGGTCTGCTTTTCCTTCGCCGTTGCGGCACTGCTCGAAGGCCGCATCGATGCTGCCTGGGCGCGCTGGGTTCGACCCTGGACGCTCGCCGCCTGGAGTTTCCTGACGCTCGGCATCGCCATGGGGTCTTACTGGGCCTATTACGAACTCGGTTGGGGTGGTTGGTGGTTCTGGGATCCGGTGGAAAACGCCTCCTTCATGCCCTGGCTCGCCGGCACGGCGCTGCTGCACTCGGCGCTGGTCATGGAAAAGCGCGATGCACTGAAGATCTGGACGGTGCTGCTGGCGATCCTCACCTTCTCGCTCTCGCTGCTTGGTACCTTCCTCGTTCGCTCCGGCGTGCTGACTTCGGTCCATTCCTTCGCAAGCGATCCGACGCGCGGCATCTTCATCCTCTGCATTCTTCTGATTTTCATCGGCGGTGCTTTGGCGCTTTTTGCTTTCCGCGCGCCGAGGCTTGCCGCCGGCGGGCTGTTTGCGCCGATTTCGCGTGAAGGCGCGCTTGTTCTGAACAACCTCATCCTGACGGTCGCTTGCGGCACCGTCCTGACCGGCACGCTCTATCCGCTCGCGCTGGAAACCTTGACGGGCGACAAGATCTCCGTCGGGCCGCCCTTCTTCAACATGACGTTCGGCCTGCTGATGACGCCGATCCTTATCGCGGTTCCCTTTGGCCCGTTGCTCGCCTGGAAGCGCGGAGATCTGCTTGGGGCACTGCAGCGCCTCTATGTCGTGGCGGCTCTTGCCTTTCTTGCGGGCCTCGTCCTGTTCTATCTCAAGCATGGCGGTCCGGTGTTGGCCGCCCTTGGTCTTGCCGCCGGCTTCTTCATGGTCTTCGGCGCACTGGCTGATCTCTGGTATCGGGCAGGTGTGGGCAAGGTTGCCGCCGCTGTCGCCTGGCGGCGGCTGCGCGGGCTGCCGCGCTCGGCCTTCGGGACGGCGCTTGCCCATGCCGGCCTTGGCATCACGGTCCTCGGCATCGTCGCTGTGACGACGTTCGAGACGGAGAATATCACCAGCATGAAGCCGGGCGAGACGGCCGAACTCGGCGGCTACAGCCTGCGTTTCGAGGGTATGCAGCCGGCAGTCGGCCCGAACTATACCGAGGATCGCGCCCGCTTCACCGTCAGTCGCGGCGGTGTCGCCTTTGCGGAAATGTCTTCATCCAAGCGGGTGT